>NZ_LRQV01000065.1 GCF_001567585.1 Micromonospora rosaria
CGCCCAGTCCACCGCGACGAGCGCCCAGTCCACCGCGCCGGGCGCGGAGCCCACCGCCACGAGCGCGGAGCCCACCGCCGCCGAGCCGACCGGAGAGCAGGCCGCCGCGGCGGCCGAGGAGGAGAAGTCATGACCCAGCCGAAGACCAACCGCATCCCGGCCCCGATCTACGCCGCCGCCGGCGCCGGCGACCTGGCCCTCGAACACCTGCGCAAGCTGCCCGCCGTCGTCACCGACCTGGGTGGACGGGTCGCCGCCGACCTGGGCGGCAAGGCCGTCGTCACCGGCTTCGAGCTGCGCCAGCGGGCGACCGAGACGTTCCGCACGGCCAACGAGACCGCCGCCGGTCTCCGGGAGAAGGGCGTCACCGCCGCCGACCTGAACCGGCTGCGCGAGGCCGCCGACACCCGGCTGCGCGAGGTCGTCGACCTGGACCGGCTGCGCGAGGTGGCCGACGTCAACCGGCTGCGCCAGGTGGCCGACCCGGACCGGCTGCGCGAGGCCGCCGACCTGGACCGGCTGCGCGAGGCGGCGACCCGCAACACCGCCGTGGTGGTCGCCGGGGCGCAGGCCGCCCAGGAGCGGGCGCTGGCCGTGTACGGCGCGCTGGTCGCCCGGGGTGAGCGGGTGGTCGGTGCCGGTGTGGTGGACGTCGCCGAGACGGTGAACGCCGACATCGAGGCGACCGAGGCCACGGTCACCACTGCCCCGACCCCGCTGGCCGCCACCCCCGCCGAGACGTCGGCCCAGGCCGAGACGTCGAGCCGGGCCGAGACGTCGAGCCGGGCCGAGGCGCGGACGTCGACCGACGTGCCGACCCCGGCCGACGTGGCAGAGGTCGTGGAGGCGAAGTCGGCCCCGGCGAAGACCGCGCGGGCCCGGGCCGCCGGCACCGCGCGGTCGACCGCCAAGCCCGCCGCCGCCAAGCCCACGGCCAGCAGGAGCACGGCCAGCAAGAGCACCGCCGAGGCCGCCGGCACGACGACGAAGGCCGCTGGCACGAAGGCCGCTGGCACGAAGGCGACCGCGAAGGCCGCCGGCACGAAGGCCAGCCGGGCGAAGGCCGCCGGCACGCCGGCCGCCGGGTCGGAGGCCGGTACGCCGTCGGCCACGCTGCCGAAGGGTACGAAGCGGACCCGGCCGGCTGCCGAGTGACCGGGCGGCGACCGGTCGCCGAGTGACCGTGCCGGCGGCCCCGGCAGCGTCCTGTGGGACGTTTCCGGGGTCGCCGGCATAAGCTTGCCGGCATGGCCTACGCCGCGCCGCTCTTCTTCCTCGAAGTCCGCTACGTGATCGAGCTGATCCTGCTCGTCTTCGCGTTGATCGTCCTGGGTGTCGCGCTGGTGCACGCCATCACCCAGCGCTCCGACGCCTTCCCGGCCATCGGCACCCTGCCCAAGGCCGGTTGGATCGCCATCCTGGCGGTCTGTCTGGTGCTGACCCTGTTCGGCTTCGGTCCGATCAGCCTGTTCGGTCTGGTCGGCATCGCGGCGGCGCTCATCTACCTGCTGGACGTCCGGGTCGGGCTACGCGACCTCAGTGACGGCCGAGGGTCCTGGTGAGAGGCTTCCGCTGGCCTCCTCCGCCCGACGGCGGACCCCGCACCTGGGGCCCCGGCCCCGGTGCTCCGCGTACCGGCCGGCCGGCGCTGCCGGATCCGGAGACCGAGGTGGTCGCCACCCCGCACGGTGTGCGGCTGGAACAGTTGGTCACCGGGTCGGGCGATCCGGTGACCGTCTTCGCGCACGGGCTCGGTAACGGGATCGCCACCACCCGCCCCTTCGGCAGCGGGGTCACCGGCCGCCGGATCTTCTTCCAGTTCCGGGGACACGGTCGCTCCGACGCGCCGCCCGGCGCGTGGACGTACGCCGATCTGGCCCGGGACCTGCGGGCGGTCGCCGACCTCGGCGGCGCCACCCGGGCCTTCGGGGCGAGCCTCGGTGCCGGGGCGCTCTGTCACCTGCTGGGCGGCAGCCCGGAACGCTTCGACCGGCTGGTCCTCTTCCTGCCGGCGGCGCTGGACCAGCCGCGCGGCCCGGACGCCCGGGAGCGGATCTCCGGGCTGCTCGCCGCGGTGGCCAGCGGGGACGCCTCGGCGGTCGCCGAGGCGGTCGCCGTCGAACTGCCGCCCACGGTCCGCAACACCCCGGCTGGTTGGGCGTACCTGCGGCAGCGCCTCGACCACCTGCTCCGGGACGGTCTCGCGCCGGGCCTGGCCACCCTGCCCGAGCAGGCCCCGCTGCCCGACCGGGCGGCGCTCGCGGCGGTGACCGCGCCCGCGCTGGTCATCGGTTGCCTCGGGGACGACCTGCATCCCGCGTCGGTCGCGGAGGAGTTGGCCGCCGCGCTGCCCCGGGCCACCCTGCACGTGTACGACCGGCCGGGCATCCTCTGGTCCGACCGCGCCGACCTGCGCGGCCGGATCTCCGACTTCCTCAACGGCTGAGCCACCGCCACCACCGGTCGGGGCGCGTACCGGGCCGGCACCGCGCCGGCCGGCGCTCGCTGCCGGTGGCTGACACCGGTTGTCAGGTATCGGTGGAATGGTCGCCGGCATGGCAGAACAACCACTGAAGGGCCGGGTGGCGCTGGTCGCCGGGGCGACCCGGGGCGCCGGCCGGCAGATCGCGGTGCAACTCGGCGCGGCCGGCGCGACCGTGTACGCCACCGGGCGCAGCAGCCGCGCGGGCCGCTCCGAGATGGACCGCCCGGAGACCATCGAGGAGACCGCCGAGCTGGTCACCGCCGCCGGCGGCGAGGGCGTCGCGGTCCGCGTCGACCACCTCGTCCCCGATCAGGTACGCGATCTGGTGCGGCGGATCGACGACGCGCACGGCCGGCTCGACATCCTGGTCAACGACATCTGGGGCGGCGACGCGCTGACCACCTGGCACGAGCCGGTCTGGCGGCAGCCGCTCGACGCCGGTCTGCGGCTGCTCCGGCTGGCCGTCGACACGCACCTGGTCACCAGCCACGTCGCCCTGCCCCTGCTGATCCGCAACCCGGGCGGTCTGGTGGTGGAGATGGGCGACGGCACCACCGAGTACAACGCCACCAACTACCGGCTCTCGATCTTCTACGACCTGGCCAAGACCGCAGTGAACCGGCTCGCCTTCGCCCAGGCCCGGGAGCTGGAGCCGCACGGCTGCGCCGCCGTCGCGCTCACCCCCGGGTGGCTGCGTTCCGAGGCGATGCTCGAACACTTCGGGGTGACCGAGGCCACCTGGCGGGACGCGACGGCGACGGAGCCGCACTTCGTCATCTCCGAGAGCCCGGCGTTCGTCGGGCGGGCCGTGGCCGCCCTCGCCGCCGACCCGGACCGGGCCCGCTGGAACGGGCGGTCCACCTCCAGCGGCGAGCTGGCGCAGGTGTACGGCTTCACCGATCTCGACGGCAGCCGCCCGGACGCCTGGCGGTACGTGGTCGAGGTGCAGGACGCCGGCCGCCCGGCCGACGCCACCGGCTACCGCTGACCGCCTGACCATCTGACCGGCGGCTGATCGGTGGCGGGCCGAGCCCGTCACCGGTCAGGGCCGGGCGTACAGCTCCGCCCAGCGGCGGGTCGCGTCGGCGACCAGGTCGCGCAGCTCGGGCGGGTCGAGCACCACCGCCTCCGGGCCGAGCCGCAGCACCTGGTGGTACGCCACCTCGACCGACTCGACGGGCAGCCGCAGCACCGTCCAGCCCCGCTCGTCCGGCCCCTCGGCGGCGGCGACCGCCTCGTCGTACACGAAGGGGGCGTCCAGGATGTGGCGTAGCAGGCGCAGCCCGGCCGGGCCGACCCGCAGGGTGATCCGGCCGGGCAGCATCTGCCGCAGGAACGCCTCGGCCCGCTCCCGCCAGTGCCGGCCGAGGTCGAAGTCCTCGTCCCGGTCGAAGGTCTCCCCGCCCACCTCGACCCCGGTGACCCGGTCCACCCGGTACGTCCGCGTCGAGTCCCCGACCCGGCCGACGAGGTACCAGAGCCCGCCCTTGAGCACCAGCCCGTACGGCTGCACGGTGCGGGTCACCTCGTGCTCGCCGCGCCGGTAGCGCAGCTCGACCACCCGGTCCCGCCACACCGCACGGGCCAGGTCGGTGAGCCACGGCGGCGGGGCGGCCTCCCGGAACCAGCCCGGCACGTCCAGGTGGAACCGCTGGCCGGTCCGGGCCGGCGCGTCGCGCAGCGGGGGCGGCAGCGCGGCCAGCACCTTCAACTCGGCGGCGGCGACCGCGTCGGCGAGCCCCATCTCCCCGGCCGGCCCCGGCAGGCCGGCGAGGAAGAGCGCCTCCGCCTCGTCCCGGGTGAGCCCGGTCAACCGGGTGCGGTACCCGCCGAGCAGCCGGTACCCGCCGGCCCGGCCCCGGTCGGCGTAGACGGGCACCCCGGCGGCGGAGAGCGCCAGCACGTCCCGGTAGACCGTCCGCTCGGAGACCTCCAGCTCCCGGGCCAACTCCGCCGCGGTCATCGTCTCCCGCGCCTGCAACAGCAACACCAACGAGATCAACCGCGCCGCCCGCACCCACCCATTGTGTAAGGAGGGGCCCCCTGTTAACGCATCCGGTAGTAAAAGGGCCCCTTCCTAACCGCAGGGCGGCGGGGGCGGGGAGCGAGCGGGGGCGGGTGGGGGAAGCCGGCGGGCGGGTCAGCGACCGCCGGGGACGAGCAGGCCCCGGTCGTACGCGGTGGCGACGGCGGCGGCCCGGTCGTTGACGCCCAGTTTGGCGTACACGTGCAGCAGGTGGGTCTTGACCGTGGCCTCGCTGATGAACAGCCGGGCCGCCGTCTCCCGGTTCGACGAGCCCCGGGCGACCAGCGTCAACACCTCCAGCTCGCGCTGGCTCAGCGGCTCCTCGGTCGGGGCGCGCAGCCGGCCCATCAACCGCCCGGCCACGCTGGGGGAGAGCACCGACTCGCCCCGGGCCGCCGCCCGTACCGCCCGGACCAGGTCGTCCCGGGGCGCGTCCTTGAGCAGGTACCCGGTCGCCCCGGCCTCGATCGCCGGCAGCACGTCCGCGTCCGTGTCGTACGTGGTCAGCACCAGGACCCGGGCGGTCGACCCGGACCGGGCCAGCCGCCGGATCGCGGTGACCCCGTCCATGCCCGGCATCCGCAGGTCCATCAGGACCACGTCCGGGGTGAGCGCTTCCGCCAGGGCGAGCGCCTCCGATCCGTCGCCGGCCTCGCCGACCACCTCGAACCCCGGGTCGCCGGTGAACATGCCGCGCAGCCCGTCCCGGACCACCGGATGGTCGTCGACGATCAGCAGCCGGACCCGGTCGGCCCTCCCGTCCGTGGGTACGGCGGCGTCCGGGGGTACGGCGGCGTCCGGGCTCACGCGGCCAGCCCCGGCAGGGCCGGCACGCTGGCCGACACGGCCGTCCCGTTGCCCGGCTCGGACTCGATCTCCAGCCGGCCGCCCACCCCGGTCACCCGCTGTCGCATGGCGGCCAGCCCGAACCCGCCGTCCGGCCGCGCCGGCCCCGGCCGGGCCCCGTCGAAGCCGGCCCCGTCGTCGCGGACGTCCAGGGTGACCAGATCCTTCATGTACGACAGGGTGAGCCCGACCCGGTTCGCCCCGGCGTGCCGGGCGACGTTGGCCAGCGCCTCCTGGGCGGTCCGGAGCAGGGT
The DNA here is from genome assembly GCF_001567585.1 of Micromonospora rosaria. Classification (GTDB taxonomy): domain Bacteria; phylum Actinomycetota; class Actinomycetes; order Mycobacteriales; family Micromonosporaceae; genus Micromonospora; species Micromonospora rosaria. The sequence continues at coordinate 5,612 of NZ_LRQV01000065.1, forward strand.
CACCTCGACCTCCGGGTGCAGCGGGCTGGGCGTGCCGGTCACGTGCACGTCCCCGCGCACCTGGTTGATCGTCGACCAGCGGTCCACCAGATCGGTCAGCACCTCGGGCAGCCGGGCCCGCTCCAGCGGCTCGGGGCGGACCGCCCGGACCGAGCGGCGGGCCTCGGTCAGGCTCTCCCGGGCCAGCGTCTCCGCGTTGTCCACGTGCCGCTGCCAGTCCGCCCGCCGCTCGCGGGCCTGCCCGGCCGCCTCCAGTTGGGTGATGATGCCGGCCAGCCCCTGGGCCAGGGTGTCGTGGATCTCCCGGGCCATCCGTTGCCGCTCGTCCAGTATCCCGGCCTCCCGGGCCTGGGTGAGCAGTTGGGCGTGCAGCCCCTCGTTCTCCCGCATCGTCTCGGCCAGCCGGCGGTTCGTCTCGGCCAACTCCTCGACCAACTGCTTGCGCTGCTGGTGCTGCCGGGTGTTGGCCGCGTCGATCCGGGTGATCCCGACGGCCATCCCCACGTTGAACAGCGCCAGGACCGACCAGAGCACCAGGTGACCCGGCGAGGTGGGGGGCCCGACGCTCTGCGCGGTGGCGACCAGCATCGCGGTGACGCCCACCCCGACCAGCCGCCACCGGCCGTGCAGCACCAGGTACGAGTGGAGCAGGCCGACCCAGGCGACGAAGCCGTACCAGGGGCTGGCCGACACCAGCACCGCACAGAACACGGTCAGCCCGAGGAAGTACACCGCCATCAGCCGGCGTCGGGGGAGCCAGTCGGGGTGCAGGGTGATGAACCAGGCGATCCAGCAGCCGACCGCCACGGCGACGGTGAGGTGCACCACGGCCGGCGGCGCACCGGGTACCGGGGCGAGGGTGGAGAGCACCATCCCGACCGCCAGGCCGCCGTACGGCACCACGCGGTACAGGCGTACCTCCTGCTCCCGCCCGGTGTCCACGGAGGTGACCCGCTCGGCGGCGCTGGTCATGGGCGGCTCACCCCCGGCGGTGCGACTCGGTGACGCTGGCCACGTCGGATCACTCCCAGCGGAACAGCTTGGCGGCGACCGTGCCGGCGAGCACGGCGATGACCGCCATTATGACCAGGGGAAGGACCCCGGGGGCAGTGCCCGTCCAGGCGTCCAGCAGGGCCTGCACCCCGGGCGGCGTCCAGTCGCCGATCCGGACCAGGAACTCCGGCAGCATGAACCGGGGCAGGTAGACCCCGCCGAAGAACATGGTCGCCATGAACAGCGGTACGGACATCGCCTGCGCCGCCTTGGCGGTCCGGGCCAGCGCCGCGACCAGCAGGCCCACCGCGAGCAGCGCCCCGGTGCCGAGGACGAAGGCCACCGTGAAGCCCAGCGCGTGCGCGGGCAGCGGCACCCCGAAGGCGAGCCGGGCGACCACGACGAGCACGATCGCGCCGACCACCATCGTGGCCAGGGTGACCAGGAGTTGGGCGACCAGCAGTGCCGCCGGGCTCGCCGGGGTGGTCGCCAGCCGCCGCAGCATCCCGCGCTCCCGGTAGGTGGCCAGGGTGGACGGCAGGGCGGTCAGCCCGGTCACCGCCAGCGTCATGACCAGCAGGGAGGGGGAGAAGTAGCTGATGAAGGTCTGTCCGTCGAAGTCCGGGCTCGGCTCCCGCAGCGCCGGGATCGCCCCGAGGACGACCAGGATCACCACCGGCAGCCCGACCACGGTCAGGATCGTCGGCCAGTCCCGCAGGTGGAGCTTCGCCTCGGTCCTGAGGATCTGCCCGAAGGCGTGCATGGGGTCTCTCCTCACTCGGCGGGCCGGTGCCCGGTCAGCTCGACGAAGGCGTCGTCGAGGGTGGCCTGCTCGACCCGCAGGTCGGCGGCGACGATCTGGTTGCGGGCGAGCACCGAGGTGACCGCGTGCAGCACGTTCCCGGTGCCGGTGACCACCAGGTGACCGCCGCTGCGCTGCACCGAGACGACCTCGGGCAGGTCGGTGAGCAGGTGGTCGTCGAGCGGCGCCGAGGGGCGGAACCGGACCCGCTGCTCCGGCGCCACCGCCGCCACCAGGCCGGCCGGGGTGCCCAGGGCGACCACCCGGCCGGAGTCGATCACGGCCACCCGGTCGCAGAGCCGCTCGGCCTCCTCCATGAAGTGGGTGACCAGCACGATCGTCCCCCCCGGTCGCGGACCCGCTCGATCAGGCCCCAGGTCTCCCGGCGGGCCTGCGGGTCCAGGCCGGTGGTCAGCTCGTCGAGGATGGCGATCCTCGGGTTGCCGACCAGGGCCAGCGCGATGGAGAGCCGCTGTTTCTGCCCACCGGAGAGCTTCTTGTACGGGGTGTTCCGCTTCGCCCCGAGCCCCAGCTCCTCGACGAGCCGGTCCGGGTCGGCCGGGTCCCGGTAGAACGACGCGTACAGCTCCAGAGCCTCGGCGACCCGGAGCCGGTCCGGTAGCTGGCTCTCCTGCAACTGCACCCCGACCTGCTGCCGGAGCCGGTCGGCGTCCCGGCGGGGGTCGGCCCCGAGGACCGACACCCCGCCCCCGTCCGGTACGCGCAGGCCGGCGACGCACTCCACCGTGGTGGTCTTGCCGGCCCCGTTGGGACCGAGCACACCGAAGATCTCCCCGGTGGCCACGCTGAACGACACATCCTGTACCGCCACCAGGTCGCCGTACCTCTTGTGCAGGTTGGTCACCTCGATGACCGGTGTCGTCACGTCGTCTCCCCGCGCTCGTTGCCGTACCTGACTCCAGGGTCCCGGTCGTGGGCCGGGCGCGGATCGACCGCCCGGCGGCCCCGCGCACCGGCCGGGGTGGACCCCGCCGATCCACCAACTGGTTGATCCGGCATCCACCGCCGCCCCCGCCGTGGCCGGCGGCCCCGGCGGCCGGCGACCCAAGGTCGAGGTGGCCGGCGGCCCCGAGGTCGAGGTGGCCGGCGGGCCCGGCTGCCGGGGTGGCCGTTGGCCACTAGGCTCGCCGTTCGTGAACGCACCCAGGATCGCCGCGCCGGTCGCCAGTACCGTCCGCCGCTTCCTCACCGGGGTCGGCCTGCTGCTGCGAGGGCTCGGCCTCTACGTCCGCAGTCCCGGGCTGATGCTGCTCGGGATCGTCCCCGCGCTGATCACCGCCACGCTCTTCGGCGCGGCCTTCTTCGCCCTGGTGTACTTCGTCGACGACTGGACGGTGCTGGTCACCCCGTTCGCCGACGACTGGTCGGACACCGCCCGCGCCGTGACCCGGGTGATCGCCGGGATCGCCCTGCTGGCGTTGGCCGGCCTGGTCGGGGTGGTCAGCTTCACCGCGGTGACGCTGGTCGTCGGCGACCCGTTCTACGAGAAGATCTCCGAGAAGGTGGAGGACCGCTTCGGCGGTACGCCGGACGCGGTGGACGTGCCGTTCTGGCCCTCCCTGCGGCGCAGCACCGCCGACTCGCTACGCCTGGTGGCCCTCTCGGTGCCGATCGGCCTCGGCCTCTTCGTCGCCGGGTTCGTGCCGATCCTGGGCCAGCTCGTCGTCCCGGTGATCGGGGCGATGATCGGTGGCTGGCTGCTCGCGGTGGAACTGGTCGGTGCCCCCTTCTACCGGCGCGGCAAGGGGCTGGCGGAGCGCCGGGCGGTGCTGAAGGCTGACCGGCCCACCGCGCTCGGCTTCGGGGTGGCGGTCTTCCTCTGCTTCCTGATCCCGCTCGGCGCGGTGCTGGTGATGCCGGCCGCCGTGGCCGGTGCCGCTCTGCTCACCCGCCGCAGCCTCGGCCAGCCCATCACCACCGGACGCTAGGTGAGGTCGCGCAGGACGGACCAGTGGGTGGCCACCGGTCGGTAGCCGAGCCGGGTGTTGACCGCCAGCATCGGCGCGTTCGCCTCGTCGTTGGAGGTGTACGCCGTCCGGATGCCGCTGGCCGCCGCCCGGTGCAGGGCGGCCTGCTTGGCCAGCCGGGCCAGGCCCCGCCCCCGGTACCGCGGCACGGTCCCGGTGTAGTCCGACCACATCCGGTCGCCGTCGCGCTGCACCAGGCTGAACGCGGCCAGCTCGCCGTCGACCGTGACGGCGGTGCTGGTCGCCCGGTCCAGCCCCGGGTCCGTCCAGACGTCGTACCGCCAGAACTCGTACGTCACCCCGTCGCCGGGCTCCTCCCCCGGTACGTCCCCGGCGGTCGCCTGGTCGGCCTGGTACAGCCGGTACGGCTCCACCTCGGCGACGGACAGCAGCGCCACGCCGGCCGGGACGACGGGGGCCGGGGGCGCCGGCCGCAGCTCCAGGCCGGAGAAGCGCACGGTACGGCTCGGGGCGAAGCCGTGCCGCTCGGCGAAGGGCAGCGCCTCCGGCACCGACCAGGCCCGCACCCGGGGTACGCCCAGCCCGGCGAGGTGGGCGAGGGCCCGGTCCAGCAGCGCGCCGCCGACCCCCTGCCGACGCCGCTGCGGGTGCACGTCCAGCACCGACATCTCGCCGCTGCCGCTGGACGGGTTCCGGTACGCCGAGACCCAGCCGACGACCTCGCCGGCCACCTCGGCGACCAGGGCGGCCCGGTCCGCGCCGGGCGGCGGGTCGACGATCGTGCGCCGGGTCGCCTCGACCCCGCGTACCAGATAGGGGTGGACCGCCGCCCGGAGCGCGACCACGGCGGGCGCGTCCGCCGGCCGGACCTCCCGGACCAGGACCGGCGGCCCGCTCCCGGCGGTCCCGGCCGGCACCTCAGGCCCCCGCGCTGACGGCGGCGACCGCCTCGACCTCGACGAGCTGGTCGTCGTACCCGAGGACGGCCACGCCGAGCAGGGTGCTGGGCGGCTCGTGGTCGCCGAAGGCGTCCCGGACCACCCGCCAGACCGCCACCAGGTCGGCCTGCTCGGACGAGGCCACGTAGACGGTGGTCTTGACCACGTCGGTCAGGCGGGCGCCGGCCGCCGCCAGCGCGGTCGCCAGGTTGGCCATCACCTGGCGGGCCTGCGCGACGGGATCGCCCGGGGCGACCGTGGCGCCGTCGGCGTCCAGCGGGCAGGCCCCGGCGGTGAAGACCAGCCGGGCCGGTGGGGCGACCGTGGCCGCGTAGGCGTACTCGGTGTCGGCCAGGTCAGGGACGCGCAGCAGCGTGACGGGCTCCGGCATGCCCGGCACGCTAGCGGGTGCCCCCGCCCGCCGCGACGGAATAAGCCCGCCCTCGCCTGCCCCCGCCCCGCCCGCCGCCCGCCCCCGCCCCGCCCGCCGCCCGCCCCGCTCGCCGGCTCCGGGTGTGAGGAAGGGGCCCTTCCACTACAGAAAGCGTTAACAGGGGGCCCCTCCTTACGCGGAGTCGCGGCGGACGAGGTCGGTGGGGAGGATGACGGAGGGCTCGACGGGCTCCCCGGCGGCGTGCCGCAGCAGCAGCCGGGTCATCACCCGGCCGATCTCCAGGATCGGCTGCCGGACGGTGGTCAGCGGCGGATCGGTGTACGCGGCCGACGGGATGTCGTCGAAGCCGACCACCGCCACGTCCTCCGGCACCCGCCGCCCCGCCGCGCGCAGGGTACGCAGGGCGGCGTGCGCCATCAGGTCGGAGGCGGCGAAGACGGCGTCCAGGTCGGGGTACCGGTCGAGCAGGTCGCGCATGGCCGCCGCCCCGGAGTCCCGGGTGAAGTCGCCGTACCCGACCAGCGCCGGCAGCCCGGCGGCGGTGACCGTGTCCCGGTACCCGGCGAGCCGGTCGATCCCGGCGACCATGTCCTGCGGCCCGGCGATGGTGGCGATCCGCCGCCGCCCCGAGTCGATCAGGTACGCCACCGCCCGGGACACCCCGCCGGCGTGGTCCACGTCCACGTACGGCACGGAGCCGTCGCCGAGCGGCCGGCCGCTGCACACCACCGGCAGGCCGAGGCCGGCGAGGGTGCCGGGGAGCGGGTCGGCGCCGTGCAGCGAGGCGAAGAGCACCCCGTCGACGTGCCGCCCGGTGGTGTACCGCCGCACCCGGGCGTGCCCGGCCGGCGAGCCGGCGAGCATCAGCACGAGCTGCTTGTCGGCGGCCTCCAGCTCCCGGCTGACGCCCCGGATGATGCCGGGGAAGAAGTGGTCGTCGGAGAAGACCCGGGTGGCCGCCTCGGGCAGCACCAGGGCGATCGAGTCGGTCCGGTGGGTGACCAGGCTGCGGGCGGCGAGGTTCGGCACGTACCCCAGCTCGGCCACGGCCCGCCGGACCGCCTCCTGGATCGGGCCGGCGACCGTGGTCGAGCCGTTGACCACGCGGGACACGGTGGCCCGGGACACCCCGGCCCGCCGGGCCACCTCCTCCAACGTCGGGCGCTGCGCCATGGTCACCGATGATCGCACCCGGGTCACAGCCCGTTGCGCGCGATCACCCCCTGGTACCACCGGGCGCTGTCCTTCGGGGTACGGCGTTGCGTGGTGTAGTCGACGTGGACGATGCCGAACCGCTTGCGGTACCCCTCGCTCCACTCGAAGTTGTCCAGCAGCGACCAGACCAGGTATCCGCGCAGGTCGACGCCCTGTCTGATCGCCTCGTGGGCGGCCCGCAGGTGCCCGTCGAGGTACCCGATCCGGTCGGCGTCGGTCACCCCCTCGGGGAAGGCCGCCCCGTTCTCGGTGATCATCAGCGGCAGCCCCGGGTGCTCGGCGGCGAGCCGGACCAGCAGCCGGGTCAGCCCGGCCGGCTCGACCTGCCAGCCCATGTCGGTCACCGGCCCGGCCGGCGGCAGGAAGTGCACCGCCCCGTCGGTGCCCGGGTACGACCCGCCGCCACCGGCCCCGTCCGGGCGGCCGGCGACGTACGTGGGCGCGTAGTAGTTGATCCCGAGCAGGTCGAGCGGGGCGGCGATCAGCTTCTCGTCGCCGTCCCGGATGAACGTCGGCTCCACCAGTCGGGCCAGGTGCTCCCGCACGTCGGCGGGGTACCCGGCCCCGGTCAGCGGGTCGAGGAAGATCCGGTTCTGCAACCCGTCGACCAGGCGTACCGCCGCGGCGTCGGCGGCGCTGTCCGGGTCGGCGGGCTGCACCTCGCACGGGTTGAGGGTGATGCTGACCGTCCGTGCCCCGGCCGCCCGCAGCGCCCGCGCGGCCAGGCCGTGCGCCAGCAGGAGGTGGTGCACGGCGGCGAAGGCCGCGCCCGGGTCCTGCTCGCCGGGGGCGTGCACCCCGTTGCCGTACCCGAGGAAGGCCGAGCACCACGGCTCGTTGAGCGTGGTCCAGACGTCCACCCGGTCACCGAGGCGGCCGTGCACCGCCGTGGCGTACGCGGCGAAGTGCTCGGCGGTCTCCCGCGTGGTCCAGCCGCCCCGGTCGCCGAGGCTCTGCGGCAGGTCCCAGTGGTACAGGGTCACGATCGGGTCGATGCCGTGGGCCAGCAGCGCGTCGGTGAGCCGGTCGTAGAAGTCCAGGCCGCGCGGGTTGACCGGGCCGGTGCCGTCCGGCTGGACCCGGGGCCAGGCCACCGAGAACCGGTACGCCCGCAGCCCCAGTTCCGCCATCAGGGCCACGTCGTCGGCGTACCGGTGGTAGTGGTCGCAGGCGACGTCACCGGTGTGCCCGGCGAAGACCTTCCCCGGCGTCCGGCTGAAGGTGTCCCAGATGGACGGGCCCCGCCCGTCCTCCCGGGCCGCGCCCTCGATCTGGTACGCGGCCGTGGCCGCGCCCCAGACGAAGGTCTCCGGAAACCGCAGGTCGCTCATCCGGTGCGCAGACCGGGCAGCAGGGTGGCGTCGCCGGTCACCGCGAGGGTGTCGAAGGCGACCCGCCCCCAGAGCGCCAGCAGCAGGTCGCTGGCGGTGCCGGCGACCTGCACCCGGGCGTGGTGGTCGTCGTGGTCGAGGATCGTGTCGGTGTCCAGCAGGGCCACCCCCTCGCCGCGCAGCCGCAGGTACCACTCCTGCGCGGCGTCGGTGGCGGTCAGGTGGACCACCCCGCGCCACTGCCCGGAGGCGGGCCGTCGCCCGGCGGGCAGCCAGGTGTCGAGCACCTCGCTGACCCCGTCGCCGGCGAGCTTCGCCTCGATCGGCTCACCGGCGGCGATGGCGAGCTGGGCGTCCCAGCGGTGCACCGCCGTCTCGTGCGCCATCCGGCGGATCCAGAAGCCGGCCTTCTTCGGCTGCGGGGCCCAGTTCCAGGCCGGGGCCTCCGGGTCCAGGCCGTCGAAGAGGGTCATGAGCTGGTCGTACGTGTGCTGCCAGAACTGGAGCGGGCTCGTCCCCGGCGGGAGTTCGGTCTCCTCCCGGCGGGCCGGGGCGGTGGTCTCGCCGGTGCCGACGAAGCCGTGCACCCACTGGTAGAGGCCGGCGAGGTGGAGGGTGAGGTCGGAGACCGTCCAGCCGGGACAGGAGAGGACCGGTGTCTCGGGAGGAGCTTCCGCGACGGCGGCGGCGAACGTCGGGCCCTCGGCCCGGAGCGCCCCGATCCAGAAGTCCTTCGTGCCGTGCAGTCTGCTCATCGCGTCCTCCTGGGCGACCGGGCCACCAGTGGGTGCCACGGCTCCTCTTCAGCCTAGGGTGAAAGGCGTGTCCGACGTTAGTGCCCAGCCGACCACCGAAATCCAACCCGCTGACGCAGGTTCGTTGGCGAGTTTCACCACGCTGCGCCTCGGCGGGGCGGCGGGACGGCTCGTGACCGCCGCCAGCTCCGATCAAATCGTACAAAAGGTGCAGGAAGCGCAGGGGTGGGACGAGCCGGTACTTATTCTCGCGGGCGGCAGCAACGTCGTGGTCGGCGACGAGGGGTTCCCCGGCACCGTCGTCCTGGTCCGCTCTCGGGGCGTCCGGGTGCTCGCCGAGGACGCGGAGACGGTCACCGTCCGGGTCGAGGCCGGCGAGCCCTGGGACGACCTGGTCGCCGCCACCGTCGCCAACGGCTGGTCCGGGCTGGAGTGCCTCTCCGGCATCCCCGGCTCCACCGGCGCCACCCCGATCCAGAACGTCGGCGCGTACGGCCAGGAGGTCGCCGAGACCATCACCGGCGTGCAGGTGTACGACCGCCGGGAGAACAGCCTCGACCGGATCGCCGCCGCCGACTGCGGGTTCGCGTACCGGTCCAGCATCTTCAAGTACAGCGACCGCTGGGCGGTCCTCTCGGTCGACTTCCGGCTGGCCCGCTCGCCGCTCTCCGGCCCGGTCCGCTACGCCGAACTGGCCCGTACCCTCGGGGTGGCCCCCGGCGGCCGGGTGCCCCTGGCCGACGCCCGGGAGACCGTGCTGCGGCTGCGCGCCGGCAAGGGCATGGTCCTCGACCCGACGGACCCGGACACCCGCTCGGTCGGCTCGTTCTTCACCAACCCGGTCCTCGACCAGGCCGCGTACGAGCTGTTCCTCCAGCGCGCCGAGGAGTTCGGCGAGCCCCCCGCCTGGCCGGGCGCGGGGGACGTGGTGAAGCTCAGCGCGGCCTGGCTGATCGACCGGGCCGGCTTCGGCAAGGGGTACCCCGGCCCGAACGGCGCGGCCATCTCCAGCAAGCACACCCTCGCCCTGACCAACCGCAGCGGTACCGCCCGGACCGCCGACCTGGTCGCCCTGGCCCGGGAGATCCGCGACGGCGTCCACGCCCGCTTCGGCGTCACCCTGCACCCCGAGCCCGTCCTCGTCAACTGCGCGGTCTGACCCGGCCCGGCCCCGTCCCTTTCCGCCCTGCCCGCCGGGGTGCTGCTCGGGCGTGTCGTCGTGCGGCGCAGGCGATCCTGCGGGGTGACATACCTCAGTGGTATAAAAATTCCTGGAAGGTATATCGCTCGACAGCATGATGTCCCGCAGCCGGAGATCACCCAGCGTGCTGCACGCCAGGCCGGGAACAGGGCGGGCCGGGGCAGGGCGGGTGAGGGCCGAGCGGGCGGGGTGGGTCAGGACGGGGCGACGGCGGACCAGGGGACGGTGACCTCGCCGAGGCGCCAGCGGGCGGGACGGTCCAGGACCGGCCAGCCGGCCGCCCAGACCGCGTCGACGGTGTGCAGCCAGCGTTGGCGGGGGCCGAAGGGGGCGTACCCGGCGGCGGCGTGCCAGGCGGCGTCGAGGGCCCGGAGCAGGTCGTGTACCCGTTCTCCGGGCACGTTGCGGTGGATCAGCGCCTTGGGCAGCCGTTCGGCGAAGCGGGCCGGCGTCTCCAGGGTGCCCAGCCGGGCGGCCAGGGTCAGGGTGCGGGGGCCGGTGGCGTCGACGAGCAGCCAGCCGCCGAGCCGGCCCAACTCGTCGCAGGTGCCCTCGACCAGGTGTCCACCCGGGGCCAGCGCGTCGGTCATCGCCCGCCAGGCGGCGGGTACCTCGTCCTCGGTGTACTGCCGGAGCACGTTGAAGGCGCGGACCAGGCAGGGCCGGAGCCCGGCCAGCTCGAAACCGCCCCGGGCGAAGGTCAGGCCGGGTGGCTCGGCGGCCGGCGCGGCGGCGGCGACGCGGAGCGGGTCGATCTCCAGCCCGACCAGCCGGACGTCGGCACGGACCCGGGCGGCCAGCCGGGTGCGCAACTCCACGGCGGTGGTCGGGGTGGCGCCGTAACCGAGGTCCACCACCAGGGGGTCGGTCGCCGCGCGCAGGGTCTCCCCGCAGGTCGCCACGATCCAGTTGTCCACCCGGCGGAGCCGGTTCGGGTTGGTCGTCCCCCGGGTGACCACCCCCACCGGACGACCGCCCGGTGCCGGGTCACCGCCGCAACGGCGGGATCCCACCTCAGCCGACCCGGTGCACCTTGTGCTGGGCGGCCTGGGCCAACGGGCGGACCACCAGCCGGTCCACGTTGACGTGCGGCGGGCGGGTGGCGCACCAGGCGACGCAGTCGGCCACGTCGTCGGCGACCAGCGGCTCGGGCACCCCGGCGTAGACGGCGGCGGCCTTGTCGGCGTCGCCGCCGAACCGGACCAGGCTGAACTCGTCCGTCCGGACCATGCCGGGGTCGATCTCGACCACCCGGACCGGCCGGCCGCACAGTTCCAGCCGCAGGGTGCCGGCCACCGCCGTCTGGGCGTGCTTGGCGGCGGTGTACCCGCCCCCGCCCTCGTACACGGTGAAGCCGGCGGTGGAGCCGACGATCACGATGGTGCCGGACCCGGAGGCCTCCAGCGCCGGCAGCAGCGCCTGGGTGACCCGCAGCGTGCCGAGCACGTTGGTGTCGTACATCCACTGCCAGTCGCGGACCGAGCCGGACTCGACCGGGTCGAGCCCCCGGGCGCCGCCGGCGTTGTTGACCAGGAGGGTGACCGGCCCGGGGGCGCGGGCGGCGGCGTCGGCCAGCCCGGCCACCGACTCGTCCGAGGTGACGTCGCAGGCGACGGCGGTGGCCGCGCCCCCGGCGGCGGTGATCTGCTCGACCAGCTCCGCCAACCGGTCGGTCCGCCGGGCGGCGGCGAGCACGTGGAAGCCCTCGGTGGCCAGGCGGCGGGCGGTGGCCGCGCCGATTCCGCTGGAGGCACCGGTGACGATCGCGACGGGAGTCATCGGGTCATTCTGCTCCGCTGCCCGCCCGGAGACCGACGGTGGGGACCGGACGTGTCGATGAGGTCCGTCACGCCTGGGGGTCGCCCCGGCGAATCAGTGCGGACGGACCGGGAAGATGAACGTGAGCGTGGACGTTGTCCGAACAGCGCCGGTCGACGCGGACGGCATCGAACCGTGACAGAAGGAGCGGACGTGGCGGAGATGCACACCGGCGTCGGTCGTCAGCGTGGAGCACAGCCGTGGCCCCGGCCCCGCCGGATCGCCACCGTCTCGGTGCACACCTCACCCCTGCACCAGCCGGGCACCGGGGACGCCGGAGGGATGAACGTCTACATCCTGGAGGTCGCCCGCCGGCTGGCCGAGGCCGACGTCGAGGTGGAGATCTTCACCCGGGCCACCTCCGGCGACCTGCCCCGGGTGGTCGAGGTCGCGCCCGGCGTGCAGGTCCGGCACATCACCGCCGGCCCGCTGGAGGGGCTGACCAAGGAGGAGCTGCCCGGCCAGCTCTGCGCGTTCACCGCCGGGGTGCTTCGGGCCGAGGCGGCCCGCGCGCCGGGGTACTACGACCTCATCCACTCGCACTACTGGCTCTCGGGGCAGGTCGGCTGGCTGGCCCGGGACCGCTGGGGGGTGCCGTTGGTGCACTCCGCGCACACCCTGGCCAAGGTGAAGAACGCCCAGCTCGCCGCCGGTGACCGGCCCGAGCCCAAGGCCCGGGTGATCGGCGAGGAGCAGGTGGTCGCCGAGGCCGACCGACTGGTCGCCAACACCCGGGTCGAGGCCCGTGACCTGATCAGCCGGTACGACGCCGATCCGGACCGGGTCACCGTGGTCCAGCCCGGCGTCGACCTGGACCGGTTCCGCCCCGCCGGTGGCGACCGGGATGCGGCCGTCCACGCCGCCCGCCGCCGGCTCGGCCTGCCGAGTACGGGGTACGTGGTGGCGTTCGTCGGCCGGATCCAGCCGTTGAAGGCCCCGGACGTGCTGATCCGGGCGGTGGCCGCGCTGCGGGACCGTGACCCGCTGCTCGCCGACGAGTTGACCGTGGTCGTCGTGGGCGGCCCGAGCGGCAGTGGGCTGGACCGCCCCACCGCGTTGATCGAGCTGGCCGCCTCCCTCGGCGTCGCCGACCGGGTGCGGTTCCTGCCGCCGCAGACCGGTGACGACCTGCCGGCCGTGTACCGGGCCGCCGACCTGGTCGCGGTGCCGTCGTACAACGAGTCGTTCGGCCTGGTCGCCCTGGAGGCGCAGGCGTGCGGTACGCCGGTGCTGGCCGCCGCCGTGGGCGGGCTGGTCACCGCCGTGCGGGACCAGGGCAGCGGGGTGCTGATCGACGGGCACCGCCCGGACGACTGGGCCGCCGCGCTCTGCCGGCTGCTGCCGGACCGGGACCGCCGGGCCGTGCTGAGCCGGGGCGCGGAACGGCACGCCCGCAACTTCTCCTGGCACCGCACCGCCGCCGGGCTGCTCTCGGTGTACGGCGCGACGATCGCCGAGCACCGGGCCCGGCTCACCGCCCGGCTGGCCGCCGACCCGGTGCTCTCCTGCTCCTGGTGAGCCGTCGACCCGGTGGTGGGCTGCCCCGGCCGGTGCGCGGTGCCGGCGGTGACTCGCCGGCCCGGTCCCGGGTCGACGCGGCCGTACAGTGGGGCGGATGAGCGCGAAGAGCGAGGTTGCCGCCCTGATCGAGTCGGTCTGCGTCGAGCGGGACCTGGCCTGGGAGCCGACCGGCCCCGGGGCGTACGCGGTCACCCTGCCCGGTACGCACAAGCTCACGACGATCTGCAACCTGATCGTCGGCGAGCACGCGCTGCGGGTCGAGGCGTTCGTGATGCGCCAGCCGGACGAGCGGCGCGAGGAGTTGTGGGCCTGGCTGTTGCAGCGCAACGCCCGGATGTACGGGGTCGCGTTCGCCATCGACCCGGCCGGCGACGTGTACCTGACCGGTCGGGTCAACCTGCGCGGGGTGGACGCCGACGAGCTGGACCGGCTGCTCGGCGCGGTGCTGACCTACGCCGACGAGTCGTTCGACACCATGCTGGAGATCGGCTTCGGTAGCGCGATCCGGCGGGAGTGGGAGTGGCGGGTCAAGCGGGGCGAGTCCACCGCGAACCTGGCCGCCTTCGCCCACCTCGTCGAGCCCTCGGCCGGCGGTGCCAGCGGCGACCGGCCGGGCGCCTGACCCCTCGGGGGTGCGGGCGGCGCCGCAGGCCGGTGCCGGTCGACGTGTCGTGATCGGTGGGCGGTGCCGGGGTTCGGCGGGTTTCTGCGGGGTATGCGGCACCGCGCGGTGCGGCGTAACCGGACCCACCGCGGCCGAGACGGACTGTCGAGGAGCGTGAACGCCCCATGGCTCAGCGGAACAGCTCAGGTCGCGGCGGGACCGCGACGAGGACGAAGCGGCAGAGTGGCAACCAGACCCCGGGCACCCCGGGGATCTCCGAGTCCGAGATCTCCCGGCTGCGGGTGGACGAGATCCGCGTCCGACTCCGCCGGCAGGGGGTCTCCGGGATCTCCGCCCTGCGCAAGCCGGAACTGGTGAAGCTGCTGGCCCGGACGATGCGGTCGGGCCGGCGGGGTGGCGGTGCCGCCCGGACGAGCACCGGCCCGGCCGGGCGGGCCACGTCGGCCGCTGCCCGCCGCACGACGGGTACCCCGTCGGCACGCGCGAAGGCCGCCCCGGCCCGAGCACGCAAGGCGACCCCGGCCACGGCCCGCAAGGCCGCCCCGGCACAGGCCCGCACGACCTCGTCGGCATCGGCCCGCAAGACGTCGCCGTCGGCGTCGGCGCGTAAGACGTCCCCGGCGTCGGCCCGCAAGACCTCGTCGGCGTCGGCGCGCAAGACCTCGTCGGCGTCGGCCCGGAAGGCGTCCCCGGCGCAGGCCCGTAAGACATCATCCTCGGCGCAGGCGCGTAAGACCTCCTCGGCGTCGGCGCGTAAGGCGTCTGCGACGCCGGCCCGCAAGGCGTCGTCGACGGGGGGCGCGACCGCCCGGAAGGCGACCGCGTCCGGGACGGCCGGGGCGTCAGGCCGGCGGACCGCCTCGGGCGGGACGACCGCCCGGTCGGTCCGGTCCTCGCAGCTCATCGCGTCGCCGGCCGACCGCCCGGAGCGTCCGGGCCGGAGCCTGGTCACCACCAACCACGAGGTGATCCAGCGCTGGGCGCGGGCGCGCAACGCGAAGCCGGCGACGATCGCGGGCACCGAGCGCGACGGCCGGCCGGGGGTGCTGACCTTCAACTTCCCCGGGTACCGGGAGAGCAGCCGGGTGCGCGAGATCACCTGGGACGACTGGTTCCGTACCTTCGACGGTCGCCGGCTCAACCTGATCTTCCAGGAGCAGATGCGCGACGGCCGGCAGAGCAACTTCTTCCGGACGGAATCCCCGCAACGTGAGGACGCCTGAGGTGTTTGCGGGAATGTCCGACGGGTATGCGGGCGTTGTCGCCTCCGGGAGAGCCCAGCGGCGGAGGGTGATGCTGTGACCGGCGAAACAGTCGATCCGGGTTGAATTCGTAAACTGGGCGAACTAACTTTATTGCACCGCGTACCGCTCGGAAACGTTCGGGGGAGCGGCGGATCGATCAGATCCGCGCACCGAGGGTGACGCGAAGGGACAGGTGGACCAGCCCGTTGGGGGACGGCGCCCCACCTGTCGGACCGGCGGCGCGAGCGGGCGACGCTTACGGGGGTGAGTGTCGCCCGCCGCCGCCGGGCACAGCGGGGAGAGGCGTCCACCACGGCCACGGCCGGGGTGGACGTTCTCGTTCCCCCCCGGCCGCGGTCAGCCGGCGACGGAGGTGTCGGCGCGGGTTCCCGGCGGCGTCGCCACCGTCGGATCGGTCGCCGCGGTCCGCAGTCGGGCGGCCCGGCGTTCCCGGGCCGGCCCGGAGGCGAGGTGGGCCACGGCCAGTAGCCCGCCGAGCACGGCGCAGCCCAGCCAGAGGACGGTGTCCCCGCCGGACTGCCGGACGAGCCCACCGAGGACGGGCGAGACGGCGAAGGCGACCTGCCAGGAGAGCGAGAAGACGCCCTGGTAGCGCCCGCGCAGGTCGGTCGGGGACAACTCGGCGACCAGGGTGGCGTTGGACGGCGAGTTGAGCATCTCGCCCAGCGTCCAGATCAGCACGGTGATGCCGTAGAACCAGGCGACCTCGGCGAACGCGGTGAGCCCGAAGCCGACGCCGGTCACCACGGCGGCCAGGGCGAGCACGTGCGACCGGCTCCGCCCCTGGATCAACCGGGGGACGAAGAGCTGCCCGAAGACGATCAGCACGCCGTTGAGGGCGATCACCGAGCCGTACGTGGACGGGCTGAGCCCGGAGTCGGCCATCGCGATCGGCAGCATCGAGAGGTGTTGCAGGAAGATCAGCGCGGTGAACAGGTTCAGGGTGACGAAGAGCAGGAAGACCCGGTCGGTGAGGATGGCCCGTACCGCGCCCCGGGGCGCCGGCATTCCGGCGGTGGGGACGCCGACGGTCCGGGTCTCGGTGACCCGGACGAAGACGATCAGCGCGGTGGCCAGGGTGGTGACCGCGTTGACGGCGAACAGCAGCAGGTAGTCGGCCTCGGCAGCGAGCCCGGCGAGCACCGCCGCGCAGGCGAAGCCGAGGTTGATCGCCCAGTAGTTCAGGGAGAAGGCACGGACCCGGTCCCGTTCCGGGACGACGTCGATCATCATCGCGCCGAACGCCGGGCGGGCCCCCTCGGCGAAGAGCCCGAGCAGCAGCGCCCCCACCGCCACCGCCCAGAGGTCCCGGGCGAGCCCGAGGGCCAGCATCATCCCGGCCGCGCCGAGGTGCGCGGTGAGCAGCGTGGGTCGACGGCCCCACCGGTCGGCGAGCGTCCCGCCCAGCGTGGTCCCGACCGCCCCGCCGGCACCCCAGAGGCCGAGGACCAGCCCGGCCTGCAACTCGCTGAAGCCCCGCTCGACGGTGAGGTAGATGGCGAGGAAGGCCACCACGAACGAGCCGAGCCGGTTGATCAGGGTGCCGGTCCAGAGGTACCAGAAGGTGGCGGGCAGGCCCCCGGCGGTCGCGTGCAACCAGCCCCGTACCGTCCGCATCCGGGCCCCCGTTCCGTCGTAATGACTCATACGCTTTACGTGCCTTACGACGGTAGTTCCGGGCCCCGATCCTGGTCACCGGCTTTTCCACGTGGTGGTCGTCACCGCCACCGCCCGCGTGTCCGATCGGGGCTTCGGGCAGGATGATCGGCATGACTGCGAGCGAAGGGCCCACCGTCGGGACGCTGGTCCTGCTGCGGCACGGCGAGAGCGACTGGAACGCCAAGAACCTCTTCACCGGCTGGGTCGACGTCGACCTGACCGCCAAGGGCGAGAGCGAGGCGCGCCGCGGCGGCGAGCTGCTGCGCGAGCACGACCTGCTGCCGGACGTGGTGCACACCAGCGTGATGCGCCGGGCGATCCGCACCGCCGAGCTGGCGCTGAACGCCGCCGACCGGCACTGGATCGCGGTGCGCCGGTCGTGGCGGCTCAACGAGCGGCACTACGGCGCCCTCCAGGGCAAGAACAAGAAGCAGACCCTGGACGAGTACGGCGAGGAGCAGTTCATGCTCTGGCGCCGGTCGTACGACACGCCGCCGCCGCCGATCGACGACAACGACGAGTGGTCCCAGGTCGGCGACCCCCGGTACGCGCTGCTGCCGACCGAGCTGATGCCGCGTACCGAGTGCCTCAAGGACGTCGTCGAGCGGATGCTGCCGTACTGGTACGACTCGATCGTGCCGGACATCCTGGCCGGCCGGACGGTGCTGGTCGCCGCGCACGGCAACTCGCTGCGCGCCCTGGTCAAGCACCTGGACCAGATCAGCGACGCGGAGATCGCCAAGCTGAACATCCCGACCGGCATCCCGCTGCGGTACGACCTGGACCCGCAGCTGCGTCCGCTCACCCTGGGTGGGACGTACCTCGACCCGACCGCCGCCAAGGAGGCCGCCGCCGCCGTCGCCAACCAGGGCCGCTGAGCGTGTAAGGAAGGGCCCCCTATTAACCGTATGGGTTAATAGGGGGCCCTTCCTTACACCTACTGGGCGGCGGCGGACTCGCCGGTGATCAGGTAGACGACGTGCTCGCCAGCGTTGACCGCGTGGTCGGCGAAGCGCTCGTAGAAGCGGCCGAGCAGGGTGGCGTCGATCGCCGTCTCCACCCCGTACGGCCAGTCCGCGCCGAGGACCACGCCGAAGAGCTGCTTGTGCAGGTCGTCCATGGCGTCGTCGTCCCGGTCCAGCTCGGCGGCGAGTTCGGCGTCCGGGTCGGCGAGCACCCCGGCGATCTTCTCGGCCATCCGGTCCGCCACGCCGTCCATCTCGGTGAAGATCGGCCGCAGCTCCGCCGGTACGGCGGGGGAGGGGTGCCGGCGCAGCGCGGTCTTCGCCACGTGGTCGGCGAGGTCGCCCATCCGTTCCAGGTCGGCGGCGACGTGCAGCGCGGTGATCATGGCGCGCAGGTCGGAGGCGACCGGCGCCTGGCGGGCCAGCAGTTCGCAGACCCGCTCCTCGACCTCCCGGTACCGGGCGTCGATGTCGCCGTCCCCGGTGATGACCGCCTCGGCGGCCCGGCGGTCGGCGGTCAGCAGGGCCCGGGTGGCCTGCCGCATGGCGGCCCGGACCTGGTGGGCCATCTCCACCAGCAGGTGGCTGACGGTCGCCAGGTCGGCGTGGAACTCGTTGCGCATGGTCACGTCCCGTCGGTCGGTGTCGCCGGGCGGGAGCCGGCGGGGGTGGTCGAGGTGCGCCGACCACCGTAGGCCGAGGTGCCCGGGGCGGGGCGGTACCGCGATGAACGAGGCGCGGCCGAGCGGTGAACAGTTCCGGAAGTGAGCGTGATTCGCCCCTTATCTGGGGGTAGCCCGGTGAACAATGACCCTACGATCGCCAGGTGGAGTGGGCGGTACCGTTCGCGGTGGCCGCCGGCCTGATGGTCGGCCTGGCTGCCGGGTTCCTGCTGCCCAGGATGGTGTCGGCGCTGCGCCGGCGCTCCGCGTCGGGCGGAGCCGGCGGGCCCGGCCCGACCGTTCGGTCCGCGTCGGGTGGATCGATCTTCGGCAGGGGGAGGCCCGCGATAGCCGACGACCAGCAGGCCGAGGTGCCCGGACTCGGCCGCAAGACGATCGACTCGCTGCGTGCCGGGGTCGTGGTGCTCGGGCCCGACGACGTTCCGGTACTGGTCAACCCGGCCGCCCGGGCGATGGGCCTGCTGCGTACCGGTCCCCGCCCCGGCTCCATCGCCGCCCACCCGTTGATCCGTACCCTGGCCGGGCAGGTGCGGCGCACGGGCGTGCGCCGCGAGATCGAGCTGGACCTGCCCCGGGGCCGCGACAACGCCGGCCCGGACCCGCTCGGTGTGCATCTGCGGGCGATGGGGATCGGTGGTGGCTTCATCGCGGTGGAGGCCGCCGACGTCACCGAGTCGCACCGGCTGGCCCGGGTCCGCCGGGACTTCGTGGCCAACGTCAGCCACGAGTTGAAGACCCCGATCGGCGCGCTGCAACTGCTCGCCGAGGCGCTGCTGGACGCCACCGAGCCGGCCGGCGAGGGCTCACCCGACCTCTCCGAGGACCTGGTCGCGGCGCGCCGGTTCGCCGAGCGGATCCAGCACGAGTCGACCCGGCTGGGTCGACTGGTGCAGGAGTTGCTGGAGCTGACCCGGCTCCAGGGCGCCGAGCCGCAGCCCGCCCCGGAGCCGGTGACGGTGGACTGGGTCCTCGCCGAGGTGCTGGACCGGACCCGGACCAGCGCCACCGCCCGTCGGGCCGACGTCCAGGTGGTGGCGGAGACCGGCCTGACCGTGTACGGCAGCGACGCTCAACTCGCCACCGCCGTGGCGAACCTGGTGGAGAACGCGATCAACTACTCGGCCGAGGACACCGTGGTCCGGGTGGACGCCCGCGCCGACGGCGACGACGTCCGGATCTCGGTCACCGACCAGGGCATCGGCATCGCGCCCACCGACGTCGACCGGATCTTCGAGCGGTTCTACCGGGCCGACCAGGCGCGGTCCCGCTCCACCGGCGGGACCGGTCTCGGGCTGGCCATCGTCAAACACATCGCCAGCAACCATGGCGGTCGGGTGGAGGTGTCGAGCACCCTTGGTGGTGGGTCGACGTTCACCCTCCGGTTGCCTGCCCGCCCCCCGGAGGACCTGGCGGTGACACTCTCGTCGGCTGGTATCGAGCCCGGTCCGGTCGAGGTGTCGCAGGCCTGACCCGCCGGTCCGAACCGGCCGGGGTACGACAGGTTTGACCGGCCGGGGTACGGCAGGTCCGAACAGCAACGAAAGGAAACCCGTGAGTCGCGTACTGGTGGTCGAGGACGAGGAGTCGTTCTCCGACGCCCTGTCGTACATGCTCCGCAAGGAGGGCTTCGACGTCTCCGTCGCCGCGACGGGCACCTCCGCCCTCACCGAGTTCGACCGGACCGGCGCCGACATCGTGCTGCTCGACCTGATGCTGCCCGAGATGTCGGGTACCGAGGTCTGCCGGCAGCTACGGCAGCGGTCGCACGTACCGATCATCATGGTCACCGCCCGGGACAGCGAGATCGACAAGGTGGTCGGCCTGGAGATCGGGGCCGACGACTACGTGACCAAGCCGTACTCGCCCCGGGAACTGGTGGCCCGGATCCGGGCGGTGCTGCGCCGGCAGACCAGCGAGACGACCGAGTCCGGCACCCCGACGCTCGCCGCCGGGCCGGTTCGGATGGACATCGAGCGGCACGTGGTCACCGTCGACGGTGGCGCGGTGCAGTTGCCGCTCAAGGAGTTCGAGCTGCTGGAGCTGCTGCTGCGCAACGCCGGCCGGGTGCTGACCCGGGGCCAGCTCATCGACCGGGTCTGGGGCGCGGACTACGTGGGGGACACCAAGACCCTCGACGTGCACGTCAAGCGGTTGCGCTCGAAGATCGAGCCGGAGCCCTCCGCGCCGCGCTTCATCGTCACCGTCCGGGGCCTCGGCTACAAGTTCGAGCCGTAGGCCGCCCCGCGAACCCTGGCGCGGCCCCGTCGTACCCCGTGCCGGGGTGCGGCGGCCGGGCAGCGGGGTCGGCGCTCCGCTGCGGATGCGCCACCCGTCGACCACCGGCCGCTGACCGGTGGCTCCACCCACTCGGTACCAGGTCGGGCTGCTGCTGGCCCAGACCGTCGTGGTGCAGGCGGTCACCTTCATGCTCCGGCCCGCCTCGGCGTACCAGGCGTTGCAGCTCGACGTGCCCGCCTCCTGGCTGGGCCTGCTCGGGGCGAGCTTCGCCGTCGCGCCGCTGGCCCTGGCGGTCCCCGCCGGCCAGGCCGTCGACCGGTACGGCGAGCGTCGTACGGCGCTGGCCGGCGCGGCCCTGCTGGCCGCCGCCGGGGTCGGGTTCGTCCTGCTCGGCGGGACGATCGCCGGGTTGGCGCTGGCCAGCGCGCTGCTCGGGACCGGTCACCTCTGCGCGGTGGTGGCCCAGCAGGCACTGGTCGCCAACGCCACCCCGGCCGGCCGGTACGACGCCGCGTTCGGCTACTACACCTTCGCCGCCAGCCTCGGCCAGGCGCTCGGCCCGGGGCTGATCGTGCTCTTCGGCGGGGACCGCCCGATCCCGGACACCGGGGCGATCTTCCTCGGCGCCACCGTGGTCGCCCTGCCGCTGCTGGCCACCGCCGCCCTCCTGCGCCCCTCCGGGCAGCACCGCCGCGCCACCGCCGGCCGTACCGGCGGGGTGGCGGACCTGGTGCGGACCCCCGGCGTGCCGCGCGCGCTGACGGTGAGCTGCGTCGTCCTGGCCGCCGTCGACGTCACGCTGGTCTACCTGCCGGCGCTCGGCGCCGAGCGGGGCATCGCCGCCGGCACCATCGGCGTCCTGCTGGGGCTGCGCGCGGTCGCCTCGATGGTCTCCCGGCTGCTGCTCGGCCGCCTGGTCGCGGCCGTGGGCCGGCGCCGGCTGCTGATCGGTACCGTCGTCGTCTCCGCCGTCGGCCTCGGGGCGCTGCTGCCCCCGTTGCCGTTCTGGGCGATGGCGGTGGTGGTCGTCGTCGCCGGGCTGGGCCTCGGCGCGGGTCAGCCGCTGACCATGTCGTTCCTGGCCGAGTCCGCGCCGCCCGGGCTGCGGGGCCGGGCGATGTCGTTGCGGCTGACCGGCAACCGGCTCGGGCAGGTGCTGATCCCCAGCACCGCCGGCTTCCTCGCCGCCGGGGCCGGCTCAGCCGGCGTGCTGGCCTGCACCGCCGTGGGCCTGGCCGGCGCCGCCTGGGTCGCCACCGGCCTGCACCACCCCGCCCGCCCACCGGCGGCTCCGCCGCGCGGTGGGCGGGCGGAGTGAGAAGGGAACCTTTCTCTACCGTATGCGTTAACAGGGGGCCCTTCCTTACCCGCTGGCGGGGTGTGGGGCGATCTGGCCCTGGCGGGCGCGGGCCGCGCAGAGCTCCACCAGCTTCGCGTACGCGGGCGCGCCGACCAGCGCGGTCAGCTCCGGGCCGTACGAGACGTACATCGGCTCGCTGCCCACGTGCGCGTCGGTCGACGAGGTGCACCACCAGTGCAGGTCGTGCCCGCCCGCGCCCCAGCCCCGCCGGTCGAACTCGGCGAGCGTGGAGACCAGCACCTTGGTGTTGTCCGGGCGCTTGTGCCACTCCTGGTCCCGCCGGACCGGCAACTGCCAGCAGACGTCCGGCTTGTACTCCAGCGGGTGCACCCCGTCCCGCAGCGCCTGCGCGTGCAGGGCGCAGCCGCCGCCACCGGGGAAGCCCGGGTCGTTGAGGAAGACGCAGGGGCCCTCGGCGTCGCGGGTGGCGGTGCGCCGGGCCGGGTTCTTGCCGTCGATGGTGTCGTTCTCGGTCCAGTTCTTGAAGCCCCGGCGGTGGCGCTGCCAGGTGTCCGGGGTGAGCCGCTTGACCGCCGTCCGGACCCGCTTCTCGTCGTCGGCGTCGGTGAAGAACGCCCCGTGCGAGCAGCAGCCGTCGGCGGCGCGACCGGCGACGATGCCGTGGCAGCCCTGACCGAAGACGCAGGTCCAGCGGGACAGCAGCCAGGTCAGGTCGGCCCGGACGAGGTGGTTCTCGTCGGCCGGGTCGACGAACTCGATCCACTCGCGCGGGAAGTCCAGCGGGACCTCCCGGCTGCGCGGATCCTGCGGGTCGTCCACCAGCGCCTGGATCTCAATCGTCACCGGCCCAGGGTACGCCCGGTCCCGGCTGCGGTCCGGAGAGCCGGGGAATAGGGTCTGCTGCATGCGACTGGGTGTCCTCGACGTCGGTTCCAACACGGTGCACCTGCTGGTGGTGGACGCCCACCACGGGGCGCACCCCTGGCCGGCGCACTCGGAGAAGGTGGTGCTCCGGCTCGCCGAGCAGATCGGCCCGGACGGCGCGCTCACCGAGTTCGGCGCGGAGGGGCTGGTCAAGGCGGTCGCCGGGGCCCGCGCGGCGGCGACCGGGCTGGGCGCGGAGACCCTGATCGCGTTCGCCACCTCCGCGGTCCGGGACGCCACCAACGCCCCCGAGGTGCTGGCCCGGGTCCGGGACACCACCGGGGTACGGCTGGAGGTGCTCTCCGGGGCGGACGAGGCGCGGATGACCTTCCTCGCGGTCCGGCGCTGGTTCGGCTGGTCGGCGGGGCGGCTGCTGGTGCTGGACATCGGCGGCGGGTCGCTGGAGATCGCGGCCGGGATCGACGAGGACCCGGACGTCGCGGAGTCGCTGCCGCTGGGGGCCGGCCGGCTGACCCGGGACTGGCTCGGGATCGCTCCGGGCGACGCGGCGCCACCCCCGGCGGAGGCCGTCGAGCGGCTCCGGGAGCACGTCGACACGCTGCTCGACCCGGTGGTGGCGCGGATGACCGCGGTGGGCTGGGAGCGTCCGGTGGCCACCTCGAAGACCTTCCGTACCCTGGCCCGGCTCGCCGGGGCGGCGCCCTCCGGGGCTGGGCTGTGGGCCCGCCGCCGGCTGACCCGCACCGGGGTACGACAGGTGCTGGGCTTCGTCCGGCACATCCCCCCGGCCCAGCTTCCCGAACTGGAGGGGGTCAGCGTCGGTCGGGCCCACCAGTTGCTGGCCGGCGCGGTGGTGGCCGAGGCGGTGATGCGGCGGCTGGGCGTGGACGCGGTGGACATCTGCCCGTGGGCGTTGCGGGAGGGCGTGATCCTGCGCCGGCTGGACCATCTCGAACCGGTGTGACCAGCGGTGACCGTGGTATGCGCATTTGTGACTGCTCGTCACGATGCCGCAATCGGCGCGCGTTACCCTCGACGGTGTGACTTCCCGCGTCCCGGTGCTCCTGTCCACCTCCTCGGTCTTCCCGGAACGGACCGCGGCGGCCTTCCAGATGGCCGCCGCCCTTGGCTACGACGGGGTCGAGGTGATGGTCTGGACCGACGCCGTCAGCCAGGACGCCGGGGCGCTGCGCGGCCTCGCCGAGCACTACGGCGTGCCGGTGCTCTCGGTGCACGCCCCCTGCCTGCTGGTGACCCAGCGGGTGTGGAGCCCGGACCCGTGGGAGCGGCTGCGCCGGGCCGCCGAGCTGGCCGAGACGCTGGAGGCGCCGACGGTGGTGGTGCACCCGCCCTTCACCTGGCAGCGTGACTACGCCCGGACCTTCGCCGACGGGCTGGACGACATCGCCGGCCGCTTCGGCGGGCTACGGTTCGCGGTGGAGAACATGTACCCGGTGCGGATGGCCGGCCGGCAGTTCGTCCCGTACGTCCCGGGGTGGGATCCGACCGAGACCGGGTACGCCTCGTACACCCTCGACCTGTCGCACTGCGCCGCCTCGCACACTGACGCGCTGGCGATGGCCGACCGGATGGGCGCCGGCCTGGCCCACGTGCACCTGGGCGACGGCACCGGCGAGGGGCGCGACGAGCACCTGGTGCCGGGGCGGGGCAACCAGCCCTGCGCCGAGGTGCTGCGCTCGCTGGCCGGCCGGGGGTTCACCGGCTCGGTCGCGGTCGAGGTGACCACCCGGGGCGCGAAGAGCCGCGCCCTGCGCGAGGCCGACCTGCGCGAGGCGCTGGAGTTCGCCCGTGCCCACCTGACCGCCCCCTCCCCGGTCGACGTCTGAGCCGGGGACCCGCCACGCGGCACGGGGGCGCGGCCGGGGGCGGGTCAGCTCACCGGCGTGAGCGACTCGTCGGCCGGGGCGGCGGCCTGGTCGCTGACCGCGGCCCGCTTGCGGGCCCGGTGCGCGGCGACGTGGGAGCGGGTGGCGCAGCGCTCCGAGCAGAACCGCCGGCAGCAGTTCGACGAGGTGTCCAGGTACACGTTGCGGCAGCGGTCGTCGGCGCAGACGCCGAACCGGGCGCTGCCGTACTCGCAGAGCCAGACCGACAGCCCCCAGACCGCGCCGGCCAGGTACTCCGCGCTCACCGACGCGCCCCGGCCGGTGACGTGCATGTGCCAGTCGCTGGAGTCGTGCCCCGAGATCCGGGGCTGCACCGGGTACGCCGCCAGCAGGGTGTTCAGCTCGGTCACCGCCTCCGCGTCCCGCCCGGAGGTGCCGTACTCGAAGACGTCCCGCAGCCGTTTCTGCGCCCGCCGGAAGATCGTCAGATCCCGCTCCGCGACCTCGTCACGCATCCAGGCGTGTTCGTCGGGGAAGAGGGCCCGCAGGGCGTCGAGGTCGTCCAGTCGCGCGTTGACCAGGTCGACACCGGTCCGGGCGTACGCGTCGAAGTCCACACCTCAACCGTAGACGACTCACGGACCACGTGGCGCGTCGATGTAGTGCGGCAGGAAGCGGGCGAGGTTGTCGGTGATCAGGCCCGGACTCTCCCGGATGCCGAGGCCCGCGGACTCGCCGTCGACGATCCAACTGCCCAGCACCGTCCGGCTGCCGGCGAACTCCGGCAACGGCCGGAACTCCTGGTAACAGAAGCCCTCCGCGCCGTAACCGCTCGGGTTGCTGATCTCGGTGTCGCCGGTGACGATGCGGACCGACCCGCCCTCCCGCCCGAGCAGCGGCTTCGCCACGTACTCGGTCATCGCGCGGGGGCCGTCCAGGTACGCCGGCAGCAGCAGCTCGTGGCCCGGGTACAGCTCCCACAGGACGGCGAGCAGCGCCTTGTTCGACAGCAGCAGCTTCCAGGCCGGCTCGATCCAGGTGGTCGGGGTGCCCGGGTCCAGCGCCAGCGGCCCGTACGGCTCGGCGAGCATCCACTCCCAGGGGTACAGCTTGAAGCAGGTGACGACCGGCCGGTCGCCGGCGTCGACGAAGCGCCGGCCGTCCCACCCGATCCGCTGGATCGGCAGCAGGTGCACGTCCAGGCCCGCCTGCCGGGCGGTCTCGGCCAGGTAGCCGGCGGTGATCTGGTCCTCCCCGGACTCCTCCTCGCTGGACCAGACCACGTGCACCCGGGGCTCGTGCAGCCCGGCGCCGATCCGGTGCCAGGCGGCGACGAGCCGCTCGTGCAGGCTGTTCCACTGGTCCAGCTCGGGCCGGGTGTCCTCCAGCCAGAACCACTGGATGATGCCCGCCTCGACCAGCGAGGTGGGCGTGTCGGCGTTGTACTCCAGCAGCTTCGGCGGCCACGAGCCGTCGTAGCAGAGGTCGAACCGGCCGTACAGCATGGGCGGGGCCTCGCGCAGCGACCGGGCCACCGCCTCGGCCGCCCAGCCGGGAATGCCGAAGTCGGCGTACCGGTGGTGGGCCACCACGTGCTCGGCGGCGGCCACCGACATCCGGTGCAGCTCCTCGGTGGCCTCCTCCAGGCGGAGCACCTCGTCGAGGTCGAAGGCGTACGCGGCGCTCTCGTCCCAGTAGGACATCACCTCGCCGCCGGGCAGCTCGGTGTCGACGTAGACCAGGCCCTGCTCCCGGACCGTGTCGTTCCAGCCGGGGCGGGGCTCGACGGCCACCCGGCGCATCTCAGCCGCCGCTGCTGCCGCAGTCGGCGAGGTAGGTGCCGAAGCCGCCACGGTCGGGCACCGTCGTGCCCGTCGGAGCCGACCGGTCGGCGCTGGTGACCGGGGTGTCCACGGTCGCCGGCACCTGCATGGCCAGCACCACCGTGCCCCCACCGCCGGTCGGGCCGAGCGCGCAGTCGTCATCGTCGTCGTCGGAGGAGAGGTTGCAGCCGGAGAGGACCAGCGCCAGGGCGGTGAGGGTGCCGATCTGCACGCTGGCCGACCGGAGCCGGCGTCGAGGACGTTCTGCCACGTGCCCCGTTGTAGCCGATCGGGTCAATCCCCGCTGCCCCGGGTAGGTGTAAGGAAGGGCCCCCTATTAACGCATACGGTAGAGAAGGGTTCCCTTCTCACGGCCACGTGTTAACAAGGGGCCCTTCCTTGCAACCAGGTGGGGTGGGCCGCCGCCGGGCGCGGGGGCGGCTGTGGGCGTTACCCTCGGCTCATGCTCCGTACCGTCATTCTCGCCGCCGCCCGGTCATCCCGGGTCGAGCGGCTCGTCGCGACGGCCCCCTTCACCCGGGACGTCGTACGCCGGTTCGTCGCCGGCGAGGGCACCGACGACGCGTTGCGCGCGACCCGCGAACTCGTCGCCGACGGGCTCGCGGTCACCCTCGACAACCTGGGCGAGGACGTGGTCACCGCCGAGCAGGCCACCGCCACCCGGGACGAGTACCTGTCCCTGTTGGGGGCGCTGCACACCGCCGGGCTCACCCCGGCGGCCGAGGTGAGCGTCAAGCTCTCCGCGCTCGGCCAGATGATCGACGAGAAACTGGCCTACGACAACGCGCGGGCGATCTGCCAGGCGGCCGACGCGGCGGGTACCACGGTGACCCTCGACATGGAGGACCACACCACCACCGACTCGACCCTGGACATCCTGGCCAAGCTGCGCAAGGACCACCCGGGCACCGGGGCGGTGCTCCAGGCGTACCTGCGGCGGACCGAGTCGGACTGCCGTGAGCTGGCGTACGCCGGGTCCCGGGTCCGGCTCTGCAAGGGCGCGTACCGGGAGCCCGAGTCGGTGGCGTACCAGGCTGACCGGGACGTGGACCGCTCCTACGTCCGCTGCCTGAACGTGCTGATGTCCGGCGACGGGTACCCGATGCTGGCCACCCACGACCCGCGCCTGATCGCCATCGGCGAGGACCGGGCGCGCTGGTTCGACCGGGGGCCGGACCGGTTCGAGTTCCAGATGCTGTACGGCATCCGCCCGGAGGAGCAGGCCCGGCTGTCCGCCGAGGGGTACACCGTGCGGACCTACGTGCCCTACGGCGACGACTGGTACGGCTACCTGATGCGCCGGCTCGCCGAGCGCCCCGCCAACCTCGCCTTCTTCGGTCGCGCCCTGGCCTCGAAGAAGTAGCCGTCGCCGCGGACACCCCCGGCGGTCCGGGTACGGGGCGGTCGGGTGGAAGCTGATCCCATGAGCGTCCGGGCTGTCGCAGTCGGTCAGGTGCGGCGGGGCGGCGGGACCGTCTCCTACGAGGTGCACGGCGCGGGGCCGCTGGTGGTCCTCGCGCACGGCATGGGGGAGAACCGCCGCTCCTACCGGCACCTGATCCCGCTGCTGGTCGCGGCCGGGTACCGGGTCGCCGCCGTGGACGTACGCGGGCACGGCGAGTCCAGCCCGCACTGGCCGTCGTACGCCCCGGCCGAGGTCGGTGCCGACCTGCTCGCCGTGGTGCGTACCCTCGGCGGGCCGGCCACCCTGGTCGGCAGCTCCTCCAGCGGGGCCGCCGTGGTCTTCGCCGCCGCCGAGGCGCCCGACCTGGTCGCCGGGATCGTGCAGATCGCCCCGTTCGTCGCCGAGCCGACGCCCAACCCCCTGACGCGTGCCGCCCGGGCCCTGGTGCTGCGCAGCCCCCGCCTCTTCGGCAGGTACCACCGCAGGCTCTTCCCCGTCGTCCGGCCGCCCGACGACGCCGCGTACCGCCGGGAGCTGGTGGCCGGGCTGCGCGGGCGGATGCACGCGGTGCGCGGGGTGGTCGCCCCGGCCACCCCGCACTGGACCGCCCGCGCCGGCCAAGTACGCCAGCCGGTGCTGGTGCTGATGGGCCGGCAGGATCCCGACTTCGCCGACCCGGCCGCCGAGGCGCGGGCCGCCCGCCGCCGGTTCGCCACCGCCGAGGCCCGGATGATCGAGGACTCCGGCCACTACCCGCACGCCGACCAACCGGCGGCCACCGCCGCGCAGCTTACCGGGTTCCTGGCGGTGACCGGGCGTGCCTAGGGCCACCGTCGTCTACCGGGGGTACGCCCACCGGCGCCCCGGCCGGTGATCGGCCGCTGTGCGGGCCCGGAACCGGACCTGCCACACTGGTCCCGCTCCCAGGTGGGGTCCCGGTACGCGTCCGGAAGCGGCCCGGGACGCCCGTCCGGTGGCTCTGGTGGCGCCACCAGAGCCACCGGATGCCGTCCCTGAGGTCGGCGGCTTTCCGTCCCCATCCGGGCACCCACTGTCACCGCGACGGGTCTTCGTCGCCCGGGGTCGATTCGGACATGCTCGGCACCCGTTCCCGGCGAGGCAGGAAACCCCTGGTCACGGGCGGGTGAAGCAGCTTCCCCGACATGATCAGTTGTGAGAAGGTATCGCGCCGGTCACAGCCGTCCCGTTACGGTACTGGTAACACGCGCGTTGCCGACCCGTCGGGAGGGAACCCGTCGGTGAGGCGCGCGCCGGGCATGGGATGGGTCGGTGGGCCATGGCCGGATCGCAGTCCGACGGGCGGCTGTCGGATGTCAGGTTCCTCACCGTCGCCGAGGTGGCGACGGTGATGCGGGTGTCGAAGATGACCGTCTATCGGTTGGTGCACAGCGGTGAGCTGGCGGCCGTCCGGGTGGGCCGGTCGTTCCGGGTGCCCGAGCACGCGGTGCACGAGTACCTGCGGGGCGCCTTCCAGGAGACCGCCTGACGCGCTCGGCGAGTGCGACGTAACGGGCATCGACGGGGGCGCGTTGGTCCTGCTGACGCTCTCCGGCTACCCTGGACCTCGACCGTGACCGCACACCGGTGCGCCCCGACGCCACCAGACTGGTCCGGTCCGTTGTCCGCAAGCGGTCGCGGACGCCACCAGGTGGCGTCGTCCGGTCCGCCCCGCACGTTGCATCGAAAGGCTGTCGTATGGGCTCGGTGGTCAAGAAGCGCCGCAAGCGCATGGCTAAGAAGAAGCACCGCAAGCTGCTGCGCAAGACCCGCGTCCAGCGTCGCCGTCTCGGCAAGTGACCGGCGCCGGGCTCCGGCCCGGCTCCCGGTGACACTTGCCAACTGTCGACCCTCGGAGGCTCAGGTGATCAGGCCGTGGTTGTCCCGGCTCGGTCCCGCCTGCCGGGGGAGGTGCACGTCGTGACCCCCGACGCCCCCACGGGCGCGTCGGGGGTCGTCGTCGTGACCGGGGTCGGCCGGTACCTCGGTGCCCACGTCGCCTCCCGACTCGCCGCCGACCCCCGGATCAGCCGGGTGATCGGCGTCGATCCGGCTCCGCCGGGCGCGGAGATCGCCGGTCTCCTCGACGGGGTCGAACGGGTCCGGGTGGACGCCGGTTCGCTCGGTGGGCTGCTCGGCGACCTCGACGTCGACGCCGTGGTCCACCTCGCGCTGATCAGCGCCCCCGACCGCCAGCACGGCGGCCGGGCGGCGATGAAGGACCAGAACGTCATCGGCACGATGCAACTCCTCGCCGCCTGCCAGCGGGCGCCCCGGCTGCGCAAGCTGGTGATCCGGTCGTCGACGGCCGCGTACGGCGCGTCCTTCCGGGACCCCGCCGTCTTCACCGAGGAGACCGAGCCCCGCGAGGTGCCGCGCGGCGGTTTCGCCCGCGACATCCTCGACATCGAGGGGTACGTGCGCGGCTTCCGCCGCCGCCGGCCCGACGTGACCGCGACGGTGCTGCGGTTCGCCCCGTTCATCGGGTCCACCGCGGACACCACGCTCACCCGGTACTTCTCCCAGCCGCTGGTGCCCACCATCTTCGGCCGCGACGCGCGGCTCCAGTTCGTGCACGTCGACGACGCGCTGGAGGTGCTGCACCGGTCGGTGGTCGAGGAGCACCCGGGCACGTACAACGTCGCCGGGCCGGGGGTGCTCTCGCTGTCCCAGGCGATCCGGCGGGCCGGGCGGGTCGCCGTACCGGTGCTGGAGCCCGGCCTCTCCGGGGCCGCCGCGCTCGCCCGCACGCTCGGCTTCGGCCGCTACGGCCTCGACCAGGTCGACCTCTTCGTGCACGGCCGGGTGGTCGACACCACCCGGTTGGTGCGGGAGTACGGCTTCACGCCGCGCACCACCGCCGCCGCCTTCGACGACTTCATCCGCGCCCACCAGGGCGGGGTGCTGCTCGGCCGGGACCGGCTCGCCGCCGCGGAACAGTCCGTCCTGGACGGCATCCGGCAGGTCCGCGCCGCCGTACGGGAGCGGTCGTGACCCGCCCCGAGGAGCAGAACGGCCGGGGCCGCTTCGACGTACCGCTGACCGTGGTCGACCCGGCCGCGGAGCCGGCCCGCCGCAACGGGCACCACCGCGCGCCCGCCGCCCCGGCGCACGGGCCCGCACCGGCC
>NZ_LRQV01000066.1 GCF_001567585.1 Micromonospora rosaria
GTACTGCATCGGGCGGACCAGACCGCCGCCGACGCCCACGACGAGGATGCCGCCGACGGTGGCGAGCACCGCGATCAGCACCGGCGTGGTGACCGTGGTGGCGATGCCGACCTGGTTGAGCGCCGCGATGATGCCCAGGCCGAGGATGAACCAGGAGGCGACCCTGGCCAGCACCCGCCCGTAGGACAGACCGTCGAGCGCGCTGCTGATGATGTCCTTGACCGCGTTGGCGATGGCCGCCGCGACCACGATGATGACGATGGCCACGAAGGCCCGGGGCAGCCACGCGATGACGGCGGCGATCAGGTCGGAGATGGGGTTGGGACCCCAGACGCCGAAGGCGAGGTACAGGGTGAGCAGCAGCACCCCGTAGTACGCCAGTTTCGCGACGAGGTCGCTGGCGTCGTACGTGGACCGGGCGAGGGCCTTGCGGATGCCGCCCCGGTCGACGGCACGGTCGAAGCCGACCCGGTGCAGCAGCTTCTGGACGACCTTCAGGACGGCCTTGGCGACCAGCCACCCGGCGATCAGGATCGCCACGAAGGCGAGCGCCTTCGGCAGGAACAACAGTACGGCGTGGAGCGCGTCGCCCACAGCCTCTCCGACGGACATGAAGCGGGCCCCTCCAACATGGTCAGGCGGACGGTAGGGCGTTCATCTTCCCCGACGAACGGACGGACAAACCCGGCGGGTCGCCCACCGTCGCGGGTGGACCCGTCGACGGGACTCCGGCCCCGCGTCCCGCTCCGTGGCGCGCTTACCGCCATCGATCCGCCAAACGTGGTCCAGCTCTTGACTTGCCTCCACCCGACGACTATCTGTTGCACAACAGGTGACCCTCTGTGGTGGAACGAAATCAGGGAGTGCGGGGATGGCTCAGGACGTCGGGTCCACGGTGCCGCGCCGTCAGCTCGGCCGACTGCTGCGCCAGGCGCGCACCGAGGCCGGGGTCACCCTGGAGACCGCCGCCGAGGCCCTGGAGTACAGCCGGCAGAAGATCTGGCGCATCGAGTGCGGTACGGGGACGGTCCGCGTCCTCGACGTCCGGGCGATGTGCGAGCTGTACCGGGTGCCGGCGGAGACGACCGAGGTACTGCGGGCGCTCGCCGTGCAGACCCGGGCCAAGGGCTGGTGGCAGGAGTACGGCGACGCGGTGCCGAGCTGGTACGAGTTGTACCTCGGTCTGGAGTCGGCCGCCGCCCACCTGCGTCGCTACGACGAGTCGCTGGTCCCGGACCTGCTCCAGACCCGGGAGTACGCGTACGCCCTCCCCCGGGCGACCGGTCCGGAGGTGCCGACCCGGGACCGCGCGGTCGACCTGCGGATGCAGCGGCAGCGCCTGCTCACCCGCCGGCACCCGAAACCGCCCCGACTGACCGCCCTGGTCTCCGAGGCGGCGCTGCGGCGTCCGGTGGGTGGCCCCGAGGTGATGACCGACCAGCTCGCCCGGCTGCTCGAGACGGCCGGGCTGGCGACCGTGTCGCTGCGGGTGGTGCCGCTGGCCGCCGGCCCGCACCCCGGCGCCACCGCCGGCACCTTCGTGATCATCGACTTCTCCGGCCCCCGTGGCGGCCAGGCGGCGCGGGAGCCGTCCGTGGTCTACAGCGAGTCCCTCACCGGGGCGCTCTACCTCGACAAGCCGGACGAGGTGGCCGCCTACGAGAACGCCTGGCGGTCGGTGGCCGCGCTCGCCCTCGACGAGTCCGCCTCGACCGACCTGATCAAGAGCATCATCGCCGAGGGTCAGCCGGGCTGACGACCGGGCGTCCCGGGGTGGACGCCACCGGGCCGGTCAGCAGGCGCTGACGCGCCTGGCGCATGGCGGCACCCGCCGCACCCACCGGCAGGGAACCGTCACGCGGCACGCCTCCCCGACCGGTCGGGCCGCACCCTCCGGAGGCGTCCGACCTGCTCACGGGGCCTTCCCGGGTGACTCACAGGTTTCCTGGAAGTTTCCGACAACCTCCTCGAAGACTCTTGACACCCTCGCCGCGACGCTCCTATGGTCCCCTCAGTTGTACATGGTTGTCCATGAACAAGAGGGCCAGGATGAAGATTGCAGTCGTCGGCAGCTACGGCGCCGGGCTCACCATGCGGGTACCCCGGGTGCCCGTCGCCGGGGAGACCCTCTCCGGCGGCCAGTTCGCCTCCGGGCACGGGGGCAAGGGCTCCAACCAGGCCGTGGCCGCGGCCCGCCTCGGCGCGGAGGTCAGCTTCCTGACCGCCGTCGGCGCGGACCAGTTCGGCGCGGCGGCCCGGGACCTCTGGGCCGCCGAGGGGGTGGACGCCACGGGGGTCCGCACCACCGAGGCGGCCACCATGGTCGGGGTCATCCTGGTCGAGTCCGACGGCGAGAACCGGATCGTCATCGCCCCCGGCGCCCTGGACACCCTGACCCCGGCCGACGTCGAGGGCTTCGCCGACCGGATCGCCGCGGCCGACCTGACCGTGGTCTGCCTGGAGATCCCGCTGCCGGTCGCGCTGGCGGCCCTGCGCGTCGCCCACGAGCGCGGCGTGCCCACCCTGCTCAACCCCGCCCCGGCGGTACCCCTGCCGGACGAGGCGTGGCAGTGGATCGACGTGCTGACCCCCAACGCCAGCGAGGCCCGGGTGCTCGCCGGGCTCGACCCGGACGACCCCACCACCGGCGACGACCTGATCGACCTGCTGCGCACCCGGTACGCCGGGACGGTGGTGCTCACCCAGGGCGCCGAGGGCGCCCTGGTGGACGTCGCCGGGCGGCGCAGTCGGGTCGCCCCGGTCCCGGTACCCCGGGTGGTGGACACCACCGGCGCGGGGGACGCCTTCACCGGCGCGCTCGCCGTCGCCCTGGCCCGCGGCGACGAGCTCACCGAGGCCGTCCGGTACGCCGCCGCAGCCGGCGCCCACGCCGTCGGCGTCGCCGAGGTCATTCCCGCCCTGCCCGGCCCGGACGACGTCGCGGCCCTGTTGAGGAAGTGAGAGAGATGGCCCAGATGACCGCTCAGGCCGCACCCCCGGCGGGGCAGGCGGCCAGCACCACCCCCCGTTCCCCCAACCCCCTCCAGCGGTTCCTGCACGCCCGGGAGGCCAGCACCTTCCTGGCACTGGTCGTCCTGTTCCTGCTGGGCACCACCATCGCCCCGGGTTTCCTGGGCACCGACAACTTCCTCACCGTCGGCCAGCAGATCGCGCAGATCGGCATCATGGCCATCGGGGTCACCTTCGTCATCATCAACGCCGAGATCGACCTCTCCGTCGGCTCGATCTACGGCCTCGGCGCCGTCGTCTGTGGACTGTTGATGACCTCGGACGTGGCCTGGCCGCTCGCCGCGCTCGGCGGGATCGCCGCCGGGGCGGTGGCCGGGCTGATCAACGGCCTGGTGACGGTCGGCTTCGGCATCCCGTCGTTCATCGTCACCCTCGGCACGCTGAGCGTGTACCGGGGGGTGACCCTGCTGCTCAGCGGCGGCTCGCCGATCTCGCTGTCCGGCAGCGACCCCAACGTGGCCGAGTTCAACCTGCTCGGCCAGGGCAAGCTGTTCGGGCTGCTGCCGATGCAGCTCGTCATCTTCGCGCTGGTCGCCGTGCTCGGCACGATCGTGCTCTCCCGCTCCCGGTACGGCTTCAATACCTACGCGGTCGGCGGCAGCGCCGAGGCGGCCCGGCTGTGCGGCATCAACACCAACCGGGTCAAGGTCACCGCGTTCGCCCTCTCCGGCACGCTCGCCGGCCTGGCCGGCGTGCTCGGCCTCTCCTTCCTGTCCTACGTGCAGGGCGTGACCGGCACCGGGATGGAACTCACCGCCATCTCCGCGGTGATCATCGGTGGCGCGGCCCTGTTCGGCGGCTCCGGCACCATGCTCGGCACCGTCATCGGCGTCGCGTTCATCGGCGTCCTGCAGAACATCCTCAACCTGCGCGGCATCTCCTCCTTCTGGCAGACGGTGGCGACCGGCGCGGTGATCATCCTCGCCGTGGCCGCCGACACCTGGCTCCGCAGACGATCCGGACGGCGCTGACCTCCCCCGGCAACCCGTCCGCCACCACCCCATCCCCCCACCGCAAGGAGCCCCTCGGATGAAGCTCTCCCTCCGGCGCCGGATCACCGTCGCCGCCACCCTGAGCCTGGCGCTGCTGGGCAGCGCCGCCTGCGGCGCGGTCACCCCGGCCAGCACCGCCACCGGCGGCGACGGCGGCTTCCAGCTCGCCGACTACATCTCCGACGCCGTCGAGAAGGGCGACCCGCTCAAGATCCGGCTCAGCTACCACGACCCGTCGCTGGCCTTCGCCGTGCCGATCCGGCAGGGCATGGAGCGCGGCGCGAAGGAACTCGGCGTCGAGGCGCAGATGATCGGACCGACCGGCGGCAACGCCGCCGACCAGGTCGCCGAGTTGCAGACCCTGATCAACCAGAAGCAGATCCACGGCCTGGCCGTCTCCTCGGCCAGCAACGACGCGCTCAAGCCGGTGATCGCCCAGGCGTACGACGCGGGCATCCCGATCATCTCGTTCAACACCAACAACCCGGAGTCCCGGCAGATGGGCTTCGTCGGGCAGGACCTGGTCGCCTCCGGCCGGTCGCTGGCCGAGGAACTCATCAAGGTGCTGAACGGCAAGACCGGCAAGGTCGTCGTGGTCTCGGTCGACTCCGGCGCCGGCTGGTCCAACGACCGGTTCTCCGGCTTCCAGGAGGGCGTGAAGGACGCCGGCCTGCAGATCGTCGGCCCGGTGAACACGGGCAACGAGCCGAGCGCCGCGTACAACACGGTCGAGTCGACGATGGCGGCGCAGAAGGACGCGATCGCCCTGGTCTCCCTCGACTGCTGCAGCTTCACCGCCGGGGCCAAGTGGCTCCAGCAGTCCGGCAACGCCGGCAAGATCCACTCCGTCGGCTTCGACGTGCAGCCGCAGACCGTCGAGTACCTCAAGGGCGGCGTGGTCGACCTGAGCATCAGCCAGGGCCCGGCCGAGCAGGGCTACCAGGCGGTCAAGCTGCTGGCCGAGTACCTGAAGAACGGCACCGAGATCGCCGACGTGGACACCGGCGCGCTCGTGGTCACCCGCGACAACGTGGCCACCGTGCCGGTGGAGGGCTGAGCCGATGACCAGCCCGGCCACGATCGCCGCCCCGACGACGGCCGCCGCCGTCGAGGTGACGGGTCTGTCGAAGCACTTCGGCGCCGTCCGCGCCCTCCAGGACGTGACCCTGGACGTCCCGGCCGGCAGCCTGACCGCCGTGATGGGGGAGAACGGCGCCGGCAAGTCGACCCTCATGAAGATCCTGGCCGGGCTGGACACCCCCACCACCGGGACGGTCCGGGTCGACGGGGAGCAGGTCCGCCGGTACGACCCGGCGACCCTGCTCAGCCGGCACCGGGTCGCCCTGGTACCGCAGGAACTCGCCCTGGCCCAGGACCGGACGGTCGCCGAGAACATCATGCTCGGCGTGGAGCCCGGCTCGCGGCCCTTCCCGCACCGGCGCCGGATCGACGAGCGGGCGGTGGCGCTGCTGGACCGCCTCGGCGTCCGGGTCGATCCCCGGCGGACGGTGCGGCACCTCGACGCCGCCACCCAGCAGCTCGTGGTGATCGCCCGGTCGCTGGCCCGACAGGCCCGGCTGGTCATCCTCGACGAGCCGACCTCGATCCTGTCCCCGGCCGAGTCGGAGCAGCTCTTCGGGGTGATCCGGTCGTTGCAGGCCGACGGGGTGACCATGCTCTACGTCTCGCACCGGATGCCCGAGGTGTTCGCCCTCTCCCAGCACATCCACGTGCTGCGCGACGGTCGGCACGTCGGCTCCTGGCCGACCGCCCAGGTCACCCCGGACCAGGTGGTCGCGGCGATGGTGGGCCGGGAACTGGCCGCCGAGTTCGCCCGGCACGACACCGCCCCGCCCGCCCCGGCGGCCACCCCACGGCTGCGGCTGAGCCGGGTCTCCGGCCGGGGCTTCCGCGACGTGGACCTCACGGTCGCGCCGGGTGAGGTGGTCGGCGTGGCCGGCCTGCCGGACAGCGGCCGGGTCGAGCTGCTGCGGGGCGTCTTCGGCGCCGACCCGATCAGCGGCGGCGACCTGGCCCTGGACGGCACGGCGTTCACCGCCCGCTCCCCCCGCGACGCCATCGCCGCGCGGGTGGCGTACCTGCCCGGGGAACGCCGGCAGCAGGGGATCCTGCCGACGATGAGCGTCGCCGACAACGTCACCATCCTGACCCTGGGCCGCCGGCAGCGCTTCGGGCTGCTGCGGCGGCGGGCGCTGCGCCGCGACGCCGACACCCGGGCCCAGCAGCTTCGGGTGAAGACGTCGACCACGGCGCAGGGCATCACCCAGCTCTCCGGCGGCAACCAGCAGAAGGCGCTGCTGGCCCGGTGGCTGTCCATCGAGCCCCGGCTGATGCTGCTGGACGAGCCGACCCGGGGCGTCGACGTCGGCGCCAAGGCGGAGATCTACCGCCTGTTCCGCACCCTCGCCGACGAGGGGGTGGCGATCCTCGTCTCCTCGTCGGACCTGCCCGAACTGCTGACCGTCAGCGACCGGATCGCCGTCATGGCCGCCGGCCGCCTGGTCGGTGTCATCCCGGCGGCGGAGGCCACCGAGGAAAAGGTCATGGCCCTGGCCACCGGGGCACACACCATGAAGGAGAAGCCATGAAACGCAGGGGCGTGCTCAACGCCGAACTGTCCGGCGCGCTGGCCACCCTCGGCCACACCGACCTGCTGCTGGTGGTGGACGCCGGCTTCCCGATCCCGCGCGCCGCGCGCCGGGTCGACCTGGCCATCGCCGAGGACCTGCCGAGGCTGACCACCGTGCTCGACCTCGTCGCCGACGAGATCATCGTCGAGGGCGTCGTGGTGGCCGAGGACGTCACCACCCACAACCAGCCCCTGGCCGCCTGGCTGGGGCAGCGCTTCCCCGAGGCGCCCCTGACCACCCGCACGCACGCCGAGATGCTCGGCGACCTCGCCCACGAGGCCAAGGTGATCGTCCGGACCGGGGCCTTCAACCCGTGGGGCAACGTCGGCCTGGTCTGCGGCGTGGACGTGCCCCGCTGGTTCGACGAGCCCGGCGTCGTCGTCCCGGACTACTACCGCGACCGGATGTAGCCGTCGCCACCCGCACCACGACGCACCAGAATTCGGAGAGAAACGTGAGCCCTGCCATCCTGGCCGACACCGAGGTCACCCCTGCGGCGTTGGCGCCCTACATCCAGCACACCCTGATCGACGTCGGGGTGACCCGGGACCGAATCGTCGCCCACGCCGAGGAGGCCGTCCGGTACGGCTTCAACGCCGCGATGGTGCCCGGTTCCTGGGTACCCGAGGTCGCCGAGGTGCTGCGCGGCACCGGTGTCGAGGTCGCCTCGGCACTCGACTTCCCCACCGTCGGGGTGACCACCAGCGCCGGCAAGGCCGCCGAGGCGGAGAGCCTGGTCCGCGCCGGCGCCACCCAGATCGACATCGGGGTGCAGATCGGCTGGCTGAAGAGCGGCCGGTACGACGCCTTCCGCGACGACATCGCCGGCGTGGTCAAGGCGTCCGGGGTCCCGATCAAGGTCATGCTGGAGCTGCCGCTGCTCACGCCGGCCGAGCGGGAGACCGCCGTCGCACTGTCCATCGAGGCGGGTGCGGCGATCCTGAAGAACGCCAGCAGCGGGTCCGTCGAGGTGGCCAACCCGGAGAGCGTCGCGTACCTGGTGGCGCGGGCGCCGGAGGGCGTCCGGGTCAAGGCGTCCGGCGCGATCAAGTCCTTCGACCAGGCCGTGTCGCTGCTGCGGGCCGGCGCGGTGCTGCTCGGCACCAGCGCCGGGATCGCCCTCGTCACCGACGACGCCGACGAGAACACGACGAGCTACTGATCCGTCCGACCCCCTCGACGACCCGCGCTGATCGACGGTGACCGTCATCGGCTACGGTCGTCGGGGGGCGACGGACGCCCGGAGAAGGTGACATGTCCGACCAGTTGAGCCCGGCCGGGGTGAGTGAGCACCTCGACCGCGACGCGCCGGCACCACTGCACGCGCAGGTGTCGGAGCAGATCCGGGCCAAGATCCTGTCGGCCGAGTGGCCCGCGCACTACCGGCTGCGCAGCGAGCCGGAGCTCGCCGTCGAGCTGGGCATCTCCCGGGGCACCCTGCGGCGGGCGCTGGCCACCCTGATCCGCGAGGGCCTGCTGGTGCAGGTCCGGGGGCGGGGCACCTTCGTCACGTCCACCGCTCTCGAACCGTCCATCGCGCAGAAGCTCACCACCCTGTCGGAGGACTTCGCCCGGCAGGGTGTCTCGGTCACCACCCAGGT
This sequence comes from Micromonospora rosaria, assembly GCF_001567585.1. Taxonomy (GTDB): domain Bacteria; phylum Actinomycetota; class Actinomycetes; order Mycobacteriales; family Micromonosporaceae; genus Micromonospora; species Micromonospora rosaria. Next base: position 8,275 of record NZ_LRQV01000066.1, read on the forward strand.
GGTCTCCCAGCAGGTGATGCCCGCCCCGCCCCCGCTGGCCACCCTGCTCGACCTGCGCCCCGGCCAGTCGGTGCTGCGTCTGGAGCGGCTCCGCTCCACCAGCGCCGGGCCGGTGGTCTGGCTGGTCAACTACGTCCGTACCGACCTCGCCCCCGGCCTGGAGCAGGCCGACCTCGCCGACCGGTCGCTGTTCGGGCTGCTGGAGAACGACTACGGGCTGAAGATCAGCTCCGGTCGACGGACCTTCACCGCCACCGCCGCCGCCGACCGGATCGCCGAGGCCCTCGGCGTGCCGGCGGGCTTCCCGCTGCTCTACCTGGAGCAGATCACCTATCTCGACGACGGTCGGGCGATCGAGTACTCCGACGTGTGGATCCACAGCGAACGGATGCGGGTCACCTCGCTGCTCTCGCGCCGCTGAGCGCCCCGGGCCGCCCGGCGGGCGCGTCGGCGCCCGCCGGCACCGGTGCCGATCCGAGCCCGGAGCGCCGTTTCGGGGTTTCCAGACCCCCGTTCGCCACTTTCCGCAGCACTGTCGTGACGGAAAGCAACACCGTTGTGTGACGAATCAACCACCGAACGTCATTGACTCGCGAAGATCTGCGTGTTAATCGGAAAGTTTCCCTGGCGCTGAAAAGCCGGCAAACCCCCTTCCCCGCATGCGCGGCGATTCCGTGACGGGGAGGTGACACATTGCCATTCCTCGTTGGATACTGTCCGCCGCCATGCGCCGTCGCGCCGTCGGTTACCGACGCACCGACGCTGACCAAAGGGGACTATTCCGTGAAGCGGGACCACGCACCTGTGCTGCCGGGAGACGGCGCCACGGACTACGCGCGCTACATGCGTACCGACGCTTTGCTCGACCTGCAACGACGTCCGGCGGAGATGATCCACCGCGACGAACTGCTCTTCCAGGTGGTGCACCAGTCCACCGAACTCTGGCTGAAGCTCGCCACGGCCGAGGTGACCGAGGCGGCGGCCCGGCTCACCGCCGGGGAGCCGGCGGCGGCCGAGCCCCTGCTGGCCCGCGCCACCCTCGGGATCCGGCTCGTCACCGACCAGCTCGAGATGTTCCGGTACCTGTCCCCAGTGGACTTCCAGGCGATGCAACCGGCGATGGGCAACGGCTCCGGCGCGGAGTCGCCCGGCTGGCGGCGACTCCAGGTCGCGAGCCGACAGCTCGGCCGGGTCTTCGCCGACCACCTCGCCCGGCGGGGCATCGAGCTGACGACGCTGCGCCGGCCGGACCCGACCGACCCGGTGCACCGGCTCGCCGAGGCGATGCTGGAGTGGGACGAACGGGTGTCGCTGTGGCGCAGCCGGCACTACCAGGTCGCGCTGCGGGTCGGGGGCCACGGCCCGGCCGGCACCCCGGGCAGCGCCGCGACCATGCTCGCGAAACTCATCGACCACCGCTTCTACCCGGAGCTGTGGCAGACCCGGCGCACCGATGCCGAGAAGCTATCCGAGGCCAATTCCCCGGCCACCCGGCCGTGACAATTCCTGCGTCCCGAGAATCCGCACAGCCCCCACTCCACATACCACGAAAACGGAATTCGAGGTACGGTTCGTGCGCGAACTGACATGCTGGATGTCCGGCGTGGCCGACCCCGGAACCTTCCCCTACTCCCCCGTGCTGCGGGAGTTCCACCGCGTCGGTAAACACTTTGTGAAACCGGATCTGCTCGCCCAGTTGGACCACGTCCGGGCCCGGGTTACCGTCCCCGATCCGACGCCGGCCGGCGGGCCGGACCCCGCCCGACTGTTGCGCGACTTCCTCGACGTCGCCCTCGACAAGTGGGACGGCCGGTACGACTACCGCAGCTACCTGGCCCTGCGCCTGCTCGGCCTCCCCGTCGACACCGACGACCTGCCCGACCGGGCGGCCCCCGGCGACGCGGCCCGGGACGACCCGCCCGGTCGGGATGCGGCTGACCGGGATCCGGCCGCCGACGCCGAGCCGCCCCTCGACCCCGCCGGCAGTCGCCGCCGACACGACCTGCTGCTGGTCCGGCTGATCGCCGACGCCCTCGCCTTCGAGGTCGCCGCCGGCGTCGGCAGCGACCTGCTGCCGCACCAACGTCCCCCGGCGGAGGTGGTGGCCAAGCGGCACCGGCTGGGCCTGCGGGCCGTCGCGCCCGCCCTGGCCCGCCTCGGCCTGGCCGGCGAGGTCGACGGGCGGGACCCGGCGGAGGCCGCCACCGCCCTGCACGCCCGTGCCCTCCGCGAGGACCCGGACGCGGCGCGGGTGCTGCGGCTGAGCATGCTGCCGGTCTACCTGTCGCACGACGAGTACCTGTTCATCCGGGTACTCCAGGGCTACGAGTGCGTCTTCGCGCAGATCGCCGGGGAGTTGCACGCCACCCAGGGCGACCTGGCCGCCGGGCGGGCCTCCCGGGCGGCGCAGCGGCTGGCCCACGCCCGGGACCAGCTCACCACCGCGGGCCCGCTCTTCTCCCTGCTGGCGACGATGCAGCCGGCGGCGTTCCGGACCTTCCGGGAGTACACCGACGGGGCGAGCGCCATCCAGTCCCGCTCCTACAAGCTGATGGAGTCGCTGTGCCGGGTGCCGGAGCGGCAGCGACTCGACTCGGCCGCGTACCGGTCGGTGCCGGAGGTCCGCGACCGGGTGCTGGTCGGACACCCGTCGATCGACGGGGCCTACCGCAGCGCGGTCCACGAGGGCCGGCTCGCCGGGAGCGACCGGTCCCTGGTGGAGTCGGGGATGGACGCGTTCGCCACGGCGGTGCTGCAGTGGCGGCGGACCCACTACCGGCTGGCCGTACGGATGCTCGGCACCCGGCCCGGCACCGGCTACACCGAGGGCACCCCGTACCTGGCGCAGGTCCGCGCCATCCCGGTCTTCACCGCCCGCCCCGACCCGGCGGACCCGCCCCCGGCGGACGACCCTGCCGCCCGCTGCCCCGGTGGCGGGAGCACCACCGGCGCGGCCCACCCCGCATCGCCGACCTGGACCCACCCGACTGGAGGCTGCCCCGCGTGAGCGCACCCGACCTGGTACCCGACCCCACGCCGGGCCGCTGTCTCGACCCCGCCGCCCACGCCGCCCTGCGGGCCGAGTTCCCGCTGCTGGACACCGGGGTCGTCTACCTGAACAGCAACTCGACCGGCGTGGTGCCGAGGGGCGCCCAGCACGTGCTGACCGACTACTGGACGACCCTGCGGACCTGGCGCGACGAGGTGTGGCACGACTGGCACGTCGGCCTGGACCGGTACGCCGACGCGGTGGCCGCCCTCATCGGGGCGCCGGCGGGCAGCGTGGTCACCGACGCGAACCTGAGCACCCTGCTCGGACGGGTCGTCTCCTGCTTCGACTACCCGCCGGAGCGCGACCGGGTCCTCATCACCGACCTGGAGTTCCCGACCGTGCCCTTCCTCTGGCAGGCCCAGCGGCGGCGGGGCGCCCGGGTGGAGGTCGTCGGCACCGGGGGGCCGGCCGTCGACGAGGAGGGCCTGCTCGCCCGGATCGACGAGCGGACCCTGCTGGTGTGCGTACCCCACGCGACCTTCTCCTCCGGGGCCACCATCGACCTGCCCCGTCTGGTGGACCGGGCCCACCGGGCCGGGGCCCTGGTGGTGGTGGACGCCTTCCAGACCGTCGGGGTGGTGCCGCTGGACGTGACCGCCCTCGGGGTGGACGTCCTCCTCGGCGGGGCGCACAAGTGGCTGTGCGGGGTCGGCACCGCCTTCCTGTACGTCCGGCCCGACCTGACGGAACGACTGGAGCCGACGGCGACCGGCTGGCAGGCCGGGGACCGGGCGCTGACCTTCCAGCCGTCGCGGGACTGGGCGGCCGGGGCGCAGCGCTTCGCCGGCGGCACCCCGTTCCCCCTCACCTCGCTGGTCTCCCAGGTCGGGCTGGACCTGCTGGCCGGGGTGGGGCTGCCCGCCATCCGGGCGCACTCGCTGGCCTGCACCCGACAAGTGATCGACCGGGCGGCGGCGGCCGGCATCGCGGTGGTCAGCCCCACCGAGCCCGACCGGCGCGGCGGGGTGGTCTGCCTGGACGTCCCCGACGGGGAGACGGTCAAGCGCCGGCTGGCCGAACAAAACATGATCTGTAGCTGGCGAGGGTGGCTCCGGGTCGGCCCGCACGTCTACAACACCCTCGACGAGGTGGACGCGTTCATGGACGCGTTGGAGAAGGAGCTGCGACGGTGAACGTCACCCTGTCCCCGCGGGCGCTGATGAGCCTGCTGGCCAACGGCCCCAAGGCCATCGACGTGCTGGAGACCGCGCTCGGCACGGGCCTGCTCGACGCCCTGGAGCCGGGTCCGGCCCGCCTCGGCGACCTCGCCGACCGGTTCGGGGTCCGGCCGCTGCGGCTGTACAAGTTCCTCGACTGCCTGGAGAGCCTCGGCTTCGTCGAGCGCACCGAACCCGACGACGACATCACCTCGGCCCGCTACCGGGCGGTGCCAGGGCTGCGGGACGCCGTCGCGGCGGTCGTCGGGCCGGACGCGGTCGAGCGGGATCGGGACCGGTACCCGTGGCGGGTGCTGCACGGCCGGCTGGCCGAGAGCCTGCGCGGCGAGGTGAGCATGAGCGACGACGACTTCGCCTGGCCGCCGCAGACCGACGAGCAGACCGCCGAGTTCGAACGCAGCATGGCCGTCGGGCTCGGCCCGGTGATCGAGACGGCGCACCGGCACGCCGACCGGCTGTGGTCGGACCGCAAACGGCTGCTGGACGTCGGCGGCGGCGACGGCACCCTCGCCGCGCACGTCCTCGACGACGCCCCCGGGCTGTACGCCGACGTGTACAACCTGCCGGCGGTGGAGCCGCTGGTGGCGGCGACCCGGCGGCGCCGGGGGCACCCGGACCGGCTGGGCTTCGTCGGGGGCGACTTCTTCGCCGAGCCGCTGCCGTCCGGGTACGACGCGATGGCGTTCGTCCGGGTGCTGCACGACTGGCCCAACGACGTGGCCCGCCGGCTGGTCGAGCAGGCGTACGCGGCCCTGGAGCCGGGCGGGCTGCTGGTCATCGGCGAGGAGTTCCGCACCCCGGACCGGTTGGCGATGCAGTTCTTCTGGAGCTACTTCCTGATCGGGGTGGACAGTTGCGTCAGCCGGTTGCGGGAGGTCGACTTCTACACCGGACTGCTCGCCGAGGTCGGCTTCGAGCGGGTGGCGGTGCTGCCCGGGGCGTGGGAGCTGATCTGCGCCTACAAGCCGTACGGCGGGAACTGAGCCGCACCCCGGGTGCCCGTCGCGTGGGACGGGCACCCGGTGCGGTCAGGCCGCCGGACCGAGCCGGTACGGGGTGCCGGGGCTGAGCGCCCCCAGCACCCCGACCAGCGTCGCGGTGCTCAGCCGCACGGTGTTGTTCAGCCGCACACCGTTGCTCAGCCGCGCGTCGGGGTGGAGCCAGCTCGGGACGCTGGCCGTCCACTCCGCGCCGCCCCGCGCGAGCCTCACCCTCGCGATGGTTAACGTGCCCATGGCGTCTCATCTCCTTTCCTGTGCGCAGGGGAACCGCCGTCAGCCCCGCAGGGCGCCCGAGTTCAGGGGTCGGTGACGGCACGGTGGCGCTCCGCCGAGCGAGCGCTCTGGTTTCGGATAGGGGCCGGCCCGCCCCGCCGGTCGGGGCGACGCCCGCAGGAGTGCGGGCCACAGCGCTGTCGTGGCCGGCGGACGAAGACTGCTGTCGTGGTCGGACCGAGGATCTCGTGGTCGGACAGAGGATCTCGTGGGCCGGGAGCGAGAACGGAGAACGCCGCCCGAGCCGGTGGGTCCGGCGGGCGGCGTCGGTGACGCGTCAGCTCCGCGTCACGTCCACCGCCGGTGGGGACAACCACCCAGGTCGTCAGTCGTGCCGGTGCCGCCCGGGGCACCGGTCGTGCTCGTCGTCGGGGCGAGCCGCCACCCGGGACCCGGCCGGCGTTCGCCGTCGCGCGGCACGTGCCACCGCGACTGTCGGCTCTGCCACCTGGTCACCTGATGCTCCTCGCCGGAGGGGTCGTCCTGCTCTGTCGGAGATCACCGTACGAGTTCCGTCCGGGTGGCGGCAACGCAATTACCGGCCCGGATGCGTGTACCGGCCCGGATGCGTGCCGGGCCACGCCGCAGCGGCGGTGACGGCGGGTCGCGCTCCGGCGGCGGTACCGCCTGAGCGAGACATACCTGCCAGGAATAAATATGCCTGGCAGGTATACGGCTCGACACCGGTACCCGCCTCGCCCCTGCCGCCGCCCGACGGCACGCCCCGGCGGCTGCGCCGGGGCGGCGTGGCTCACCGGGGCGGCGTGGCTCACCAGGCCGGATGGGAATCGCGGCGGCGGGGTATGCACGCCGCATGACCTTCTCCCTCGTCGCCCGGTGCCCCCGCACCGGCCACCTCGGGGTGGCGGCCCTGACGGCCACCGCCGGGGTGGGCAAGCTGCTGTCCCACGTCCGCTCCGGCGTCGGCGCGGTCGCCACCCAGGCCACCCACAACCCCTACCTGGCCTACGACGGCCTGCCGATGCTCGCCGAGGGTCGGACGCCGCGCGAGGTCGTCGACACGTTGCTGGCCCGCGACCCGGGACGGGAGGTCCGCCAGGCCGGCATGGTCGACGCGGCGGGCCAGGCGTACGCCGTCACCGGTGGCCGGACCCTGCCCTGGTCGGGGCACCGGACCGGACCGGGCTTCGCGGCCCAGGGCAACCGGCTCACCGGCCCGCAGACCCTCGACGCGATCGTGCGGGCGTACCTCGACGAGCCCGGACACGACCTGGTCGAACGGCTGCTGCGGGCGATCGAGGCCGGCGAGCACACCGGCGGGGACCGGGACGGCGCCGGCTCCGCGACGATCACGGTCGTCGGGGACGAGCCGTACCCGTTGTGGGACCTGCGGGTGGACGACCACCCGGACCCGGCGGCGGAGCTGCGCCGGCTGTACGGGGTGTTCCAGGAGCAGATGCTGCCGATCGTGCGGGGCCTGCCGACCCGGGACGACCCGTTGGGTGAGTCCGCCCGGCAGGTGCTCGCCGGGGGCACGGCCGGCGTGTGACCCGGCGCGGCGTGACGGACGGTGACCGGTCGGTGGAGGCGACGGGACGCGCCTTCACCCCGGCGAGCGGTGCCGTTCACCCGGCAGGGGTGATCTTGTCAGCGGCCTTTGCTGAGCTGCTGGTCATGACTGAGCACCGGGTGGACGGCCCGACCGCCGACGACTCCACCAGCCTCACCCGCCGTACCGTTCTGACGATCGCCGGGGGCGCCGCGGTGGCCGCCGGGATCGCCGCCGGCCCCGCCGCCCCGGCCGCCGCCTCGCCGGTCACGCCGGTACCGGCCCGGCCGCAGGACCCGCCACCGGCCCGGCTCGGCGGCCGGCCGCTGCTCTGCGAGCCGTACCTGCTCGACCCGCAGGCCAGCGCGGTGCACGTGGTGTGGCACACCGAGGAGCACGGCACCACGCAGGTGGTGCTGGTCGGCGCGGAGGTGGCCGCGCTGAGCGAGCAGGCCGCCCTGGACGCGGCCACCGGCCGGCGGGGCGCCGGCCCCGGCTGGCGCCGGTTGACCGCCGAGACGCTGCGGCTGAGCCGTACCCGGGAGGACGCCGGCTCGGCCGTCCCGGGCCGCACCTTCACCGCCGTGGTGGACCGACCGGTGTACCGGCACCTGGTCCGGGTGGGTGGGCTGACGGCCGGCGAGCGCACCCCCTACCGGGTGGTCTCCGTCGACCACCTCGGCCGGGCGACGGTCACCGCCACGTACTCCCTCGCCCCCGCCGTGCCGGCCCGCCAGCCGGTGCGGCTGCTGCTCACCAGCGACCACCAGCTCATGGGCATGACCCCGGTCAACCTGGAGAAGGTCGCCGAGACCGCGGGGGTCCGCCTCGACGGCATCCTCGTCGCCGGTGACCTGGTCAACATCCCGGACCGGGCCAGCGAGTGGTTCGACCACACCGGCGGGCGGGCGTTCTTCGCCGGGCTGACCGGCCGCGCCGAGCGGACCATCGCCGGCCGGACCTACCGGGGCGCGCCGCTGGTGCAGCACTCCCCGCTGTTTCCGGCGATCGGCAACCACGAGGTGATGGGACGCTGGTCCGACACCGCCGGCCTGAACGCCCAGTTCAACGACCCGCAGCCGCTGGACGTGGCCCGCCGCCGGTGGCAGGAGACCCGGCCGGCCGGCATCGACGAGGAGACCTGGCTCGGCCTGCACTCCTGGGACGTCACCACCTACGAGGAGCTGTTCCCCTACCCGCGCAGCGCCGCCGGCGGCCCCCGCTGGTGGGCCCGCACCATCGGCGACGTCCACCTGGTCACCCTCTTCGCCACCCAGATCTGGCGCTCCGGGGCCGCCAACACCCGGGGCAAGTTCTCCGAGGCGCCCGCCGACCTGGGCGACGAGAGCCGCTGGGGCTACGGTCAGTTCATCTTCGAGCCGATCGCGCGCGGGTCGCGGCAGTACCGCTGGCTCGACCGGCAGCTCGCCTCCGCCGAGGCCCGCCAGGCGAAGTACCGGGTGGTCATGTACCACCACCCCGGCCACGGCCTCGGCGACAACTCCGCGCCCCCGTTCACCGACCCGGTGCAGACGATCACCCGGGACCCGGCCACCGGCGCGGTCACCGGCGTCCGGTACGAGTACCCCCTCGCCGACGACCACATCCTGCGCGACCTGGAGCCGCTCTTCTCCGCCCGGGGCGTCAACCTGGTGCACAACGGACACTCGCACCTGTGGAACCGGTTCCGCAACCCGCACGGGGTCAACTGGCTGGAGACCTCCAACGTGGGCAACAGCTACGGCGCGTACGACGCCTCCAACGGGGCCTCGCGGAACCTGCCGGACAGCCCCGACCACGTCCGGCAGGGCGACCCGGGTGGGCTGACGCCGGTGGTGCCGACCGTCGCCCCGCTGACCGACGCCGCCGGCACGCCCCTGCCGTACGTGTCCAGCAACGACATCACCGTTTTCTCGCTGCTCGACTCGGCGGCCGGGGTGGTGCGGTCGTACCGCTTCGACACCCGCGAGCCGGACTCGGCGGTGGTGCTGTTCGACGAGTTCCCGCTGAGCTGACCGGCCGACACGGGTCCGGCGGCGGGTCGGGCGGTCCGGAGCCGAGGGCCGGGCCGCCCGTACCCCGCCCGCCGGGCCGCGTTTCCCGCCCGCCGGGCCGGCCGGCGGGAAACCCGCTGGCCCGCACCGGCCCGTCCTGGCACCGTTGCCGGTATGGAACGGATCGACGCGCTGCCCCGCACTCTGGACGAGGCCCGTCACCTCGACGCCCGGGGTGCCCGGCTGCGGTACCTGTTCTTCTGGGGCCACCAGCCGCAGCGGGACGGGAGCACCGGAGCCGGCTGCCTGAGCCAGTGGTACCCGACGACCTTCACGGTCGACTCGGTGCGCTACCCGACGGCGGAGCACTACATGATGCACCGCAAGGCGCTGCTCTTCGGCGACGAGCGGACCGCCGCCCGGATCCTCGCCGCCGACCACCCCAAGACGGTCAAGGCCCTCGGCCGGCAGGTACGCGACTTCGACCAGACCCGGTGGGACGCCCACCGGTTCGAGATCGTGGTCGCCGGCAACGTCGAGAAGTTCCGCCAGCACCCCGACCTGCACGCCTACCTCGCCGGTACCCGTGACCGCGTCCTGGTCGAGGCGAGCCCGCTGGACCGGATCTGGGGCATCGGGCTGGCCGCGGACGACGAGCGGGCCACCCGGCCGGCACAGTGGCGCGGGCAGAACCTGCTCGGCTTCGCGCTGATGGAGGTACGGGACCGGCTCGGCCCGGCGCACCCCACCGGTCCCGGGCCCCGCTGACGCCGGAGCCGGTACGGCCGGCCGCCTCGCCGCTACGAGCGCCGGTTGAGGCGGAACGGCTTGCGAAGGATGACGAAGTCGTTCAGGTCGGTCGCCTCCGCGCTCTGCCGGCGCGGCAGGTCGGCAGGGACGGCCGGCTGGTGCTCGGCGACCTCGTCGCGGGCGACCCGGCCCATCCGGCGCAGCCCGAACTGCCGCCGCAACTGCACGGTCCGGTGGTCGCTCGCGCCGAAGACCTTGGTGTGGTCGTCGATCAGCCCAACCAGTTCCTCACTCATCTGGTCGGTGAGGCCGAGCAGGCCGTGGCAGGTCACGACCCTCGACCGGTAGGTCAGGGCCCGCTCGGACAACGGGCCGTACCGGGCGGCGACGTCCTCGGCCAGCAACCGGTAGATCGCGGCGGCCTGCCGGTAGTCGCCGTCGGCGAAGTACGCGTCCGCCTGCTCCGACCGCAGCGTCATCGCGTGCCCCTCGGCGAGGGCGCCGACGGTGGCGGGACGATGGCCGGCGGCGAGCATCTGGCTCACCACCCGGGCGTACAGGCGGACCCCGTTCGACGCCGTGGGCGAGTCGACCACGCCGGGGATCGGCTTGAGATCGTCCACGAAGGGCAGCAGGAGCTGGTGCACCACGTCGGCGTCGGCGAGCCGCTCCTCGGGCCGCTTGCGCAGCATCTCCAGCACCAGCGCCTCCAGCCCCACCGGGATCTCCGGCCGGACGAAACGCAACGGCGGCGGTTCCTCCCGTACCTGCTTGTTCATCACGTCGAAGGGGGTGGCCCCGACGAACGGTCGCCGGCCGGTGAGCAGCTCGTGGATGGTGCAGCCCAGCGCGTAGATGTCGGACGCCGGCCCGCTGACGTTGGCCTCGATACGCTCGGGCGACATGTACTCGGGCGTGCCCATCATGTGCCCGGTCATGGTGATGCGGGACAGGTCGGTGAGGGCCGGCGCGACGGCGAGCCCGAAGTCGAGCACCTTCACCGTGCCCTCCGGCTCCAGCATCAGGTTGCCCGGCTTGAGGTCCCGGTGGACGAGCGAGGCGCGGTGCGCCGCGGAGAGCACGGCGCAGACCTGCGCCGCCATCGCCGCCACCCAGCCGACCGGCAGCCGTCCCTCCTCGGCGAGCAGTGTCCGCAGGCTGACCCCCCGGATCCGCTGCATCACCAGGTACGAGCGCCCCTTGTGGGTGCCCACGTCGTACACCGCCGGCACGCCGGGATGCTCCAGGTGGGCGGTGATCCGGGACTCCCGGAGGAAGCGCCGGGTGTAGACGTCCTCGACCTTGTTGCCGGTGGCGGGGAACTGGAGGAACTTCACCACCACCGGCCGGTCCAACCGGTTGTCCCGGCCGAACCAGACCTCCCCCATGGCTCCCTGCTCGGAGGGCCGATCGAGGAGCTCATAGCGGCCGTTGACCAGTGTTCTCCGCCCCACAGCCGCTCCAGTCACCTCATTCGATCGGTAACGTGAGGCTAACGAAACTCTGATCCACGGTGCTGGCGGGTGCTGCCCCGGGCTCACCCCTGGTGCGCTACGGTGACGTCCCACCGTGGTCCACATCGGAGTGTCGGCCGCATCGATCGGGGCGACCGGCACGCATCCGTGGGCTACGGCGAGGTCCCGCCCAGGATGGTCAGATTCCGGCCGCGGCGTCGTACCGGCGGCGCAGGTCGGCCATCTCCGAGTCGCCCAAGGACTCCGCCTGCGCCAACTCCGCGTACGGGGCCGGGAACATCTCCCGCAGCCGGTCGACGAACCGGACGTCCTCGGTCGCCTCCACCACCTGGATGCCCGCAGGCTCGGTGGACAAGTCCATGATCAGTGGACCGGCCAGCTTGACCGCCACGTCCCAGGGGCGTTTCTGCTCGGCGACACCGCAGAGGTGGAAGCCGTAGACCGTCCGCACGTCGGCGAGCGCGGTGGCCTCGGCCGGCTCGTGGCCGTACACGCGGACCCCGCAGACCACCGCCGGCTTCGTCTCCTCCCCCGTGGCCGCCTGCTGGACGCCGTGTCCCGCGTGGTTGTGGTGCTCCGGGTCCGCCTGCTCGAGCGTGGTCCGCATCCGGGTCACGAGCTGACTGCGCAGATCCGCCGGCTCCGGCTCCGCGCCGGCCGAGTTGACCAGCACGACCAGGCCGGCTGATGCCAGCAGGACCACGGCCACCCCCATGAAGCGGTGCCGGTACCACCCCGGGAAGCTCTTCCGAGAAAACATGATCGTTACTCACCTCGTCGCCGGTTCTGGTGCGGTGACGCCCGTCGTCGTCAAGGTGACCCGGCGATGCGGCAGGTGCGCGCCCGCCACAGCGGTGCGCTGCCGGCACTGCGATGCTCCCGTGTCGCCGTTTCTCAGCGCGTTTGCCCCCGCGCTGCGGCGATATGAGCCATTCCACCACGCCTGGCCCCGTTCCAGCAACGTCGACGCACCTCTACGCAATGTTGCGGACCGGGCGGCGAGGTGCGCCAGTGGACCTGGTCGAGCTGGTACCACCGTTCGTTGCGATCTTCTTGCACTCGAACGGCACATGGCACATCGGGTGGCTCTGGGTAATCTTCAGCTGTTTGCGGGCTTCGCAGGCGCACGAGGCGTCACGCCAGTTGCCCTCGCTGCTGGTGCCAGGTTAATCAACCGGCCTCCGGGTGCCTGACGCCAGCTGGACGCACCGACCCAACATCCCCGTCTCGCCCAGTTCCTGCCAGCAGACGAGAGCTTGGTCCCGGCAGTGCTTGACGAGTTCCTGCTGCCCGTCAATGCCGGCCAGGTCTCCGGCGAGCGCCGTGAAGCTGTAATAAGCCTGCCGGAAGTCGCCGGCAAGCAGGTACAGGTCGGCCAGGTCCAGCCGAAGTGCGAGCACCTGCTCGTCGCATGGCCCACCGTCGCCGTCGACTGTTCTCAAGGCCTGTTCCAACACGTCAACGGCTTGGGCGTACCGCTCGCCCTCGACCAGCTCCCGGGCCCGCGCCCGCAGCGCAGCTAGTCCCCCACGGCCGCGTGGAGCCGGCACGGCACGGATCGTCCGGGACATCGCTCGGGGCGGACCAGGTGCGCCGACGACCAGAATGTCGTTGTGGTCGGCGAACGGGGCGAGCAGTTGCCGTACCGCTGCTGCCGACGTGGGACGGTCGGCCGGGTCCTTGGCTAGCAGACAGAACACCAGGTGTGCCAGGTCCTCGGGGACCTCGGGGCGGTGCTCGGTGATGATGGGGGCTGGCGAGTACAGGTGCTGCCGCAGCATGTCGGGAGCGTTCGTGGCCTCGTACGGTGTCCGACCGGTGAGCATCTCGAACAGGATGCAGCCCAGCGCGTAGAGGTCGGCCGCCGGCCCCACGGGTCTCCCGGCGGCCTGCTCGGGGGCGATGTACGCGGGGCTGCCGAGGGTGCTGCCGGTGGCGGTGAGCCGGGACACCTCGGCCGGGTCGAGCAGGGCGGCGACGCCGAAGTCGAGCACCTTGACGACGCCATCCAGGGTGATCATGAGGTTCTGCGGCTTCAGGTCGCGGTGCACGAGACGCGCGGCGTGCGCGGCGGTGAGTACGGCGCAGATCTGCCCGGCGATCGACGTCGCCTCGCCGATGCCCAGGCGCTCGTTCTCGGCGATGTGATCGGCGAGCACGGCACCGGGGACGAGTTGCATGACGAGGTAGAGGTCGTGGCCGTACGCGCCCAGGTCGTGCACAGTGGGCACGCCGGGATGGTCCAGCCGTGCGGTCGCCCGTGCCTCGCGCCGGAACCGTTTGACCGCGGTGGCCCGCTGTTCCTCCGGCACCTCCGCCTGCCGGAGGAACTTGATCGCCACCGGGCGGTCGAGCCGCTCGTCGTAGCCGGCCCAGACCTGGCCCATCCCGCCGCGTCCGATCGGATACGTCAGCTCGTACCGGTCTCCGACGCGGTCCCCTGCCTGCACCCGTGGTCCTCCCCTGGGCTCGTTGTCGGCACCGGTGGGTCCGGAAACCAGGACTCAGGGTAGCGGGCGTTGCACGAGCCGACTGGTGAGGAAAGGGCTGGGCGTGCCGTGCCAGAACACGGCGAGTTCGTCGCGGGCCCGCGTGGCGGCGACGAACAGCAGCGAACGGTCCCGCTGGCGTTCCCGCTGGTAGCGTTTCGGGTCACGGTCGCGGTACTGGCTCATCGCCTGGCGGGGCACCAGACCGTCGCTGACTCCCCCGATGATCATCCGCTGGTACTCCAGGCCCTTGAAACGGTGCATGGTGCCGACGTGGACGCCGTCGGAGCGCCGGGGACCGTCCGCGCCGATCTCCACCGCCGATATGTCCTCGGCGACCAGCCGCGCGGTGACCTCGTTGGCCAACTCCCGGGTAGGGACGCAGATCGCCACGGAGCCGTCGGTCGGGCTGCCCCAGGAGTTCAGCTGCTCGACAATGAGCTCACGCTCCTCGGCCCAGGTGCCGGCACCGCGGAAGATTGGCCGAGCGCCGCGCAGCAGGGAGCGGTAGCCGGCGAGGTCCTCGGCACCGCCGTCGAGATCGTCGTAGACCTCCCCAGTCATGAGTTCGAGGGCGTCGGCCAGAATCTGGCGGGTGGTGCGGTAGCTCAGAGTCAGCCGGGACGACCGACCGCGAATGTTGACGCCGAGGCTGCCCAGGGTGACGTGGTTGTCGTAGATGCGCTGGTGGGTGTCTCCGGTGAGGAACATGTCGTCGGGTCCGGCGGCGACCATGGCCCTCAGCATCTTCCAGTGTGCGGCGCTGAGGTCCTGCGCCTCGTCGACCACCACGTGCCGGTAGCGCGGCCGGTGGAATCCACCGGAGGACCCCTCACCGGCGTGGGGGGCGGTGCGGTCCATCTCGAGGCGGGCGGCCCGCTGGGCGACCTGCCGCCAGGTCCAAATGCCGCGCCCGTCCAGCCAGGTGGTGAAGCGCTCGGTGAGCTGCCAGATCCGGTCCCGTTCGACGCGGGTGAGGCTGCGGCCCCGGTTGGGCCGACGGGCCTTGAAGTACTCGGTACGGGAGTTGAGCACCTGCCCGAGGATCACCTGGGTCCACTCGGCGGCCAGGAACTCCGCGTCCCACCCGGTCTCCGCGGTCTCGACGAGGAACTCGGCCCACAGGACGGGGACCTGGTTGTCGTCGACCACCCGCCGGCCACCACCGGCCTTGGCCTCGGCCACCACCCGGTTCGCCAGCCGGTCGATGTTGACGATGTCCACCCGGGCAGTGAGTTCCTGCCCACCGAGGGCCGTCAGCCGGGTGCGCAGGTCGGCGGCGAGGTTGCGGTTGAAGGTGGTGAGCAGGATGGGTTTGTCCGAGCCCGGTGGCAGGTGGCGGGCGAGGTGCGCGACCCGGTGCAGGGCCACGATCGTCTTGCCGGTGCCGGGTCCACCACCGACCCGGGCCGGGCCGGTGTACGCGCGCTCGACCAGCTTGCGCTGGGTCGGGTGCAGGAAGATCTGCCAGCGGTTGAACGGATCGCCGAGGACCGCCTGCAGCGCCTCGTCGTCCGAGGTCACCTGGGTGGCAGGGCGTTCCGCCGCCCGTGCGTAGTCCTCCGGGTCGACCGGTTCGTCGGCTCGTACCGGCTTGGTGACCTGCTCCAGCACCTGCTCGTAGCGGGTGCCGTCGTAGAGCGCGAAGAGGACGTCGGTGGTGAGCTGCGGGGCGCGGTCGAGCAGCTCCAGCAGCTCCGCCTCGGTGGTGAGGGCCCGGATCTGCGGCAGCAGCGGCTCGGCGACGCCGAGTTCCAGCAGCTGCGCGTCGGTGTAGTCGGTGAAGAGGGGGCGTGGCGACTCTTCGGGTGGAACGACCCGGCCGACGATGCTGTCCCCCACCGGCTCTAGGTCGACGACCTCGATGCCGCCGGTCACCCGGTTGATCCGGTACGCGTACCGGCTGAGGTCGTCGTACACCTCGCTGCGGTGGCGGACCGCGACGAGCAGGTAATCCCGCGCGGCGATGTGCAGGAGCAACGCCCGGTAGTCCCGGGTCACCCGGGCGGACATCAGCCGGGTGTCTCCGGCCAGCGTCTTGAGCTTGAGCCCCGGGTTGTCCGGGTTGTGGCGGAACTTGTGCATGAACTCGTAGACGGCGCCCTTGTCGGCCCGGGTGAGGGCCATGACCTCCTTGTCGGCGCGGTCCAGCATCCGCAGGGTCGGCCCCGTGTTCATCGCTCGTCTCCCTGGTTCGTCGTCACGATCTGTGCCGCCAGCTCGTCCGCCGTCCAGTCCCGGGCGGTGCGTGCCTGCCAGCCCGCGTCGGCGTACGCCCGGTCCCGGTCCTCGTTCTCCGGGTCGTCGGACGCTCCGGTGAGGACGACGGCGATCCGCTGGTCGGGCCAGGCCAGCTCGGCCTGCCAGCCCTGGTCGCCGAGTTCGTAGCCGACCACGGGGGTGGGCACGTCACGTCGGGCGAGCTGCTGCACGAGCTGTTCCAGGTTGCTCTCGTCGGGGTCGACGTAGCGTAGGACATCCCGCCAGGGGGAGGTGTCGTCAACCGGTGCGGGGGCGGTCGGCGCCGGTTGCGCCGCCACACCGAGCCAGGTCGCCGTCTCCTCGTCCAGCGGTGGGACCCGGCGGGACAGGGCCAGGCCGGTGCCTTCGGTCACGGCCAGCGAGGCCGGTTCGAAGAGGGGCAGGGCCGAGTGGGCGAGCTGTCCGCCGTCGCCGTCGCCGGTGGCGAGGAACTGCAGGACGTTGCCCCAGGCCAGCCAGGCCGCCCACCGCTGCTTGTGGCCGGCTGCGGTCAGGGTCGCCGGGCGGTCGTCCAGCACCACCAGTGCGGTCCAGACCGGTGCCGGGCCGCGGAGGTCCAAGACGACGGTCACCGGGCAGTCGGCGTCGTCCCGGGCACGGGTGACCATGATTCGCCCGGTCTTCACCGCAGTCGGCAGCGGGTCGCCGTGCAGGGAGGCGAGCAGCCGGTCGGCGACGCCGGTGGAGTCCGTCCGGCTCTGGTCCCGGGCCTGGGTGACGAGGCCGGCGAGGGTCGCTTCGGCCCGGCGCTGCCAGCGGGCCAGGTCCGGCTCGGCGAGGAAGCCCATGAGCTGCTCGATCGGGTTGACCCAGAGCAGGTTGGCCAGCTCGTCCGGGTCGGCGCCGGGGAGGAACTGCCGGTACCGCTCGCGGGCTTTCTGCCGGGCGATTCCGCCGTACGGCAGCCAACGGCCCGGGGCGTCGGTGTTCCCCCAGCTCTTCACGTCGTCCCAGGTGCCGGCGAAGACCAGGTACCCGTGGGCGTGCAGCCGGGCCCGTTTCTCGGCGTCGTCGGCGAGTCGGTTGTGCTGCGGGGTGGCGTGGTACTTGAAGCCGTCGAGGTAGACGACCACGTCCGGGGAGGAGCCGTCGAGGCGGGTGAAGTGCACGTCGGGGCGGGTGCCACGGATGGTGTTCTGCAACCGCATCTGCCAACGGGTGACGGTACGGCCGCCGTCGCGGACGAACTTCAGGTCGGCGATGCGGACGCCGTCGAGTTCGGTACGCCGCTCGACGCTCACCCCGGAGCCGGGGGTCTCGCCGAGGGCGAGCAGTTTGGTGAGGAACTGCAGTTCGAGTTCGCTCTCCACCTGGTCGATCAGGGAGATCTCGTCGGTAGGGGTGCCCTGCTCGACGTCCCAGGTGTCCAGCAACCGGTCCAGCATGCCGATCGCCTCGTCCCGGCTCATCAGGGCGAACTCCTCGTTGCGCGCGTAGCGCAGCAGGCAGCGGTGGCAGACCGCCCGCCCCTCCTGGCGGCACCCGCAGTCGGCGATGCGCTGCCGGGCCAACTCCAGCACCTCGCGGAACTCCGCCGAGTCGGCCAGCCGGTGCAGGTAGCCGGTGCCCTGCGGCTGGGTGTCGTAGACGACCACGAAGTTGCGGGTGCCCTCGCTCGACCGGTCCGGCATCATCGAGGAGACGACCTGCAGGTGCGCCGGCTCACCGCCGTACTTGGCGGCGATGCCGAGGCGGACGGCGGCGGCGAAGGAGACGAGCCGTTCGGCGACCGTGGCGGTCGCCACCGGGACCAGGATCCGCAGCGCCTCGGTCTCCAGCTCGTGGGCCAGGATCAGGCCGACGTGGCTGTCCGGCCCGGCTGTCGACCGCCGGTGCGGGCACCACGGCAGGTGGTGCTCGGCGCCCGTCACGACGGTCGCGCCGGAGGCCTGCGCCGCGAGCTGCTGGCTGGTGACGGGTGCACCGTCCACGGTGGTGCCGCCGCACGAGGTGCAGGTGTGGAACCGATTGATCCGTACCTCTTGCCCGGCGAAGGGCTCGGTGGTCCGGTCGTAGCGTTGGGCGCCGAGGTTGAACTGTCGGATCAGCGCGTGCCGGGTGTAGTCGACGCCGAAGGTGTCGTGGGCGTGCCGCCACGAGGAGTGCAGCCGGCCGGGGTCGACGTCCACGGCGGTGGCGGTGGTGTAGAAGCGGCGCACCCGGTCGTCGCTGTCGTCCCGGATCCGCGCGTCGTCGCGCTTGTCGCGGCTGAACACGCGGGTGGGTCGCAGCACCCGGAACAGCCGCCCGTGGTCGGCGATGCCCCGGTCCTGGCAGCGGGGGCAGGCACTGGTGTCCTCCCTGGCCAGGTGGGTCCGGACGTATCCGCAGGCGGCACAGACCCGCCACTGCTCGTACGCGGGCCGGTCGGGTGGGCCGACGTCGAGTCCGGAGATCTCGTGCCGGTAGCCCCGGACGTAGTAGCTGTTACCGGGGGCGATCTCCACCAGCGCCGGCCGGGCGGGGCGGGCGTACTCCCGCAGTTCGGTGTGGAACCGACGGTCCCCGTCGACCTTCTCCTCCCAGGTCAGGGTGGCTTCCAGGTCGGTGCGGGCGTCGATGAGCGCGTAGTTGGGCAGCAGGCCGAACTCGACCATGGTGCCGTGCGCGGGGGCGCTGGCGATCTCCCTGAGCCGGCGGCGGACGGCCGCCTCCTCGGACTTGAGCATCCTGATTTCACGGGCGTGGTCCGGGTCGCTCGCCACCAGCGTCCCCCGGGCGGTGGCGATCTCGTCGAGGCGGCGGCGCAGGTCGGCGAGGCGGGACTCCCACGTCTCCTCGGCTTCCTTTACCCGGTGGGCGAGGCCGGTCTCGGCGAAGTCGGTCAGCTGTTTCACCGCGACGTCGGAGATGGCATCGCCGAACAGCGACCGGAAGTTCCCCACCAGCGCGGCCGGATCCCGGCGACCGGCCTCGGCGAGCCCGGCGAGCCAGCCACTCGGACCGAACAGGACGTGCGCCCGGCGGGGCATGGGCAGCACACCGGGCAGCCGTCCCCGGGCGGCCAGGTCGATCAGGTGGGCCAGGTACTGCCGGCGGAGGATCTCCACGGCGGAGAGGAAGCACCCGGGCGGCACGATCTGCCCGGCGATCATGTCACGGGGTTCGGTGAGGTAGTAGCGGTCCCGTTCGCTGCGGCCGACCAGGGTGAGCACGAGGGCGTTGCCGCTGCGCCGGCCGGCCCGACCGGCCCGCTGCACGTAGTTGGCCGGCCCGTGCGGCAGGGAGGCCAGCACCACCGCGGAGAGCGCCCCGATGTCGATGCCCATCTCCAGGGTGGGGGTGCAGGAGAGCACGTTCGGGTCGGTGTACCGGGTGCCGGTGCGGAACTGCTGCTCCACCTTCTCCCGCTGGCCCCGGGTGAGCATGCCGGTGTGCTCGCCGGTGACCACGCGGAAGACGTCGCTCTCCAGGTAGAGCCGGCGGTAGTAGTCGTCCGGGGCGGTGTCGTCGACGGCAGCGCGCAGCCGCCCACGGCAGCGGTACTGCCGGCACGGCTGGTCGAGCCAGTCGGCCACCCGGTCGGGGTGTTCGGTCTGCTGCCAGTGGCAGGTGTCGCAGCCGACGCCGGCCCGGACGGCGGCGTCGTCGGCGAGCCGGGTGACCCGCAGGTGTCCGGGGAGCAGCCCGTACACGGTGTTGCCGTCCTCGGTGTTCCCGGCGGCGAGGATGTCGGCGGCGGCCAGGGCCGGCAGCAGCCGGGTGAGGTAGCCGGCGACGTCGGCCTGGTCCAGGCCGAGACAGCGGGCCGTCCAGTCCTGGTACCAGTTGCCCCGGGCGGTGACCGCGTCGAACTCGGAGCGGGACTTGCCGGTGGCGAGCAGGAAGGTGGGGGCCGACACGCCCCGGGGGAAGGCGGGCATGCCGGCGGGACGACCGCCCCAGATCTGCCAGCGGGTGCCGCCGCGTCGCAGGTACGGCTCAAGCCAGCGGTGCCAGACCGCACCCCGGGTGCGCAGCCGTTCCAGCAGGCCGCGCAGGAACGCCAGGTACCGGGCATCGTCGAGGCCGGCGGGGTCGACGAGCGCGCCGGTGCGGTGCACGTCGCGGCAGATCGCGGCGGCACGGGCCGGCTCGTCGAGGGCCACCTCGACGGCGACGCTGCGGGTCAGTTCCAGGGTCCGGCCCTGCCGGGCGCGCAGCCCGGTCTCCAGCACGGCGGCGAAGACGAGCCGTTCGCTGATCAGCTCCCAGGTGTCGCGGCTGCCGCCGCCCTCCCCGGCGAGCAGGCTGTCCACGCCCGGCAGGTCGTACAGGTCGGGCGGCACGACGGTGGAAAGGACATCCTGCGCGGCGGCGGCCTGCACCATGCGGGTGAGGAGTTCGTCCAGGCCGACCGACTCGCCCGGTTCGAGCCGCCCGGCGAGCAGGGTCCGCAGGGAGAAGGCGTACGACCGGTTGGCCACGAAGCCGGCCCGGTGCGCGACGTCCTGCACCGAGTCGTTGAACAGCAGCGTCTTGCGCTCGGCCTCGTCCAGCTCGCCGCCGGTGAAGAGCTGGGTGATCGCCACCGAGGCGAGGGTGGCCAAGCCGGCGCCGAGGAAGCGGATGCCGTGGTCCATCTCGCAGGACGGGCAGCGGTCCTTCTCGGCCATCTCGATGCTGAGCAGGTCACCCCGGACGACGACCTCGTCGTCACCCAGCTCGGCGTCCCGGTGCGGGTCGAAGGGGCGCAGGCGGCGGCCGTACTCGAGCACGTGCAGGCCGGCGGGGCGCTGGCGTACCTCGTCCGGGGTGGCGGCGATCAGGGCGCGGACCCGGCGCTTGTCCCGGCCGACGCTGGCCCGGTAGATCTTGTCGGGGTCGGTCTCCAGCTCCTGCGGTTCCCTCTCCGGCGACAGCGCCATCCAGCCGGAGCGGCCGCAGTGCCGGCAGTAGACCGCCGGTAGCCGGGGGTGGCGGTTGTCGGCGACCACCGAGTCGACGTCGCTGGCGTACGGGTCGGCCTCCCGGGGGGCCTCGCCGTACCAGCCGAAGGCGGCCCGACGGGAGGTGGCGCGCAGCAGCCGGGAGACCGCGCGCACCCACAGGTGGGTTTCGATGTTGAGCAGGGGCCGGCCCGAACCGTCGGGGTTCTGGGCCTCGGCGAGCAGGCCGACGAAGCGGGCCAGGGCCCGCGCGGTGATCTCGGGTCGGCTGCGCATGGCGCTGCCCCAGCCGGTGGCATTCTTGCGGGGCAGCACCTCGATGATCTCGTCGAGGGTGCCGGGGCGGGTCTGGAGGGAGTCGAGGACCGCCTTGGTCAGCGGGTGCTCCTGGAGCAGCTCCCCGATGCGGGACGGGTTGCCCCGGCAGCGCTCGCCGAGGAGCAGCTCACAGACCTGATCCATCATCGCCTCGGGATCGCGGTCGTCGACAGCGGCGAGCTGCTCCGGGCTGGGCAGCGGCAGACCGAAGTTCTGCTTGGCCACGAAATCGGCGGGTGCGTACCGCTCCTCCCCCACCACCGATCCGGCGTCGAAGGGCACCCCGAAGACCTGCTCGGCGACCTCGCGGATGGCGGTACGGCCGTCGCGGCCACCGCCCTCGCCGAGGGTGGCGGAGGTGGCCACCGGGCAGATCGGCCCGAGCGGCCGGCCCGGCTCGTCGAGCCCGAGCGCGGCGGCGAGCCGCCGCAGCAGCATCGCCACGTCGGTACCCTGCGCGCCGTCGTAGGTGTGGAACTCGTCGAGCACCACGTACGCCGGTTCGGCCTGCTCCCACAGCGGCAGGTCGTCACCGCGCTGCAGGAGCAGGTCGAGCATCTTGTAGTTGGTGATCAGGATGTCCGGCGGGGTGCGCCGCATCTCCGACCGTCGGGTGAGCACGTGCTGGTACTCGATCTCGGCGACGTCACCGATGTAGAGGCCGGCGGTGACCCCGGCCAGCGCCGGGTCCCCGAGCAGTTCGTTGATCCGGTGGGTCTGGTCGGTGGCGAGGGCGTTCATCGGGTACAGCAGGATCGCCTTGATCCCGGCCCGCCCCCGCTGCCGCTGCCGGCGGCAGTGATCGAGTACGGGAATCAGGAACGACTCGGTCTTGCCGGAGCCGGTGCCGGTGGTGATCAGCGTCGGCTCGGCCGCGCGGTCCTTCGTCGACAGTCGACCGAACGCCGCCGCCTGGTGCCGGTAGGGCCGGAAGTCGGCCGGCGCCCAGTCCAGGCAGGCCCGCCAGTCACCCATCGCCGGGTGAAAGGGGGTGCGGATCCGCAGGTACAGCCCCCGGAAGATGCCCTGCTCCGGGTGGGCGAGGAAGCCCTCCAGCCCCTGTCGTACGCCGGCCTCGGTCAACCCGAAGGTGGTGGTGAGGTACTGGGTGAGGGTGCGCGTGAGGGTGTCGGCGGCGATGGTGGGCCTCATGAGCGGATCACCCGGGGATGCTACGTCAGATTCCCCTGTGGATCAGTTGGCCGTCTGGTGTGGATTCCGGATCAAAAACCCGACACCTGCGCCACGGCCCCACGCCGTCATCTGCCCTTCCCAGCCGGCCCGTACCGCCCATAGCATCGACATCACGCTGGCCAGGCCGAACCCGATCCGGGTTGTTCCACGGCCGATGCCGGGCCCACGGCAGCGGGGGGCAGTGTGGTAATTCGACGCACCATCAACGACTGGTACACCAATGTCGAGGGTCGAGATTCCACCGACTCCCGGCACGACTGGGAAAACGACGAGAAGCCCGACCGGACTCCCGACGCCTGGCTCGACCGGCTTCAGCCGGAGAAGCGGACCACCGGCACCTCCGGGACGGCACAGCGTGGCCGCCCCGGCGCTGGGGCGAAGAAGTCACAGCCGTCCCGATCACAACGTGACCTGGCCAAGGCTGCTCACGCCCTGGTCGCTCGGGAGCGCGGGATCCAGTTCAAGGCGATCGCCCAACGCCTCAGGTCGAAGGGGTGGCCAAAGGTCACCACGCTCCAGGTCGCCGACGCCATGCACGCTCACCCTGCCACAGCAGCCAAAACCGCCAAGAATCCCGCCGCGCGTCGTTCGCCATCGTCGACAGGGCCAGCGAAGCCCGCACGGAAGAAGCAGCCACCCTCCTACGGCACCATCACCATCATCAGTCCACCCACTGCGGCCCGGCAGCAGGCCAAACCCGCGGCGGCTACCGGCAATCCGCAACCCCTCGTCGAGGTGGTGCGCAAGGCGTGGAGAGCGAATCCGCGAATCAGCATCAAGAAGCTGGCCAAGCAGGTACGAGCTCGCGGCTGGCCACGGGCCACAACGCAGGAAGTGCAAGCGGCTCTCGAAGCCGTTCGATCGGCTCCGACCTCAACCGTTCGCAGGGTGCAGCCGCCGGCGCCTCTGGCGGTGAAGCGGACACTTCATCCGGACGCATGTTTCGCCTGCGGGGTTGTGCCGTCTGCGCTAGGAGCCTGCCGCTGCTCCTGACCCATGCGAGATCACCCTGACCTCATTCGTCCTCTCCTTCCGAAGACTCACGCTCCCGAATCCGGGAAAGGAACAACGGAAGGGCGTTCTCATGTATCTGAAACCCAGCGGCAACCCCGAAAGCTGGCGAGTCATCGTTGTAGACAGCCCAGAACAGGTCGACTGCCTGCTCGGGGAGAATCCCCTCATCACGCATCGCCTGCACAATCCGGTTGAACGGTCGGGTAAAGCCCCGCAAGCTTCGTTCCTCGGGGTAACCAGCGATCTCGTACACCTGGCTTCTGGTGACGTATCCGCCCTGGTTGGCCGCGTACACGAGCACAAGCGCCTGGCTGGGCGCCTCGTTGGACAGGCGGTCGAGCAGGTAAGTGAGCGTCTCCTGACTCCATCCTCCGTGCAAGAGATCGGGTTCCGGCTCGGAGAGGAACGCGTCGACCCGATCCGCGTCCTGGAGGGAGTCCTCGCGGACGGTCACGGAGAGAACGGCGCGCGCGTATTTGAGTAGCTGCGCGGGACGGACCATAAACAACCGCACACCTGCCCGGTCACGTAACTCGTTCACGAGTTCGACACGGGGACCACGCCGCTCGCCGCCTTCCGTCCGCCACCAGTCTTCCTTCGCATCGCCGGTCACGAAGAGGAGGTCAGCGCCGCGCTTCTCCGCTTCCCTGAGAGACTGCTCCCACACCAGGTAGTCGCCGGCGCCCTCGGCAATGTCCTTCTTGCGATCCATGTAGCCTGGCGGAATCTTCTCGTCGAGCCGTCGCTGTGCCTCGACCAAGGCAGACGAATGGGCCTTCTCGTCCAACGGCTCACCAACCCTGCCGTGAAGAATCGAGTTGAGTGAACTCAATACAACGTCGGTGTTGGTATCACGTGCGGCGTCGATCGCGGCAGTGTCTCTGAACTCGTCGACATACAGCAGCACCTTGTCGAACCCGGCGGTGAGTTTCTCAACAACGGCCGAGGCCTGGGCGGGCTCCAACGCTACCCGGTTCACCCACGTCTGCACGGCCTTCACCGCCTGCCCGCGAATGTTCTGCAACTCCTCTGCGGTCTTGGCGGTGTCCCGTGGATCTCGCAGCACCCGATCCCGATTCCGCCAGAACTCCGTCAGCACCTGGTGCGGAGCCCAGAGCCTGTCCGACAGCGCCGACAGAACCGCGAGCAGATCGTCGCGGGCATCGGCCGTGTATCGGTAAAGATTGAGCAGGACGTTGGCGTCCAACACGACCATACCGGTCTGCAGGACCCGCGCGTACTCCTCGGGTGATGGCGTCACTTAGCCCTCGAAGCCGTCGACCATCCCTCTTGCAGAGCCAGAGGCAGGGGTGTTCCGTTCATTGTCAGCCGTGATCACCGCGGCAGAGTGCCACATACCCACGCCTGCCACTGTCCGCTCAACGACACTTTATCTGCTGCTGGTTCATGGCTGCCGGGAATGTGCTGGTTGAGTCACGAGGGTTGCCATCGCCTTCCTCCCGTCAGCCCTGGCCCTGGTGGGTCTCCTCGAGGGTGTTCTCGATGAGGTCCGGGACCGGTCCTGGCCGAGGCCGGAGATGTCGAGGCTGGCCCAAGTCCGCTCGTCCGAGACCAACTCCTTCGGATGGTCGAGATAGAGCGCGCTGGACACCGACTCCAAGTGAACCACCGGAGGTTCGGGCTCGACCCGGTTGCCGGGTGGAAAGTCAAGCAGCACGAACGCCCTCGCGACCGCACCTACATGCGGCCCGGCGGCCAATGTCAGCACCCGGACCGACACGTGTGGCAACCACTGCTAGTAGGTGCCGGAGCTGGTCAGCCATCTTCTCCGGGTCACCGACGCGTTTCGCGACACCTACCCGGAGGAATCATCGTCGGCCGTTCCTTTCTTCGCTCCCCGAGGCCCAGCCCAGTATCGGAAGACCCGCTGAACCTCTCCGTGCCACGGAACCTTCCCGTCCTGCCAGCCGGCTCCCGGCTGGCCGGTGCTGGCGTTGACGACCAGCGCAGCGAGCGATGGCTCCTTGTGCGCAATGCACTCGTTCGATACGTCCACCAGGACATGCCGAAGTTGGTTCCGCAGGCCGACGCCAGAGATCCCGATGGCGGCGCCAAGCTCGCCGTACGTCAGGATGGACCGCCGCATGGCTGCAACGATCAGAGCCGCCCTAGCTTGAAGCGCCCACTGTGCCCTCATCCCGTTCGTCACACGGGCATCTTGCCGGTGTCGTGACCGCACTTGGTCAACCTTCCAGCCACCGAACCTCAACGTTTGGCCAACTACGCCCGCCCCGACACGAACCACCGGCCCCACCTCAGTCGCCCATGTCGTCGATCTGCGCGCCCCGCAGCTCGTCGATCGAGCGAACCGGTGCCACACCCTGTGCCTGCGCGAGGTCGGCCAGGCTCAGGGGCTCGACGCTGTCGAGTCGATGCGGCCCGAACGGGTGTGGAATGGGGATCCTCGTGCCGTTCGGCTCTGGCTCACCCTCACCTGCGCCGTGGTGGACGTCTTCGAGGATCTTGGTGATGAGTCGGGCGGATTGGGCCTGGTCCAGCGCCAGGGCGTCGAGGCTGGCCCAGATCCGCTCGTAGGCGGTTACCTCACCCGGCCGGTCGAGGTAGAGAGCGCCGGTGAGGAACTCGCGGTAGATGACGGGTGGCGCCGGCGCCACCCGGTTGCCGGGCGGGAAGTCCAGCAGCACGAACCCGCCCGCGACAGTACCGGCGTGCGGGCCGGCGACCAGTGGCAGCACCCGGATCGACACGTTCGGCTGCCGACTCACGGCCAGCAGGTGTCGAAGCTGGTCGGCCATCGCCGCCGGACCACCGACGGGACGCAGCAGCACCTCCTCGGCGGGCACCGCCTCGAAGCGGGGCGGCGCGGGCAACCGCCGCCGCAGCAGCCCCTGCCGACCCAGCCGCGCCTCGACCAGCCGATCCCGCTCACCGTCGGGCCGATGCTGGCAGGTGACCGCCGCGTACTCCCTGGTCTGCAGCAGCGCGGGGACCAGCACCGGCTGGTACTCCCGCAGCCGGCCGGCGGTGGCCTCCAGGGCGGCGTACAGGTCGAACCAGTCGGGGATCGCCCCACCGTAGGCGTACCACCAGCCCTTGGCCCTCGTCTCCCCGGCCAGGCCGACCAGCGCGGCGCTCACCGGGCCCGTCGCCCCGTACAGCTCGCACATGGCCCACACGTCCGAGCTGCGGACCGGGCCGGCAGCACCCTCGATCCGCCACACCTTCTGCCGGCTGCACTGCAACGCACCCGCCGCGCCCTCCACCGTCATCCGCGCCTCGGTGCGTAACTCGCTCAGCAGCCGCCCGAGCACCCGCCGGGGCACACTCGACGCCAGGTCCTCGCTCACCGCTCCCGACTCCCCCGCCGCCAGGCATCCGCCGCCGGAGACTGCACCGGCCGGCACCCCGCGCGCTGGTTGCCACCCCGCCCACCGGGCCGCTCCGGACGCCGGTTCACCAGCCGCGCCGGCCGTTCCGCCGGCATCTCGTAGACCACCGCGCCGTCACACCGCGAGGTCACCACCGATCCGGGTACGCGAGCCTCGCCATCTATCAGCCGCCACCGCCCCGGCGAGGCCCTGCCGGACATCACCCGCCCGACCAGGCCCGCCACCGCCTCTCCCACCCGCAAGAACCACTTCCACCGCCTGGCCATGCGTCCTCCCATCGGTGTGCCGCCGTGCGACTACTTTACAACCAAACAAGCCTTTCAAGCTATAGATCGTAAGGCAGGCATACGTTGCAAGACCCATCGGCAGCTGTGATGAACTCCGGCCATGGCGCCCTACGAGCCGCTGTGGCGAAGGATCCGACGGGAGATCCAAACCAAGATCGCCGCAGGCATCCTGAAGCCCGGCGACAAGCTCCCCACCACCCGGGAACTGGCCGACCAGTACGACACGTCGGGCGTCACGGTCAGGAAGGCCATCGACCTTCTCATCGAGGCAGGCGTCTTGGAAGGCCGGCAAGGTGTGGGCGTCTTCGTTGCCGACACCCCCGACGAGAACGCATCTGGGTAAGCGTGCCGGCCGGGTACGGAGAGCGATGACGCCGACCCAGGCCTGAGCCAGGTCTCATCCGCCCCCGCGCACCAGGCAGGCTCGCCGAAATACCTGCGATCGGGCTTCCATCACCGCGAGGCGCCACCCGGCTTGCGAATTATTCGGAGCTATTATTTCTCGGCAGCGGCTTATGAAGGTTGCCAGCCTGAATCGACAGCATCCTGAATCCGCTTACTGAACACCGCGTGAGCTTGCCGATACTCACTCTCCCTATTCGCCTTGCAGAAAGGTGCGGCATACCCATCCGGCACGCGACTTCCCTCCGGATCATCGAGATAGTCAATCAACTCCTCATAATCCCCCCGCTTTTGTTGAGACCCGAACACGCGATGGTTCCCTGCAATTCGTCGCCCTTGCGCATCAAAATAGGTGACATCCTCGTAATCCCAAAGCACAGGATATCGCGATCGATAGATAGAGATGAGCTCCTCGTCGGAGATGCCGATCCAAGAAGCGACTATGGCATCAATGAGCCTTTTCCAACCTGATCTGGCAGTTCAGGGGCGGTGTGCGTAGCCCGGTGATCG
>NZ_LRQV01000067.1 GCF_001567585.1 Micromonospora rosaria
CGGCCGGCAGGGTGGCCGACCGGAGCCGGTCGGCGACCGCCGTCGCCCAGGCCAGCAGCTCCTCGGTGGACGCCGTCGCGCTCGGCGCGGACGCCCCCGCCGCCGGTGCCGCCGCACCCGCGCCGGCCGGCGTCTCCGCCCCGGCCGGCGGGGACACCGCCGGCGCGGTCAGCAGGCCGGTCGCCGCCTCGTCGAACGCCGACACCGGCAGGCAGCAGAACTCCGGCACCCGGAAGCCGGCCAGGCGCAGCCGCTCCTGCCGGGCGAACTTGTGCCCGACCAGGGTGGCGTCGGTCAGCCGGGGGTCACCGGCCCGGATCAGCGCCATCACCACACCCCGGGCAGCAGGCGGGGCCGGCCGGTGGCGAACTCCGGGTAGCCGGGGACCGCCCACAGCACCCGCTCCTCGGTGCGGATCCGCCACACCAGCACCGCCACCAGCGCCACCAGCGCCAGCACGCTGACCACGTGGTGGAAGAAGAGGACGAAGCCGAGGTTGGCCAGCAGCATCCCGGAGTAGGCCGGGTGCCGGACCAGGCGGTACGGGCCGGTGGTCACGATCGGGTGCTGCTGCCGCCGGACCACGTGGTGGGTGTAGAGCGCCCCGAGCACCCGGATGGCCACCAGCCGCAGGACGATCCCGGCGACGAAGAGCGCGATCGGCGGCACCATCCACCACGACCACCCCGACCAGGGGGTGGCCGGCAGCACCGTGACGATCACCAGGAGCATCCGGGTGCTGGCGTACGCGGCCAGGGTGCGGATCTCCACCGCCGGCGCCGACGAGCGGCGGAAGGTCACCGGGATCTCCGCGCCGATCCAGGCGAGGTACGCGCCGGCCAGCAGCCCGGAGACCAGGTGCTCGGGTGCGGCGGCGTGGGCGAGGTGCCAGACGGCCCGGCTGCCGAGTACGGCCAGCGCGACCACGAACAGCACCCGGGTCAGCAGGGTCACCGGGTCCACCGTCCGGCGGGTGGCTCCGGCGGTCGCGTCCGTGCGGGTCACTTGTGTCCTTCCTGGTTGGTGGCGGGCGTGGCCGGATGGCGCAGCCGCTGGTAGACCGCCTCGGGAGCGGCGTAGTACCGGAAGCCGACGTGCCCCCGGCGGACCCCGTCGACCAGCACGTCGAAGACGAGACTGCGCCGGCCCTTGGCGGGTGGGATCGGCGTCCAGCTCAGTTCCACGTCGCCGTGGACCGTGCCGGGCAGGTCCGCGTCCAGGTCGAGCAGCACGAACCTCAGGTCCGGGCTGGCGTGGTGCGCGACGTGGTTGATCATGGTGGCGTACTGGCGGGCCGCGTCGATGACCAGTTCCACCTGGTCCGGCTCGCCGGGCGGGCTGGCCAACGGGTGGCCCGCGAACGGCCGGCGGACGGCGACCGTCTGGTCGGCCCCGGTCGGGACCATCTCCGAGATCAGGACGTTCTGGGCCAGCCGCCGGTGCACCAGGGCCGGCTCGGCCGCCGGCGTCTCCGCCGGCAGCAGGCGGGCCGTGGGCCGCCGGACGGCCGGCGCCTCGACGGCCCCGAACTCGACGTGGCCCGTGCAGACGGCGGTGCCCGCCTGCTCGGCCCGTACGGTGAGCGCCCCCTCGGGCCCGCCGGTGTCGGCGGCGGCCACCCGGATCGTCCGCTCCAATTCGCAGAAGAGCGGAAATCGCAGCGTCGTCCGGATTCGCCGGTCGATCCCCTCCACCGGCGTGCCGGTGGCCCTGACCAGTTGGAAGACGCCGCAGATGAGGGCCATGCCGGGTACGTGGTCGAGTGGATGGTCGAACAAATAGGGATCATCGTGGTCCAGGTCGAGCGTCGCCGACCAGCGGCGGACCGCCGTCGAATTCTCCTCGTCGAGATCGCGCAGCAACTCTGCCGTCCGTTGTGGATCAGCGTGGCCGGTAGCCGGTCGGGTATCCAGTGACACTGCGATCCGCCCCCCATCGGTCTCGTTGTTCACGCGATCGTTGATTGCCGGTGGGACGCACGCAAGCTTCGACCGTTCTCATTCTCGGTCCGGTTCCGGACCCAGGTCCGCCACCTCGGGCTACGGCAGAGTTACGTAACGTTCCAGGATGGACACTCCGGATTGTCGACGGTACGACCGGGACCGTGCGGAATGCACCACCCGGTCGATCACCGCCCGCCGACCCGGTGGTGCCGACCGCCGTGGACTTGTCGACGGTGCCCGCTGCGCGGCATTCGTGGTGGTTGCCGCGCCGGTGCCCGGACACGGCACAGCCGCCGGGAGGGGTGCCCTCCCGGCGGCCGTGGCGGTGCCGTCAGTTGCGGGTGATGGTGAACGTGCTGGTGGTGTTGCGGATGTCCTGCCAGTTGTTGCTCAACCGCAGGTTGGTAAAGGTCACCGAGCCGACCGCCGGGCCCTGGCCCTGCTCCGGCAGCTCGTTGACCCAGATCCCGAAGCCCGACTTGGCGTCGAAGGCGTCACCGCTGCGCCGCGCGCCCGAGATCGACACGTTGGTGAAGACCGTGTCGGTGACCGGGTTCTCCGGCTGGTTGCCGGTGTACTTGGTCTGGAACATGATGCCCGAGTACGTCGGATCGACGATGTCCACGTCGCTGACGCGGATGCCACGGAACTCCTTCGACGCGGAGAACACCCAGATCGCCGGGAAGGTCTGCGCGCCCCAGAAGTGTCCGCCGGCCCGGATCAGTGAGATGTTCTCGAACCGGGTCGGTGGGCTGGCCCCGAACCCGACGAAGGGGTAGCCGAAGTCCAGCGAGCTGATGGTGATTCCGGAGTACGTCAACATATCCGCGATGTAGAGATTGCGGAAGATGTTGTCGTACCCGCCGTACACGGCGATCCCGGCGGCCCGCCAGGTCAGCGTGGCGCTGAGGTTCTCGAACACATTGCCGTGATTTCCGGTGGCGGCGCCCTGGTCGGTCGCGGAGAACAACGCGAACGCGTCGTCGCCGTTGGACCGGCCCTCCGAGTTGCTGATCAGGTTGTTCGTGCTGCCATTGGTCATGTTCACCGCGTCGGCGAAGGTGTTCCGGAACCGGCTATTGGTGATCTTCAACCCGCTGACGCTCACCCCCCAGTACGCGCACACCGTGTGCTCGACCCAGACGTTGTCCAGGGTCAGGTTGTCGACGTCCTTCAGCTCGCCCCAGACCTTGCCCGGCCCGTCCTGGCGGGTGGTGTAGTTGCCGAAGAAGGCCAGGTGCTCGAAGGACGACCCGCTCGCGCTGGGCTCCACCCGGAAACCGGCGTCGGTGTTCTGCTGCGACGGCGGCGTCTGGAAGCGGGTGAACCACATCCCCGCGCCGACCACCTTCACCGGCTTGCCGTACACCTGGAGCTTCTGGGCGGTCTCGTACGTGCCCGGCGGCAGGTAGACCCCGACCAGGGTGCCGGTGGTGTCCATCCGGACCGCGTCCAGCGCGCTCTGCACGTCGGCGTGGCCGAACCCGTTGGGCACCCGGTACCGCGCCGGGTCCGGGTTGTCCCGGGGGGTCACCTGCTCCAGGTTGACGAAGTCGATGGCGTACGTGGTGGTGTTCGCCGGGTCCTTCTGCAACCGGATCCGGCTGCCCGCCGGGATGGTCGAGTCGAGCAGCACGTTCGCCTCGTCGTAGAGGTGCCGGGGCGGCCCGGCGCTCGGCGAGTCGCTCGGGCTGGCCTCCGCGCCGTACAGCCAGATGTGCTTCGAGGTGAGGCTGACCGGCTTGTGCAGCACCCCGTTGACGTAGATGTTCAGCGTCGCGGTGATTCCGCCCCCGTTCGGGGCGTCCGGGATGGAGAAGCGGGTGACCAGGGCGTTGGCCGGTGCCCTGGTGGTCCACTCGACGTACGCGCCGGTGCTGTTCAGGGTCACCGCCCGCCGGCCGGACGCCTCGCCGGCCAGGTCACCGATGGTCCGGTTCGGCCCGACCACCTGCGCCCCACCGCCGACCGAGCCCTCCTCTGCCTCGTACATGTCGTACGGCAGGTTGGCGCCCCGGCCCACGAACAGCGGTCGCTCGCTGGTGTTGTTGGCCCGCTTGACGGGCACCTCGTTGGCGTCGGCGGCGACCACCACCCGGACGGTGTACCGGCCGTTGGCCGCCGGCCAGGTGCCCAGGTCGACCGGGCCGGCCGTGGCACCGGCGCCGATCGTGCCGGAGTACGCGCCGGTGAGGGTGCGGACCACGGTGCCGGTGTCGGTGAGCAGGGTGAGTGTGACGCCGTGCGCGCCGCCCGCCGAGGCGACCGTCCCCTGGTTGCGCAGGGTCACCGCGAACCGGACCGTGGCGCCCGCGTTCGGCGTGCCGGGTGACCAGGTCACCGCCGAGGCGACCAGGTCGGAACTCGACACCGGGGTGACCGTCAGCCGGGTCGGGCTGGTCAGACTGTTGTTCGACTCGTCCTGCTCGATGACCCGGTTCGCCTCGTCGACGGTGGCGCTGAGCTGGTAGCTGCCGGCGTCGCGGGGGTCGACGGTGGTCGACACGGTGGTCGACGCGCCGGCCGCGAGGGCACCGACCGGGGCCTGGCCGACGGTCGTCCCGTCGAGGGCGAAGCCGACCGTCGTCGCCCCGGCCGCCAGGGTGCCGGCGTTGCGCACGGTGGCGGTGAGCGTGATCCGGTCGGTCTCCACCGGGGCGGCGGGAGCGACGGTCAGGGTGGTGACGGTGAGGTCCGGGTTCGGCGCCGGGGTGCCGATCACCTGGAGTTCGGCGACCTGCCCGTTGGCCGACCCGGTGTTCGCGGTGAACTGGAGCCGCACGTCGGCGGCGGTCGCCGACACCGGGACGGTCACCGTGTTGCCGCCGGCCGGGCTGAACGAGTAGGCCGCCGCGCCGACCAGCGTGCTGAACCCGGCGGCGGCCTGCTCCCGACCGAGGATCTGGAAGGTCTGGGTCCGCGGCCCCCACGCCGGGTCCGGGTTCAGCTTCACCACGACCGCGCTGATGCTGGCGTTGGCGCCGAGCGCGACGGTCAGCGTGCTCGGGTACGCCCCGGGCGCACCCTCCCAGTACGTGGTGACGTCGTCGTCGACGGCGTTGGCGGCGGTGAAGACGTGCACCGTCGACGAGGCGGTGGCCGGCTTGCCGGCGGCGAGGTTGCGCCCACCCGGGGTGCTGCCGGTCCGGGTGACGGTGTTGCTGTTCGCCGAGGCGTTGCCGGCGGCGTCCCTGGCCCGGACGTGGTACGTGACCGTCGCGCTGGCCGGCTGGGTGTCGGTGTGGGTGAGGGTGGTGCCGGAGACGCTGGCCCGTAGGACGTTGTTGGCGTAGATGTCGTATCCGGTCACGCCGACGTTGTCGGTGGCGGCGGACCAGGTGAGCCGGATCTGTCCGGTGGCCGGTTGGGTGTACGCCAGGTTCGTCGGGGCGGTCGGCGGCTGGGTGTCGCCGCTGCTGCCGGTCCGGGTGACGGTGTTGCTGTTCGCCGAGGTGTTGCCGGCGGCGTCCCTCGCCCGGACGTGGTACGTCACGGTGGCGTCGGCGGGTTGGGTGTCGGTGTAGGTGAGCGTCGAGCCGGAGACGCTGGCCCGCAGGACGTTGTTGGCGTAGATGTCGTATCCGGTCACGCCGACGTTGTCGGTGGCGGCGGACCAGGTGAGCCGGATCTGTCCGGTGGCCGGTTGGGTGAAGGCCAGGTTCGTCGGCGCGGCCGGCGGCTGGGTGTCCCCGCTGGCCGGCCCGTACACCTCGAGCTCGGCGAGCTGACCGGCCGGCCAGCCGGTGTTCGCGGTGACCAGGAGCCGCACGTAGCGGGTCGACGCCGCGCCGACCGGGACGGTCACCGTGTTCCCGGCCGCCGGGGTGAACGCGTACCCGGCGGAGGCGACCAGGGTGCTGAACGTCGACCCGGTGGTGCTGCCCTGCACGGTGAGCGTCTGGGTGCGCGCCGCCCAGCCGCCGGGCAGCCTGAGCACCAGCCGGTCGACGGTGACCGTGGCCCCGAGGTCCACCTGGATCCACTGCGGGAAGGCGTTGTTGGCGCTCTCCCAGTAGGAGCCCGGGTTGCCATCGTTGGCGTTGCCGGCGACGTGGACGTCGGCGTGGCCGCTGGCGGACATGCTCCGGCCCGCCGCCAGGTTGGTCGACGAGCTGGCCGCCCCGTACACCTCCAGCTCGGCGAGCTGCGCGGCCGGCCAGCCGGTGTTCGCGGTGACCGCGACCCGGACGTACCGGGTGGTGGTCGCCGGGAAGTCGAGGGTGACGGTGTTGCCGCCGGCCGGGCCGAAGACGCGGCCCGCCGAGCCGACGATCGTGCCGAAGCCGCTGCCGTCCGCGCTGCCCTGCACCGACAGCGTCTGGGTGCGCGACTCCCAGCCCGTCGGCAGCTTCAGCTTCACCTGGTCGATCGAGCGGCCGGAGCCCAGGTCGACCTGGACCCACTGCGGGAGGGCGCCGCTGCTCTCCCAGTAGGTGCCGGCGTCGCCGTCGGTGACGGCGGTCGCGACGTAGGAGCCGTTGGCGCTGCTGGCCGTCGCGGGTCGGCCGGCGGCGAGGTTCGGGCCGCCGGCCGCGACGGCCGCCGGTGCGGGCGCCACGGTGAGCACGAGGCCGACCGCGACGAGCACGGCGGTCAACCGGGTACGGAATCTGGACATGGGGGATCGACACCTTCTTCCGGGGAGGTGGAGAGGCGTTACGGGTGCCGCGGGGGCGGCGGGGGTGGGGTGGGCCCCGGTCGGCGTCCCGGGGCCCACCCCACGACTCAGGAGGCGTGCACCTCGAACTCGGCGACCTGCGCCGCCGGCCAGCCGGTGTTGCCGGTGACGACCAGCCGGACGTAGCGCCGGTCACCGGCGGGCAGGCCGATCGAGACGGTGTTGCCGGTGGCCGGGTCGAAGGTCCGGCCCGCCGGGGCGGCGAGCGTGGCCCACGTGGCGCCGTCGGTCGAGCCGAGCACCGACAGCGTCTGGGTCCGGGTCTGCCAGGCCGGCGACGGCGGCAGCTTCAGCACCACCCGGCGTACCGGCCGGGCGCTGCCCAGGTCGACGGTGAGGGTCTGCGGGAAGACGTGGTTGGCGCTCTCCCAGTACGTGGTGGCGGTGCCGTCCACCGCGTGGGTGGCCACGTACACGTCGGTGTGGCTGGTGGCGGTGACCGGCCGGCCCAGCGCCAGGTTCCCGGTCGGCGGCGGGGTCGTCGGCGGCGGGGTGGTGGGTGGCGGGGTGGTCGGGGCAGTGGTCGGTGGCGGGCTGGTCGGGCCGCTGCCCCACCGGGGCTCCGGCCACGGCCCGCAGTACGGGGTGGCGGTGTACCAGCCCGAGTTGCCGGCCCCCTGGGTGATCTGGAAGCCGCTGCCCACGCAGTTGTGGATCGGGGTGGCCTGGGCGATGTTGGTGGCCCGGACGTTGGTGAACGACACCTGGCTGGGCGCCTGCACCTGGAGCGCGTACGTGCCCGCGCCGTCGATGCGAACGTTGCTGAAGCTGATCCCGCTGGTGGCGCCCTCGATCCAGTGCAGCGCCGCGTAGGAGCTGTCCAGGATGTCGGTGTCGCTGACCACGATCGACGCGCCCTGGATCGGCTGGTTCAACGCGGAGAACCAGATCGCGCCGACCCCGAACCGCCAGTTGTAGTCGGAGTTGCCGTTACGGATCAGCGTGTTGCGGGCGACCGTGATCGTGCCGGCGACGGCGGTCGGGCCGGTCACCCCGGTGTACCGGTTGGCCACGTGGATGCCGCCGCCGTTGGTGACCGAGTCGGCGGTCACGTTGTCGGTGATCCGGATGTCCCGCCCACCGTAGGTGACCAGGTGGTTGGCGAGGACGGTCACGCCGATCGTGTTGCGGGTAAAGGAGTTGCCGACGTTGGGCACGGTGTCGGCCCACATGGCGAGGGCGTCGTCGCCGGTGTTACGGACGAAGGTGTTGGTCACCGTCGAGTTGGTGACCCCCCAGTGGAAGTTCACCCCGTCGGCGGTCTGGTCGAGGATCCGGCTGTTGCGGATGGTGAAGTTGTCCATCGGCCCGTCCATCCAGGCGCCGACCTTGGTGTGCTGGAGCCACAGGTTGTCCACCACCGAGTCCGACATCGCCCCGCCGATGGCGTTGACCTGGTCGTCGTCCACCCGTTCCCGGATGTCGCCGATGATGGCGAAGTCGCGCAGCACCACGTTGCGGCTGGGCCCGCCGGCCTCGTGCGGGCGGATCTCACCCCGGTACCCGCCGCCGGTCACGTACTTGCCGTAGATGCCGGCGGCGCGCTTGCGGTCGGTGGGGTGCCGGCCGCCGAGCACCGAGTGCCACGGACCGGCGCCGCGCAGGGTCACCCCGTCGACCACCACGTGGTCCCAGAGCGTGAAGCTGCCCGGCGGGATCCACACCGTCCGACCCTGGGCGCGACCGGCGTCCACGGCGGCCTGGAACCGGGCGGTGGCGTCGGTGGCCCCGGTCGGGTCGGCCCCGAAGTCGGTCACCACGTCCAGGGCGCCGGCCGGTTTGGCGATCGGGGCGGCGACCAGCTCGAAGTCGGCCAGGTCGATGGTGAACGTCGGTGACTGGGCGGTCGAGGAGACCTGGAGCCGGATCCTCGTGCCGGCCGGGTACGTGCTGCCGAACAGGGTCCGGGTCTCGTCGTAGAAGTGGTGCGGGTTGATGTCGCCGGGGTTGTTGTTGAACGGGTAGCCGCCGTAGTACCAGCCGTACTTCGAGGTGACCGGGACCGCCCTGACCAGGGTGCCGTTGGCCCGCAGGTCGATGGTGGCGTCGCGGCCGGTGCCGGCGGCGTTGTCCGGGACGCTGTAGCGGACGGTCACCGCGTTCGCGGGTGCGGTGAGGGTGAACTCGACGTACTCCCCGACCGCGTCGAGGGTGACCGCCTCCCGGCCGCTGGCCTCCGACGGCAGCGTGCCGTAGCGGCGGTCCGGTCCGATCCGGGTGCCGGTGTGCGCGGCCTTCTCCGCCTCGTGCTCGACGAACGGCACGGTGGCGCCCCGGCCGGTGATGTCGAACGGGGAGAGACCGGCCGCGCGGGCCGGGGTCGCGGTGCTGGTGAGCGTGACGACCGAGACCGACGCGGCGGCGAGCGCGGTGCCGACGAGCGCGGCGATCGTCGTCCGGGTCCGGTGTCTCGGCGGGCGGGGGTGGTGACGGGCGGTGTGGTCGGCCATGAGCAGGGCTCTCCCTTTCCTTCAGGTGGCCAGGTCCCCCGTGTGGTGCGGTGGCGTACCTCCTCGTCGCGGGCGGGCCGGCCGACGGCCAGCGGTCGGTGGCGCGGTGTCGGCGGTGGGACGGGACCGCCGCCGCCGCGCCCGGGTCATCTCGGGTCGTCCGGCGTGCTGCGCAGCCAGACGGCGGTGTCCGGGGGCAGCCGGTCGTCGTCGAGCGGGCCGCTGGCCAGGAGCAGCCCACGGTGCGGCGGCAGCGGCACCGCCGCGCCGGAGAGGTTCACCAGGCAGGTGACACCGGGATCGCGGCGCAGCGCCAGCACCCCGTCCGGGGCGGGCAGCCACGTCAGGTCCCCGTCGCCGAGCGCCGCCTCGGCGCGGCGCAGGGCGATCGCCGTCCGGTACAGCTCCAGCATCGAGTGCGGGTCGCCGGCCTGCGCGCGGGCCGTGCGGTCCTTCCAGTCGGCCGGCTGGGGCAGCCACGGCGGCGCGGTCGCGCCCTCCGGGCTGAAACCGAACGGCGGCGCGTCGCCGGACCACGGCAGCGGGACCCGGCAGCCGTCCCGACCCGGGTCGACCCCGCCGGACCGGACGAACATCGGGTCCTGCCGCAGCTCGTGCGGGATGTCCTCGACCTCCCACAGGCCCAGTTCCTCGCCCTGGTAGACGTAGGCGGCACCGGGCAGGGCCAGGCTGAGCAGCACGGCGGCGCGGGCCCGCCGGGTGCCCAGCTCCAGGTCGGTGGGGATGCCCTCCCGCCGGGCGGCGAAGCTGAACGTGGTGTCGGCCCGGCCGTACCGGGTGACGTGCCGGGTGACGTCGTGGTTGGACAGCACCCAGGTGGCCGGCGCGCCGACCGGGGCGTGCGCGGCCAGCGTGGCGTCGACGCAGGCGCGCAGCGCGGGGGCCGTCCAGGCGCAGCCGAGGAAGTCGAAGTTGAACGCGGTGTGCAGCTCGTCGGGGCGCAGGTAGTTGGCGAAGCGCTGCTGGTCGGGCAGCCAGATCTCACCGATGAGCGCCCGGCCGCCCGGGTACCCGTCGGCGATCCGCCGCCAGCTCCGGTAGATCCCGTGCACCGCGTCGACGTCGACGAACGGGTGCGGTCCGTCGGGGGTGACCTCCGGCAGGGTGGGGTCCTTGGCCAGCATCGCCGCCGAGTCGATCCGGATGCCGTCCACCCCCCGGTCCAGCCAGAACCGGATGATCTCCTCGAACTCGGCCCGTACCCTCGGGTGGTCCCAGTTGAAGTCGGGTTGCTGCGGGGCGAACAGGTGCAGGTACCAGTCGCCGGGGGTGCCGTCCGGGTTCGTGGTCCGGGTCCAGGTGCCGCCGCCGAAGGGGGAGACCCAGTCGGTCGGCTGCCGCCCGCCGTCCGGGCCCCGGCCGGGATGGAACCAGAACAGCTCCCGTTCCGGCGCGTCGGGGTCGGCCAGTGCCGCCTGGAACCAGGGGTGCGCGTCGGAGCAGTGGTTGGGCACCAGGTCGACGATGATCCGCAGGCCCTGCCGGTGGGCCTCGGCGATGAGCTGCTCCGCCTCGGCGAGGGTGCCGAAGACCGGGTCGATGTCGCGGTGGTCGGCGACGTCGTAGCCGGCGTCGGCCATCGGCGAGGGGTACCAGGGGCTCAGCCAGAGCGCGTCCACCCCCAGACCGGACAGGTACGCCAGGCGCTCGCGGATGCCCGCGAGGTCACCGATGCCGTCGCCGTCGCCGTCGGCGAAGCTGCGCGGGTAGATCTGGTAGATCACCGCGCTGCGCCACCACCGGGAGTCGTCTGCTGTGGACACGGGCACCTGCTTTCTGGGTCGGTCCGTCGAGGTCGGCTGGCCCGCGCCCAGCGGCCGGCGCTGGCCGGGGCCGGGTCAGCCCTTCAGGCCACCGGCGGAGAGGCC
The DNA here is from genome assembly GCF_001567585.1 of Micromonospora rosaria. Lineage (GTDB taxonomy): Bacteria > Actinomycetota > Actinomycetes > Mycobacteriales > Micromonosporaceae > Micromonospora > Micromonospora rosaria. Next base: position 10,961 of record NZ_LRQV01000067.1, read on the forward strand.
GCTGACGATGCTGCGGTGGAAGACCAGGAAGACGACGAGCATCGGGACGCTGGCGATCACCAGGCCGGCCATCAGCTCGGTCGGGGGGATCTGGCTGGTGTTGGCCAGCCGGCTCAGCGCCACGCTGAGCGTCTGCGTCTGCGGGTCCTGGAGCACCAGCAGCGGCCAGAGGAAGTCCTTCCAGATCGCGATGATCGAGAAGATGGAGACCACCCCGAGCACCGGCCGGGACAGCGGCAGCACGATCGAGGCGAGCACCCGCAGCCGGCCGGCGCCGTCCAGGCTGGCCGCGTCGAGCAGGTCGTCGGGGATCTGGTCGAAGAAGCGCTTGAGCACGTAGATGTTGAAGGCGTTCGCGGCCGCCGGCAGCCACAGCGCCCACGGGGTGTTCAGTAGGTTGACGCCGAAGATCGGCACGTCGCTGACGGTCAGGTACGCCGGCACCAGCAGCGCGGCGGCCGGCAGCATCAGGCTGGCCAGCATCGCGGCGAGCACCACACCGCCGAACCGGGGCCGCAGCTTCGACAGCGCGTACGCGGCGGTCACCGCCACCGCGAGCTGGATCAGCCAACCGCCGAGCGCGTAGTACACGGTGTTCAGGAAGTACCGGGGGATCTGCATGTGCTCCCACGCCAGCGCGTACGTCCCGGGATGGAAGGACTCCGGCACGATCGTCGGCGGGGTACGGGCGAACTCGGCGGGCGCCTTCACCGCCGAGGTCACCATCCAGTAGACCGGGACGAGGAAGACCAGCACGAAGAGCGTGAGCACCAGGGCCAGCACCGCGACGTACAACACCCGGCCGCGCCCCCGGGCGAGCTGGCGGTCGGCGATCAGGGTGCGGGTGGCGGCGGCGCGCGGTCGCCCGGACCGGCGGCGCGACTCCGGCGGTGGCGTGCCGGTGGGCGGCACGGGGGTGGCGGCGAGGGTCACGGCGGCCTCCTCGGTCGGCGCGGCGGGCTCGAACGGCGCGGCGGGGCTCAGTCGGCGCGGCGGGTGAGCCGGAGGTAGAGGGCGGAGAAGACGCCGAGCACCACGAAGAGCACCACGCTCGCCGCGGCGGCCAGGCCGAAGTCGTTGTTCACCGTGAAGGCGTACCGGTAGATCAGCACCATCACGGTGACCGTGTCCGGGTTCGTGGTGCCGGTGAGCTGGTACGGCTCGATGAAGACCTGCATGGTGGAGATGATCTGGAGCAGCAGCAGGACCAGCATGATGAAGCGCAGGTGCGGCAGGGTCACGTGGCGCAGCCGTTGCCGGACGCCGGCCCCGTCCAGCTCGGCCGCCTCGTACAGCTCGCCGGGCACGTTCTGCAACGCGGCGAGGTACATCAGCGTGGCGCCGCCGAGGTTCGCCCAGGTGGAGACGAGGACCAGCGAGATCATCGCGGTGGACGAGGACTGCGTCCACTGGCTCTCCGGCAGGTGCGCGCCGCGCAGCAGCGTGTTGAACAGGCCGTTGCCCGGGTCGTAGAGGTACTTCCAGAGCAGCACCACCACGATCGGCGGCAGCATCACCGGCAGGTACACGGCGACCCGGAAGAACCCCGCGACGTGCCGCAGCTCGTTGAGCAGGATCGCCAGCGCCAGCGGCACCAGGTACCCGAGCACCAGGGCGAGGCCGGTGAAGACCAGCGTGTTCTTCCACGCGGTCCAGAACAGCGGGTCGGCGACGAGGGCCCGGAAGTTGTCCAGCCCGACGAAGGTCGGGTCGGTGACGAAGTTGACCTGCTGGAAGCTGAGCACGACGCCGCGCGCCAGCGGGTACCAGGAGAAGAACGCGAAGCAGAGGAGGCCGGCCGCGAGGAAGGCGTACGCCAGCAGGTCGTCCCGGAGCCGGCGCCGCCGCCGTCCGGCGTCCGCCGCCCGGGGCCGCCCGGCCGCGCCGGGGCCCTCCGCGGCATCCCGAGCGGTCGTCAGAACCGCCATCTCAACCCCTTCGGTGGAAGGAAGGGCCCCTTGTTAACGCCTCCGGTAGAGGAAGGGGCCCCTCCTCACCGCGCTGTCTGGCCGGTCAGCGGACCGTGCTGAGGATCGTGTTGACCTGTTTCTCGGCGTCGGCCAGGAGTTGGTCCACGTTGGCGTCGCGGTCGGTGAGCACCTTGAGCATGGCCACGTCCAGCGCGGCGTAGACCTGCTGCGCGTTCGGGGGTTCGAGCTTGACCGGGATGCTGCCCATCGCGGCCACGAAGGGGGCGTAGTTCTGCTGCGGCACGTTGGCGTACGTCTTGTCGGCGGCGGCCTGGGTCTGCGCGGCGGGGCCGGTGAAGATCTGCGGCTCCGGCAGGCCGACGGGGAGCTTGTGCTCCGCCGCCCACTTGTTCTCCGCCTCGAACCGGTCCGCGCTGGTGAACCAGAAGGTCAGCCATTTCAGGCCGGCGCGGATCTTCTCGGGGCTGGCCTTGGCGTTGAACATGTAGCCCTCACCGCCGCCGAGGGTGCCCCGGCCGTCCGGGATCGGGCCGAGTCCGTAGTCGGCGAAGTCACCCTTGTACTGGTTGACGATGGTGGGGATGTTGTCGGCGGTGGCCAGGTACATGCCGAGCTTGCCGGCGCCCATGAGCTGGAGCAGGTCGGCCCACTCCAGGGACTGCCGGGCACCCATGCTGTCGTCGGTCCAGCGCATCTCCTTGAGCTGGGTGAGCACCTGCCGGCCGGTGTCGTTGTTGAACGCCGCCTTCCAGGTGCCGCCCTCGTTGACCGCGACCTCGCCACCCCGGGAGTACATGTGGGTGGTGAAGTGCCAGCCGCCGGTGTTGGACTTGCTGTACTCGCCGAAGCCCACCGTGCCGCCGCCGAGGGCGGCGATCTTCTGCGCGGCGGTGCGGACCTCGGCCCAGGTCGTCGGCGGCTTGTCCGGGTCCAGTCCGGCCTTGGTGAACAGCGGCCGGCTGTAGAGCAACCCCATCGAGTAGTTCTTGTACGGCAGGCCGTACAGCTTGCCGGCGTCGTCGGAGAAGACCCGCCTGACCTCCGGCCGGATCTGGTCGACGACGGGGAAGTCCTTGACGTACGCCGAGATGTCGGCGACCTGCCGCTTGGCGATCAGGTTCGCCGGATCGGTGAAGTAGACGTAGAAGACGTCCTCCAACTGCCCGCCGGCCAGCTTCGCGGCGAAGGTCTGCGGGTCCATCTTGCCCTCGCGGGCGTCGATCCTGATGTCCGGGTTCTGCCGTTCGAACTCGGCGACGTTGTCGAGGAAGCGCTGGTGGTTCGCCGCCTCCGTCGCCGGGGGCAGCCCGTTCACCGTGATGGTCACCGTACCGTCGGCGGACTGGTCCTCGTCGGAGCCGCAGCCGGTCGCGGCGAGGGCGACCCCGGCGACGAGGAGGACCCCGAGCGCGCGGCGCAGCCTGGTTCTGGTCATGGGGCGCACACCCTTCCTGGGTGGAGGTGATCTCAAGCTCGTCACTGCCTTGTTTCGTGGCGATGACGATACAAACCCGAATCGATGAACGCAAGAACCAGACTGGACTATGAAAATCGGGGACAGTGGTGGAGGGTGGTGTCCGGAGACGCGACGAGGGGCGGACCCCCGTCCCGGGTCCGCCCCTCGTCCGCGTGGTGCCGCCGCCCGGCCGGCTACCCCCTCGGGGTGGGCGCGGTCGAGCCCCGCACCACCAGCTCCGGCTCGAAGAGCAGCTCGTCGGCGAGCACCCCGCCGCCCTCGATCTGGGTGACCAGCAGGTCCACCGCCGCCTGGCCCATCGTCTCGATCGGTTGCCGCACCGTGGTCAACGGCGGGTCGGTGCAGGTCATGAAGGCGGAGTCGTCGAAGCCGACGACCGACACGTCGCCCGGCACCGCCCGGCCGAGCCGGCGCACCGCGCGGATGGTGCCCAGGGCCAGCACGTCGCTGGCGCAGATCACCCCGGTGGCCCCCCGGTCGACCAGCTTGGTCGCGGCGACCCGGGCGCCCTCCATGGAGAAGCTGGACCGCTCGACCCACTCGGTCTCCTCGCCCCACCCGGCGACCCGCCGCAGCGCGGCCAGCTTGCGTCGCGACGGCACGTGGTCCTCCGGGCCGAGCACCATGCCGATCCGCTCGTGTCCCAGCGAGCGCAGGTGGCCGTACGCCTGCTCCACCGCCACCGCGTCGTCGGTGGAGACCCGGGGGAAGCCCAGCTCGTCGACGCCCGCGTTGACCAGCACCACCGGCAGTCCCCGCTCGGTCAGCCGCCGGTAGTGCTCGTGCGCGGCGTCGGCCAGCGCGTACGACCCGCCGGCGAAGATGACCCCGGAGACCTGGTGGTCCAGCAGCATGTCGACGTACGCCGACTCGGTGACGCCGCCGATGGTGCGGGCGCACAGCGCGGGGGTGAACCCGCGCTGGGCCAGCGAGCCGGTCACCACCTCGGCGAGCGCCGGGAAGATCGGGTTCTGCAACTCGGGGAGGACCAGCCCCACCAGCCGGGCCCGTTCCCCGCGCAGCTTGCTGGGCCGTTCGTAGCCGAGCACGTCCAGGGCGGTGAGCACCGCCGTCCGGGTCGCCTCGGCGACACCACCACGCCCGTTGAGCACCCGGCTCACCGTGGCCTCGCTGACGCCCGCCTTGCGAGCCACCTCGGTCAAACGTTTCGTCACGACCGCAATTCTACGTCGCCGTGATGAAAGAAACGAACAGTCACCTGTCGGCGGTTGACGTCATCTGTCGGCGTGCCGTGACCCGTCCAGCTTCTGCCAGTGCCCGGGATCGTGGGTCACCGCGACGAGCTGGTCCCGCAGCAGCCCCAGGTCCCCGGGATAGGCCCCGCCGCCCCACAGGGGCGCGCTACTGGCGCCGTCGGCGGCGGCGACGACCAGGGTGAGGACGTCGTCGGGGAGGCCGTCGGCGCGCAGCTCGTCCTGCCAGCGCCGGGCGTCGTCGCGGCTGAGTCTCTCGACCTCGGGACTGGTCATCAGGTGGGCGGTCAGCGTGATGCTGTCGCGGAGCGTGCGTTCGTCGACGCTCGGGTCCAGGCAGGCGCGTACGTAGGCGCGGGCGAGCCGCCCCGGTGCCTCGTCGCCCGGGGACAGGGCGGCCTCGACCTCCCGGCGGAACCCGTCGAGCAGGTCGGCGGCGAGGGCGAGGACGAGATCGTCCTTGCTGGCGAAGTGGTAGAGCAGGCCACCCTTGGACACCCCGGCGGCCCGGGCGATGTCGTCGAGGGTCGCGGTGATGCCCCGGTCGCGGATCACCGTCGCGGCGGCGTCGAGCAGCAGGCGACGGGTCTGTTCGGGTGGGCGTCCCGCCTTGCGTGCCATCGCAGCCTCCCTCCTAGTGGTTCGCGGATGGGCCGCCGTCGCGCTCCGCCGGCTGTCTCGGCGAGGGAATGGTACGCCAGGCCACGATCGCGGCCAGCGCCGTGATCACCGCCGCGATCACCGAGGTGATCTGGATGGCGTGGACGAACGCCTCCCGCGCGGCGGCGGCGAGGTCCGATCCGGGCGCGAGGACGCTCAGCGCCGAGGGCAGCGAGTCCTCCACCATCGACCGGGTGGTCGGTGACAGGTCGGCGGGAAGGGCGAGGTTCGCCCGGTAGGTGAGGGTCACCACCGACCCCAGGATCGCGATGCCGAGCGCGACCCCCAGTTCGTAGGCGGTCTCGGAGATCGAGGCCGCGGCGCCGGCCTTGCGGGGCGGCACGGCGGAGACCACCGCGTCGGTGCTCAGGGTCATCGCCAGGCCGACCCCCAGCCCGACCGGCACCAGCGCGAGCCCGAGCCAGAGGTAACTCTCGGCGCTCTCGGCCGCCGCGACCAGCAGCAGCCCGACGGCGGACACCGCCTGGGCGATCCCGATGGCCCGGCCCCGGCCGAGCCGGGACATCGCGACCCCGACCAGGCCGACGACGAGGATCGAGGCGATCGTCGCGGGCATCTCGGCCAGCCCGGCGACCAGCGGGCTGAATCCCCGGGCCAGTTGGAGGTACTGGGAGAAGAAGAACAGCAGCCCGGTGAGCGCGAAGATCGAGATGAAGGTGGCCAGCACCGCGCCGCTGAACGCCGGATTGCGGAACAACGTCACGTCGATCATCGGGGTGGCCAGCCGCCGCTGCCGGCGGACGAAGAGCACCCCGGCCCCCCACCCGAGGGCGAGGGTCGCGGCGAAGACACCGTCGAGGCCGGTGCCGACGGCATGCTTGACCGCGTAGACCAGCGGCACGATCGCCGCCATCGACAGGCCCGCCGACAGCACGTCGAAGGGCCCCGGGCGGGGGTCGCGCGACTCCGGGAGCAGGACGATGCCGGCGACCAGGAGCACGACCATGATCGGTACGTTGATCAGGAACACCGAGCCCCACCAGAAGTGCTCCAGCAACGCCCCGCCCACCAGGGGGCCGAGCGCGATGCCGCCCGCCGAGGCGGCCGACCAGACCGCGATCGCCCGGGTGCGTTCCGCCTGGTCGAGGAAGACGTTCCGGATGATCGACAGCGTCGAGGGCATGATCGTCGCGCCCGCCAGGCCCAGCAGGAGGCGGGCCGCGATCAGCGCCTCGGCGGTCGGGGCGAACGCCGCGAGCAGCGAGGCCGAGCCGAACGCGGTGGTGCCGACCAGCAGCAGCTTCTTGCGGCCGATCCGGTCGGCCAGGGTGCCCATGGTGACCAGCAGACCCGCCAGCGCGAGCGAGTAGATGTCACCGATCCAGAGCACCTGGGTGGCCGTCGGGGCCAGGTCGCGCGTCATCGACGGGACCGCCAGGTACAGCACGGTCCCGTCGATCGCGAGCAGCAGCACGGCACCCACCAGCACCGCGAGCGCCGCCCACCGCCGCCGTACCGACAGCTCCGTCACCGAGTTCACCATGACAGGAACTATACCGTCTGGCCGGTAAAGTTTTTCGAGGGCAGATGATCGTTTCCGGCCGGCCGGGTCCCCGGCCCACCGGCGGGCCGGGCCGGCCCGCCCTCCGCCGCCCGGTATGCGCGCGTGCTGCCACGATGGGGCACATGCGGGACGGGAATCTCGTCGGGCTCTGGGACAGCAGCCTGTACGACTACGGGGTGATGGAGTCGAGCTGGGTCTGCCTGCGGCCGGACGGCACCGGCTGGAGCGCCTGGGCCAACGCCGGTGGCGCCGCCACCAGCCGGCTCCGCTGGAGCTGCCCCGGCGACGGTGAGGTCGAGCTGCGCTACACCTGGACGGCCGAGGGCAGGTTCGCCCCCGGGGCGCCGCCCTTCCTGGTCGACGTCGACGACGAGGGGCCGGACGACACCGTGGTGCGCACCCGTTTCCGGGTGGGCCCCGACACGCCGCCGCTGAGCGCGTCGCCGGTGACCTGCCTGCACGTCGAGGAGGGCATCGAGTACTGCCACCAGTTCGCCCTCGTGACCCGCGACGTCGAGGACGGTCCACACGTCTGAGCCCGCCCGGCGGGGCCGGACCGGACGGACGGGGCCCTCACCCGACCGGTTGGCCGACCACCTCCGGGTCCCCGAGGGCCGCCGCGAGGTCCCGGCCCACCCGCCGCAGGCCGCCGGAGCGGGCGACGGCGAAGACGAACCGGTCCGGGCGCAGCACGACCACGTCGGCCCGGTGCCGGCGCAGCCACGCGCCGATCGCACCGTCCACGTCGACGACGTCGACCCGGTCGCCGTCCTGCCCACCGGTGGCAGGCGGGACCGCCGCCCCGGCGGGGTGCACCTCGACGGAGCGCACCGCCGGCCCCGACACCCCGGGCAGGCCGGCCGGGAGGCCGCGCCCGATCACCGCGAAGCCGTCCCCCAGCACCTCGTCGAGCAGGCGGGGCGTCGCCGACCCGGCGGTGCCGACCCGGGGCTGCGGGAACATCGTCCCGACGGCACCGTCGCGCCGGCCCCCGGCCAGCAACCCGCGCTCGTACGCCGGCACCGGCTTGAACTCGAAGTGCCGCACGAACCGGCGTACCCGGGGCACGGTCTGCACCGCCCGCAACACGGCGTCCCGCAGCCCGGCCGCGCGCCGGCTGCGGGCCAGGAAGACCCGGCCCAGGCGGACGCTCGTCTGCGCCATCGCCGTGGTGTGGGGGCGCCGCTCGATCTCGTACGTGTCGAGCACCGCCGGATCGGCCGCGCCGGACAGCACCAGGGGCAGCTTCCAGGTCAGGTTCGCCGCGTCCCGTAGGCCGCTGCACAGCCCCTGCCCGAGGAACGGGGGCATCTGGTGGGCGGCGTCGCCCAGCAGGAACACCCGCCGCTCCCGCCACCGCTGCGCGACGAGGTGGTGGAACGTGTAGACCACCGCCCGGGTGACGGTGAACCGCGACGGGTCGACGTACGGGTCGACCAGCGCGGCGATCCGCTCCGGCCGACTCATCTCGGTTTCGGTCTCGCCGGGCAGGAGCATGAACTCCAGCCGGTAGCTGCCGCGCGCCCCGGGGGACACGAACGCCGGCCGCCGCCAGTCGCAGACGAAGGTGGTGTGCGCGCCCCGGATCCCCTCCGGCGGCACGTCGCCGGAGACGGCCAGCCACGGCTCGGCGTAGCTCGCCCCCGCCAGGGGGATCTTCGCGGCGGTCCGGGTGGTGCTGCGCGCCCCGTCACAGCCGAGCACGTACCGGGTCCGCACCGCGTACGACTGTCCGGTGTGCACGTCGCGCAGGGCCAGGTGCACCCGGTCGTCGTTCTGCTGCAGACTCACCAACTCGGTACCCGTCCGTAGCTCGACGTGCGCGAACCGGTCCAGCCCGTCGCGCAGGGTCTGCTCCAGCAGCGGCTGGTCGAAGAAGTTCAGCGGCGCGTGCCCGAAGCCGAAGTCGACCTCGTCGAAGGCGATGGTGGCGAACACCCGGCCGGCGGCGTTGACGTAGTCGGCCCTCCTCGGCTGGTGCAGGTCGTCGACGATCCGGTCGAGCAGCCCTGCCTGCTGGTAGATGCGCAACGCCTCGTCGTCGCAGGAGAAGGCCCGGGGCTGGCCGTGTGGCGCGGTGCTGCGCTCGACCACCAGCGTGCGCACCCCGCGTAGGCCGAGCAGGTTCGCGGCGAGCGCCCCGACCGGGCCGCACCCCACCACGACGACGTCGATGTCCTGGACCGCTGCGGACGGTGGCGGCTGTGCGGTGTTCATGGTGCTCCTCGGATGTAGGTGCCCGGTACTGACCGGGCTCGGGCTGCTGACGGTCCCCACGACACCAGCCCGGCGTGGAGGAACCGTGGAAGCGCCGTGGAGGTCACCCGGGACCACCGCCACGGCAGCCCGTCGACCCGGTCGGCCGGGACGCGGTCAGCGGGGTCCGGTGGCGTCGACGGGAAACCGGGCCAGCAGCAGCCCGCTGCCCTGGTCGGCGGCGATCCGGGCCCCGGTGGCCAGCGCCGCCGGGTCGTCACGGGCGATGCCGCGGACCCGGTGCAGTTCGGCGGCGAAGACCGACTCACCCAGCTCCGCCACCACCGCCAGGCCCTCCTCGGCCAGCGCCGCCGCCGTCGCCGGGTCACCCGCGGCCAGGTACGCCTCGGCCATCCCGCTGAACGTCACGGTCCGGGTGGCCCGCAGCCCGGGACGGTAGATCCCCTCGGCGGCGGCGCGCATCACCGGCAGCCGGTCGTGGTCACCGCCGCGGGCGGCGGCCCACTCGAGGAAGAACGTGCCGGTGGCGACGAAGTGCGGCATCCCGTTCGCCGCGCCGATCTCCCGGCACCGCTGCGCCGCCGCCCGGACCGTCGGCACGTCCCGCTCCTGCAACCCCATCCAGGCGCCGAAGAGCGCCGCGTTCGCCCGCCCGTACAGGTCGTCGAGGGCCTCGGCGAGCCGTTCGGCGTCGGCGATGTCCCGCCGCGCGGCGGCGGCGTCCCCGCGCAACGACCGGACCAGGGCGCGGAAGTTGTAGGCGGCCAGGACCGGAAGGCGGCCGACCTGCCGGTTGAGCAGCCGCAGGTCCACCGCGCGCAGCCGGTCGACCGCCACGGTGAGCCGCCGGTCGGCCGCCGGCAGCCGGCCGGTGAAGTAGTCGACCACGCCCAGCAGGTACGCGCCGGCCGCGGCGATCAGCCCGGTGCCGTCGTCCTCGGCCCGGACGAGCCGGCCGGCCAGGTCGGTGCAGACCGCGTAGTCGGCCCGGTTGGCGGCCAGCTCACCCAGCGCCCACAGCGCCGGCCGGACGTCCACCTCCGGCCCGACCAGCACCAGCAGGTCCCGGGCCCGGGAACACACCTCGTCGACGGCGTCGGCGCCCACCCCCACCGTCATCTGCAACAGGGCGGCCCGGTGCAGTTGCACGCCGAGTTCGGTCCGCGCCGCCGCCGGTGACCCGGCCGTCGCCGGGGCCAGTCCGCGTGCGGCACGTGCCAGGTGGCCGAGGGCGTTCTCGTAGGCGAACCGCCGGGTCGCGTCGTCGGCGGCGGCCAGGGACCAGCGCAGGTGGTCCTCCCCGTGGCCGAGCCCGACCGCCTGTCCGTAGTGGTGGGCCAGCTCGGCGGGGGCGACGTCGCCGGCCCGCTCGTAGGCGGCGGCCAGCCGGGCGTGCAACGCGGCGCGGCGCGGCGGCAGCAGCTCGGCGTAGGCGACCTCGGCGAACAGCGGGTGGCGGAACCGCACGGCCCCCGGCCCGGCCTCGGTGACCAGCTCCGCCGTGTACGCCGCGCCGAGCGCGTCGGTGACCTGGTCCGCCGGCCGGCGCAGCACGGTTGCCAGGGTGCTCGCGTCCACGTCGTGACCGGCCACGCTGAGCAGGTCCAGGCAGTCGCGGGTCGGTGCGGGCAGCTCACCGAGGCGCAGCCGCACGGTGTCCCGGACGCTCGGCGGCAGGTCCGCGCCGGCCGGGTCGGCCCGGTACCGGAGCAGCTCGGTGATGAAGAACGGGTTGCCGCCGGTCCGGGTCACCAGGCGGTCCACCACCGGCTCGCCCGGCGGTACGCCGGTCCGCCGTCGCACCAGGTCGGCCACGGCGGCGGCGGGCAGCCCGCCCAGCCGTACCTGCCGGAAGCCCGGCCCCCGGGCCAGCTCGGCCACCGTCGCCACCAGCGTCGCCGCGTGCTCGTACGGCCGCAGCGTGGCCAGGACGAACGCCCGGGTCCCGGGGAGCACCGCCGCGAGGAAGCGCAGCAGCAGCAACGAGTCCGGGTCGGCGGCGTGCAGGTCGTCCAGGACGACGAGCAGTCCGCCCGGCGCGGCGGCGGCCCGCACCAGCTCCGCCACGGCCTCGTACGCCCGGAACCGGGCGGCCGGATCGGGCTCCGGGCCGCCGGCCAGTCCGGGCAGCGGACCGTCGGCGAACCCGTCCAGCCGCCCCGCCGAGCCGGTCGGCCCGGCCTGCGGCATCGCGGTGAGCGCCCGGACGACCTGACGCCACAACCAGAACGGCGGGGCCTGCCCGACGTCCGGGCACCGACCCCACACCACCGGCACGCCCCGCGCCGCCGCCGTCGCGCCGACCGCCACGGCGAGGCTGGTCTTGCCGATCCCCGGCTCACCCACCACGGCGGCGATCCGGCCACCGGCGTCGCTCGCCTCGGTCAACGCCGCCCGCAGGTCGGCCAGTTCGACCCCGCGACCGACCAATGGCTCCGCTGCCCCGTCGGCGCCGCCCGCCCCGCCCGCTCCCGTCGCTGCGGGCGGGCCGGTCGCGTCGGTCGGCTCCGTCGCTCGGGGCGGGCCGGTCGGGCGGGGCGGGTCGGTCGGGTCGGTCGGTCGGGGTACCGGGCGCATCGCCGACGGCGTCCCGGTCGTCCCGGTCGCGGGCGGCGGGGTGCCGGGCGTCCCGCTCGCGGGCGGTGTGCCGCTCGCGGGCGGTGTGCCGCTCGCGGGCGGTGTGCTGGTCGCGGGCGGTGTGCCGCCGGGTGTCGGGGGCGCGGGTCGGGGGGCCGGCGCGGGCGGGACGGCGTGGGCCAGGATGCGGCGGTGCAGGGCGCGGATCTCCGTGCCGGGGTCGAGGCCGTACTCCCCGGCCAGCAGCCGCCGGGCCTCGTCGTAGACGGCCAGCGCCTCGGCCTGCCGCCCGGAGCGGTACAGCGCCAGCATGAGCTGCGCGCGGGCCCCCTCGCGGAGCGGGTTGGCCGACACGAACTGGCGCAGCTCGGCGAGCACGGCGGCGTGCCGCCCGGCCGCGACCGCCGCGGTGAGCCGCCCCTCCTCCGCGCCGAGCCGCGACTCGGCCAGTCGATCCGCCTCGGGGCGGACCGCCGCCAGGTGCGCCGCGCCGTCGAACGGCTCGCCCCGCCACAGGCCCAACGCCGTGTCGTAGCCCCGTTCGGCCGCCACCGCGTCCCCGACCGCCAGCGCGCCCGCCGCCTGGTCCACCGCCCGCCGGAACCGGGCCGCGTCGACGGCCTCGGTGTCGACCCGCAACTCGTACCCGCCGGGGTGACCACGCAGGACGCGGGCCGGCTCGCCGGGGGACCGCTGCGGCTCGACGGCCCGGCGCAGGCCCGCCACGTAGGTCCGCAGGGTCGTCGCGGCGCTGGCCGGCGGCCGACCGTCCCAGAGCGCGTCGACCAGCCAGTCGGTGCTGACGACCCGGTTCGGCCGGACCAGGAACAGCGCCAGCAGGGCACGGTGTTTGGGCCCGCCGACCGGCACCACCTGCCCGTCTCGGACGACCTCCGGTGGCCCCAGCACCCGGAACTGCACGCCACCACCACCCGGCCCGACCCTGCCGGGCCGAGTATGCCAGTCGGCCGCCACCGCCGCTGGCGCGCACGCCGACCGCGCGACGCCGTCGGGCCGGTAGGGTCGTCCGCGTGGACCTGGACGCCACCGCCGCCCGGCTCGGGGTACCCGTCGAGGAGGTCGACCGCGTGCACCGGCTCGCCGGTGACCGGCCGTCGGCTCCGCTGCCCGCCAGGGCCGACGCGCCGGTGATCCTGGACCGGCTCGCGGTGCGGCCGGACGACGCGGCCGAGATCATGGCAGGTTGGCCCGACCCCGACTCTCCGCTGTGGACGCCGGAGCTGCGCTGGCTGCTGGACCGCTCGACCGCCCTGGTCCGCGCCGACCTCGGGGGCTACGAGTGGCTGCCGCCCGGTCCGGTCCTGCCGCGCGACCGGGGCCCCGCCTGGCGGCACCTCTACGTGTACGCGTACCTGGCCCTGGTCGACGTCGTTCGGGGGTACCACCGGGACCACGGCGTGACCGACGCGGTCTCCTGGGCGACCCTCGCCGACCTGGGCCGCAACCTCGCGGTCGACCGGCGGATGCGCGGGGAGGGCTGGCCGGTCATGCAGAGCTGGCTGACGCTGCACGCGCGCGGCGGCGTCTACCACCTGGGCCGGTTGCAGCACCAGCGCGGCGACACCGCCGTCAACCTGCACATCCCCGAGGCGGGGCCGTTGACCCCGGACGCGGTCGACGCGTCACTCGACGCGGGCCGTGCCTTCTTCCCGCGCCACTTTCCGGACGAGCGCCACCCGGCGTTCTCCTGCGGCTCCTGGCTGCTCGACCCGCAGTTGTTGGAGTACCTGCCCGAGGACTCGAACATCGTCCGGTTCCAGCGGCGGTTCGAGCTGGAGCCCTACGAGGAGCCGGAAGGGATCGACGCCGACGTCGAGGTGCTGCGGTTCGTCTTCCGTACCCTGAGCACGCCGCTCGACCGCCTGCCGCGCCGTACCGTGCTCCAGCGCGCGGTCGTCGACCACCTGCGGGCCGGGCGGCACTGGTACTGGCGCCGGGGCCGTTTCCCGCTCTGACCGGCCCCTCAGCCGGTGGCGGCGATCGTCCACTGTGCACAGACCAGGCCGGTGTCCCGGTCGAAGACCTGGCTCAGCCAGCCGGCCAACTCGTAGACGTCGCTGATCTGCCCGACCTCGTCGCCCAGCGCCCGGTCGACCTCGGCGAAGGCCAGCGCGAGGGGCCGGTCCGCCCAGGGTGGCCGGACGAGGTCCACCATGGTGCCGATGAGCTGGTCGCGGTCGATCCGGCCGGCGTGGTGCTCCTGCGCCAGCGTGATGACGACGAGGCTCTCGCGGATCTGGGCGACGTCTGCCGGGGCGTGGGCGTCCCGCTCCGCGAGCCACCCGTGCAGCATCGCCAGCACGGTCTCCTGCTGGCGGACCTGCGCCCAGGTGAGCTGGGTGAAGTACGCCGGGTCGTGCTCGGCCAGCCAGGCGAAGGCCGGCGCGAACTCCTGCTGCCATGGCGTCGGCGCCTTGGCGACGGCCTGATGGGGGTACACGGCGGCCTCCAGGACTGGTCGGGACCGGACCAGGATCACCGTGTCCCGCCCCCCGTCGGGCGGGTCGGCGGACGGCCCTCGGGGCACCACCGGCTGCCCCGACGGGCAGCCGTCGTCGGCCACCACCATCGTGGTCGCTGCCACCCCCGGACACCGGATACCATCGCGCGATGGATCTGCGCGGAACGATCAGCCCCGACCGGCCGCTCCTGGTGCTCGCCCTCGCGGAGGAGGCCGCGTACCTCGATCCGGACCTGCCGGTGCTGCTCACCGGGATGGGGAAGGTCAACGCCACGATCGCGCTCGCCGCGACCCTGGCCCGGGGGCCGCTGCCCGCCTCGGTGGTCAACCTCGGCACCGCCGGGGCCCTGCACACCGGCTGGACCGGCACCCACGAGGTGGGCCGGGTCCTGCAACACGACCTGGACTCGGCGGTCCTGCACGCGTTGACCGGCCAGGTCGTCGGCGCCCCGCTGACCCTGACCGGCACCGGCCCGGTGCTGGCCACCGGCGACCAGTTCATCGCCGACGAGCAGGCCCGGGCCCGGCTCGCCGAGGACGCCCACCTGGTCGACATGGAGGGCTACGCGCTGGCCGCGACCGCGCAGCGGTTCGGGCTGCCGATCCGGCTGGTCAAGCACGTCAGCGACGGCGCGGGCGAGGGGGCGGGCCATACCTGGCAGGAGTCGGTGGACGGCTGCGCCAAGATCCTCGCCCAGTGGGCCCGGGACAACCTCTGACGGTCGGCACGTCATTCGCCGGCAGCCCACCCGGCCACGGGATCGCGGCGGCGCCGTCCACGACGCGGCCGACGGTCGCGTGGTTGACTAGGGGTGGATATTCGGACGTCCAGCCCGAAACAGGAGTTCCCCGTGCGGACCCGCCCGTCGTCACCCGACTCGCAACTCGTCCTCGACGAGGTCACCAAGCGCTACCCCGAGCGGGTCGTCCTGGAGCGGGTGTCGCTCACCGTCAAACCGGGGGAGCGGGTCGGTGTCATCGGCGAGAACGGGTCGGGCAAGTCGACCCTGCTGCGGCTCCTCGCCGGGCTGGAGACGCCGGACGGCGGGCACCTGACGGTCTCTGCGCCCGGCGGCACCGGGTACCTCGCGCAGCGGCTGCGGCTGCCACCCGGTGGCGGCACCGTGCGGGACGTGGTGGACCACGCGCTGGCCGACCTGCGGCACATGGAGGCGCGGCTGCGGGCCGCCGAGGCGACCCTCGCCGCCGCGACCGCCGAGCAGTTGGACGAGTACGGCACGCTGCTCACCGAGTTCGAGGCACGCGGCGGCTACGCGGCCGACGCCCGGGTGGACGCCGCCCTGCACGGCCTCGGCCTGCCCGACCTCGACCGGGACCGGGCGGTCGACACCCTCTCCGGCGGGGAACGGTCCCGGCTCGCCCTCGCGGCCACCCTGGCCGCCGCGCCGGAGCTGCTGCTGCTCGACGAGCCCACCAACGACCTCGACACCGAGGCCGTCGAGTGGCTGGAGGAGCACCTGCGCACGCACCGGGGCACGGTGGTGGTGGTCACCCACGACCGGATGTTCCTGGAGGCGGTCACCCCCACCATCCTGGAGGTCGACGCCGACACCCGGACGGTGCACCGGTACGGGGACGGCTACGCCAACTACCTGCGGGCCAAGGCCGCCGCCCGGGCCGCCGCCGAGCGCGCGTACGCGGACTGGCTGGCCGAGATCGACCGGCAGACCGACCTCGCGGAGCGGGCCGGCGAGATGCTCCGGTCGATCTCCCGCAAGGGGCCGGCGGCGTTCAGCGGGGCCGGCGCGCACCGGTCCCGCTCCTCGTCGACGGCGACCTCCCGCAAGGCCCGCAACGCCAACGAACGGCTGCGCCGCCTCCGGGAGGAGCCGGTCCCGCGCCCCGCCGACCCGTTGCGGTTCACCGCCTCCGTCACGGCGGGCCCGGCGGACGCCGACACCCCCTGCGCCCAGTTGACCGGCGTGCGCGTCGGCGACCGGCTGCACGTTCCCGACCTGGTCGTCGGCCGGTCCGAGCGACTGCTGGTCACCGGCCGCAACGGGGCGGGCAAGAGCACCCTGATGCGGGTGCTCGCCGGTGAGCTCGTCCCGGACGGCGGGCAGGTGCGGCTGCCGGCCCGGATCGGCCACCTGCGCCAGGACGTGACGGCGGAGCAGCCGGGGCGCACCCTGCTGGAGGCGTTCGCGGCGGGCCGCCCGGGGCACCCCGACGAGCACGCCGAGGACCTTCTCGCGCTCGGCCTGTTCCGCCCGGACGACCTGGGGATGCCGGTCGGGACGCTCTCCGTCGGGCAACGCCGCCGCATCGACCTGGCCCGCCTGGTCACCCGCCCGGCCGACCTGCTGCTGCTGGACGAGCCCACCAACCACTTCGCCCCGCTGCTGGTCGAGGAGCTGGAGCGGGCGCTGGACGACTACGCCGGGGCGCTGGTCGTGGTGACGCACGACCGCCGGATGCGCAGCACCTTCACCGGCACCCGGCTGGAGCTGCACGAGGGAGCGGTCGCCGGCTCCACCCGGGTCTGACGGGCCGGGCGCCTCAGCCGCCGGGCCGCGCCGGGGTCGGCGCCGTGAGCGCGGCGGTGACCCGCCCGCAGACCGCGTCGATCTGGCCGTTGAGGTAGAAGTGGCCGCCGGGGTAGGTGTGCACCACCGTCGTCGCCGTCGTCACCTCGGCCCACGCCGCCGCCTCCCCGGCGGTGACGTTGGGGTCGGTGTCCCCGGTGAGCACGGTGACCGGGCAGCGTAGCAGCGGCCCGGGGCGGTAGTCGTAGGTCGCCGCCGCCCGGTAGTCGTTGCGGATCGCCGGGAGGACCATCTGCAGCAGTTCCTCGTCGGCCAGCAGGCTGGAGTCGGTGCCCTCCAACCGGCGGATCTCCGCGATCAGCTCGTCGTCGGCGTGGTAGTACCGGTCGCGGCGGAGGGTGGCCGGGCCGCGCCGGCCGGAGGCGAAGAAGTGGACCAACCGGTCGGCGGCGGCGGGTGGGAGCCGCCGACCGACCTCGAAGGCGACCGTGGCGCCCATGCTGTGCCCGAAGAAGGCGACCGGCCGGTCCGCCGCGGCGAGCAGGGTGGGCAGCAGCCGCTCCACGAGGGCGTCGATGGAGTCGACGAAGGGCTCGTCCCGGCGGTCCTGCCGGCCCGGGTACTGGATCGCCGCCACGTCCACGGTGGCCGGCAGCCGGCGCGCGAACGGCAGGTACGCGCTGGCCGCGCCGCCGGCGTGCGGGAAGCAGAACAGCCGGACGGCGGGGTCGTCGACCGGTCGGTAACGACGCAGCCAGAGCTCGGGTGAATCGGCGGACCGGGACATGACGGTGGACGCTCCTCGGCTTCCTCGACGGTGCGGTGCTCAAGTGGTCGGTGGCCCGGTGGGCGCGGCCCGGCTCACCGCGGGGACGATGCGACCCCGACCTCCGCGTCCAGGTCGGTCAGGACGGCGCGGACCGCGGAGACCACCCGCTCGACGCTCTCGTCGGGCAGGTGGGGGCCGATCGGCAGGCTCAGGACCTCCTCGGCGAGGCGTTCGCTGAGCGGCAACGGGCCGGCCCGGCGGACCGCCTCGGTGTCCCGGTACGCGCCGGAGCGGTGCACCGGGGTCGGGTAGTGCACCAGCGTCTCCACCCCGGCCTCGGCCAGCCGGTCCCGCAGCAGCTCCCGGTGCCGGGTCCGGACCACGTACAGGTGCCACGCGGAGGTGGCCCAGGGCGCGACGGTGGGCAGGACGAGATCGGGCAGCCCGCTGAGCGCCTCCGTGTACCGCCGGGCCACCCGGTCCCGTCGCGCGGTCCACTCGTCCAGGTACGGCAGCTTGGCCCGCAGCACCGCCGCCTGGAACTCGTCCAGCCGCGAGTTGCCGCCCTGCACCTGGTGTTCGTACTTGCGCGCGGAGCCGTAGTTGCGCAGCAGCCGGACCCGCTCGGCGAGCTGCGCGTCGTCGGTGACCACGGCCCCGCCGTCGCCCAGCGCGCCGAGGTTCTTGGCCGGGTAGAAGCTGAACGCGACCACCCCGCCGGCACCGATCGGCCGCCCCCGGTAGGTGGCGGCGTGGGCCTGCGCCGCGTCCTCCACCACCGGGATGCCGTACCGGTCGGCGACCGCCCGCACCGCGTCGAGGTCGACCGGGTGCCCGTAGAGGTGCACGACGAGCACCGCCTTGACCTGCGGGGTGAGCGCGTCCGCCAACCGCTGCGGGCAGATGCCGAAGCCGGACTCGCCCGGCTCCACCGGCACCGGGCGGGCACCGGTGGCCGACACCGCCAGCCACGTCGCGATGAACGTGTGCGCCGGCACGACCACGTCGTCACCCGGCCCGACGCCGAGTGCCCGCAGGGCCAGCACCAGCGCGTCCAGCCCGCTGCCCACCCCGACGCAGTGCCGCGCCGTGCAGTACGCCGCGAACTCCGTCTCGAACGCCGCCAGCTCCGGACCGAGCAG
Organism: Micromonospora rosaria; assembly: GCF_001567585.1. GTDB lineage: Bacteria > Actinomycetota > Actinomycetes > Mycobacteriales > Micromonosporaceae > Micromonospora > Micromonospora rosaria. The sequence goes on from NZ_LRQV01000067.1 coordinate 29,462, forward strand.
GTAGCGGCCCGACGCGGACACCCGGGCGTACGCCGCGTCCAGGTCGGCCCGTACCTCGTCGTTGGCCGCACCCAGGTCCAGGAAGGGAACGTCCACTGTCACCTCGGGTTCCGTGCGTGGGGGCGGGGGCGGGTCAGCGGGCCGGCGGCGATCAGCCGCGGACCACCTGGACGGGCAGGCGCCGCGCGGTGAGCTGGTCCGGGTCGTAGAACTCGACCCCGTCGTGGTCGATGCTGAACTCGCTGAACTCGTCGAGGACCTGGTTGAGGAAGACCTTGGCCTCCTGCCGGGCCAGGAACGCGCCCAGGCAGTGGTGGATGCCGTAGCCGAAGGCCAGGTGCTTGTTCGACTCGCGCCGGATGTCGAAGGTGTCCGGGTCCGTGAACACCTCGGTGTCGCGGTTCGCGGAGGCGATCCAGGCGATCACCATCTGCCCCTTGCGCATCGGCTGGCCGAAGATCTCGGTGTCCTGGGCGAGCAGCCGGAAGATGCAGTTGAAGGGGGAGCGCCAGCGCAGGGTCTCCTCGACCACGCCGGGGACGAGGCTGCGGTCGGCGCGGACGGCCGCCAGCGCCTCCGGGTGCTCCTCCAGCACCAGGAAGAGGTTGCTGAGCAGCGTGGCGCTGGAGATGTGCCCGGCGGTGAGCAGCAGCGCCACGATGTTGACCACCTCCTCGTCGGTCAGTTTGCGGCCCTCGACCTCCACCGCCAGCAGCCCGCTCATCAGGTCGTCCTGCGGCCGGGCGCGCTTCTCGGCGATCTGGGCGTACAGGAACTCCGACCACTCCGCGATGGCCGGGCCGACCGTCTCGGTGAAGTCGTCCGGCAGGTTCGGGTACTCCAGGCCCTCGTTGCTGAGGATGATGTCGACCCACTCGCGGAACTTCTCGTGGTCCTCGTTCGGGATGCCCAGCATGTCGGCGATGACCGTCACCGGCAGCGGGTACGCGAGGTCGGCGGCGATGTCGATCCGCTCCTGGTCGCGTACCTGGCGGAGGATGTCGGCGGTGATCGTCTCGATCCGCGCCTCCATCTGGGCGATCCGCCGGGGGGTGAACGCCTGGCTCACCAGTTTGCGCATCGGCCCGTGCCGGGGCGGGTCGATGCCGCCGATGGTGCCCGGCCCCATCAGCAGGGCCAGCTCCGGCGGGACCGGGAAGGCCGGGCTGAAGTCCGAGGAGAAGATCAGCGGGTTGGTGGTGACGGTCAGGTAGTCCCGGTAGTTGAACACATGCCAGGCCTGCCGGTTCTCGTCCCAGGAGACGGGCCAGTGCTCCCGCATGTACGCGAACCAGTCCAGCAGCCCCTGGGCGTCCGCGCCCTTGGGCAGGTCGAGCGGTGGCGCCGGTGCGTTGTCCGTCTGCGTCATGGTGTCCTCTCATCTCCTCGGTGCTCGTGGCCCTCGGGGCCGGGGGTGGGCAGGACCGGGTGCGCGACGGACCGCCGGGGCAGGGAGGTAAATCGCCCGAGGTCGAACCCTCCCGCGTCATCCTTGCCAGGATCCGACGGTCTGGCAATAGCGGTCGCCGGGATCGGCGGGGCGCGCCGATTCTGGCGACGATTTTCGGAACGTTGGTGGACGCGGAACCGAATCGAAACCAGCCATGGCGGGAGCGAAGTGTGCGATGTGTGCCATTGCGGTCGATGTACGGGTGTCGAACCGTGAAGTCAGGACTGCGGCTGTCGGGGGGAGGGCATGCCGAGAACTGCTCCGTGGCACCGGAAGTTACGGACCGGGGGCCGGGAGCCGCAAGGCTGGACTTGACATAGTGCCGTCTCCAACGCTGGGAGCACGCCTGAATGAGATCGACTGTAGCGATTGTCACAGACAGTTCGATCAGTTCAATTGGGGGACTTGACATAGTCTTCTGTGATCCCGTGACAACGCGTCGCCGGCTCCTGTTGGGTGAATCGCGAAAGGGGCGGGCTGTCGGGGGAGGGAACTTGTCAAGATCGGCACAGGACGGCCCCTTTCTGGAGGAGAAGCTGCCATGGAGTGTCCCGTAACGGCCGGATCCTCACGGTTCTACCCCTTCAGTGACCGTGCCGACCTCACTGTCGACCCCACCTACGGCGAACTGCGCTCGAAGGAGCCGGTCGCCCGCGTCCGCATGCCCTACGGCGGCGGGGACGCCTGGCTGGTCACCCGGCACGCCGACGCCAAGAAGGCGCTCTCCGACCCCCGGCTCAGCATCGCCGCCGGCGCCGGCCGGGACGTGCCCCGCGCCTCCCCGCGCATCCAGGAGCCGGAGGGGCTGATGGGCATGCCCCCCGAGGCGCACGCCCGGCTGCGCCGCCTCGTCGCCACCGCGTTCACCCCGAAACGCGTCCGGGACATCGCACCCCGGGTCGCCGAGATCGCCGACCGGCTCGTCGGCGACGTGATCGAGACCGGACCGCCCGCGGACCTCGTGCGCCAGATCGCCCTCCCCGTGCCGGTCACGATCATCTGCGAGATGATGGGGGTCGCCACCGAGGAGCAGCCCATCTTCCGGGCCTTCAGCGACGCCCTGATGTCCAGCACCCGCTACACCGACGACGAGGTCGACAAGGCCGTCCAGGAGTTCATCGCGTACCTCGGCGGCCTGCTCGCGCACCGCCGAGCCCACCGCACCGACGACCTCATCGGCGCGCTGATCGAGGCCCGCGACGACGGCGACCGGCTCAGCGAGGAAGAGCTGATCATGCTCACCGGTGGCATCCTCGTCGGCGGCCACGAGACCACCGCCAGCCAGATCGCCTCGCACCTGTTCGTCCTGCTGCGCGACCGGACCCGGTACGAGACCCTGTGCGCCCGGCCCGAGCTGATCCCCACGGCCGTCGAGGAGCTGCTCCGCATCGCCCCGATGTGGGCCACCGTGGGACCCACCCGCATCGCCACCGAGGACCTGGAACTCAACGGGGCCACCATCCGTGCCGGTGACGCCGTGATCTTCTCCCTGAGCTCCGCCAACCTCGACGAGGACGCCTTCCCGGACGCCGCCGACGTCGTCCTCGACCGCGAGCCCAACCCGCACATCGCGTTCGGACACGGCCCGCATTTCTGCATCGGGGCCAGCCTCGCCCGGCTGGAGATCCAGGCCACCATCGGAGCCCTGGTCAGACGACTCCCCGGCCTCCGCCTCGCCGTCGAGGAGAACGAACTCGAATGGCAACGGGGGATGATGGTACGTAGCCTCGTGGCCCTGCCGGTGACGTGGTGATCCAGCTCCACGACCAGTTCAGGTGAGGGGTCGAATCAGCGCCGACTGATCCGACACGGCCCGACCTGACACACGGGCTGGTGAACGCCACCCTGTCGACCACCGTCGTTACGTGTTTCCGCCGGGAGAACGATCGAGCTGCGCGCGGACGCGCAGCGCACCAGTGCCGTCCTTCGGACCGTGGGTGAGTCTCCCGAGCGCGTTCTTCTCGACCCAGGAGACCTCATGACCGTGAAGAGCAGCGTGCTGCACCCCAGCGATATCGCCGTCGTCGGAATGGCGTGCCGGCTTCCCGGCGCGCCCGGCATCGAGGAATTCTGGGAACTGCTGCGTACCGGTCGGAGCGCGGTCGAACGCCAACCCGACGGCAGTTGGCGGGCCGTGGTGGAGGGCAAGGCGGAATTCGACGACGCATTCTTCGGAATGTCCCCGCGGCAGGCCGCCGCGGTCGACCCGCAGCAGCGCCTGATGCTCGAACTCGGCTGGGAGGCCCTGGAGCACGCCCGGATCCGACCCGTCGACCTCAAGGGCACCGACACCGGTGTCTTCGTCGGCATCGCCGCCGACGACTACGCCACCCTGCTGCACCGCTCCGGCGCCGCCATCAACGGCCACACCGCCACCGGCCTGCACCGCAGCCTCACCGCGAACCGCCTGTCGTACCTGCTCGGCCTGCGCGGGCCCAGCCTCACCGTCGACTCCGCACAGTCGTCGTCCCTGGTCGCCGTCCACCTGGCGTGCGAGAGCCTGCGCCGGGGCGAGAGCACCGTCGCGCTCGTCGGCGGCGTGAGCCTCGTCCTGGCCGAGGAGAGCACCGCCGGCATGGCGCTCATGGGCGCACTCTCCCCCGACGGGCGGTGCTTCACCTTCGACGCCCGCGCCAACGGCTACGTCCGTGGTGAGGGCGGCGTGGCGCTCGTCCTCAAGCCCCTGGGCCGGGCGATCGACGACGGCGACCGGGTGCACTGCGTGATCCGGGGCGGCGCCGTCAACAACGACGGTGGTGGCCCCAGCCTGACCCACCCCGACCGGGAGGCCCAGGAGGCGCTGCTGCGCCGGGCGTACGAGCGGGCGATGGTCGCGCCGGAACAGGTCACCTACGTCGAACTGCACGGCACCGGCACGAGGGCCGGCGACCCCGTCGAGGCGGCTGCCCTCGGGGCGGTACTCGGCGCGGCCCGTACCCCCGACACCCGGCTCGCCGTCGGATCGGTCAAGACCAACATCGGCCACCTCGAGGGGGCGGCCGGCATCACCGGCCTGCTCAAGGCGGTGCTCGCCGTCCGCGAGGGAATGCTGCCCCCGAGCCTCAACTTCCAGACGCCGAACCCGGACATCCCGCTCGACGAGCTCAACCTGCGGGTGCAGACCGACCTCCAGCCGTGGCCGGGTCGCGAGGCCGGGCGCCCGCGCCTCGCCGGGGTCAGCTCCTTCGGCATGGGCGGCACCAACGCCCACCTGATCCTCGAACAGGCCCCCCTGGTGGCCGAGGCCGCCACCGACGACACCGACCACCGCCTCCTGCCGGTGGTGCCGGTGGTGCTGTCGGGCAGGTCCGTGCCGGCGACCCGGGCACAGGCCGACCGCCTCCGCGCCGTCCTGCCGCACGCGCGGCTGCTCGATGTCGGCTGGTCGACGGTGTCGACCCGGTCGACGTTCGAGCGCCGCGCCGTGGTCCTCGCCGCCGACCCCGACACGGCCGAGCGTGGCCTGACGGCGGTGGCGTCCGGCGAGGTCGCCGCCGCCCATGTGGTGCTCGGGCCGTCGGGTCCGTTGTCCGCCGGTCGGGTGGCGTTCGTGTTCCCGGGGCAGGGGACGCAGTGGGTGGGTATGGGTGCCCGGTTGATGGCTGAGTCGCCGGTGTTCGCGGAGTCGATGGTGGAGTGCGCGGAGGCGTTGTCTGCGTTTGTGGACTGGGATCTGCTGGACGTGGTGCGTGGGGGCGCGGGGGCGGATCTGTTCGGTCGGGTTGATGTGGTGCAGCCGGTGACGTGGGCGGTGATGGTGTCGCTGGCCCGGTTGTGGCGGTCGGTGGGTGTGGTGCCGTCGGCGGTGGTGGGTCATTCGCAGGGTGAGATCGCGGCGGCCGTGGTGGCGGGGGCGTTGAGCCTTGCTGATGGTGCGCGGGTGGTGGCGGTGCGGTCGCAGGTGATCGGCCGGGTCCTGGCCGGTCCGGGTGCGATGGCGTCGGTCGCGCTGCCAGTGGCTGAGGTGGAGTCTCGGTTGTCCGACTGGACCGGCCGGCTGGGTGTGGCCGCGGTGAACGGCCCGTCCGCGACGGTCGTCTCCGGTGACGTGGACGCGGTGGTGGACCTGGTCGCACGCTGTGAGGCCGAAGGGGTTCGGGCGCGCAAGATTCCGGTGGACTATGCCTCGCACTCGGCGCATGTGGAGGCGATCGAGGCCGAGTTGCTGGAGGCTTTGGCCGGGGTCAGCCCGCAGGTGGCGGAGATTCCGTTCTACTCGACCGTCGAGGCCGGCGTCGTGGACGGTGCCGGTTTGGATGCCGGGTACTGGTATCGGAATCTGCGGCAGCGGGTGTTGTTCCGGGACACGGTAGAGCGTCTGGTCGGGGACGGGTTCACGGGGTTCGTGGAGTCGAGTGCGCATCCGGTGCTGGTGCCGGGTGTCCAGGAGACCGTCGAGTCGGTCGGTGATGGCGCGCCGGCTGTGGTGGTGGGGTCGTTGCGGCGCGACGACGGTGGGCTGGACCGGTTCCTGACCTCGGCGGCGGAGGCCTTCGTGGCCGGGATCGACGTGGACTGGAAGGCGGTGTTCGCCGGTACCGGGGCCCGGGTGGTGGACCTGCCCACGTACCCGTTCCAACGACGCCACCACTGGGCGCCACAGACGGACGGCACCACCTCGCCGGTCCTGGTCGACGACCCGGCGGAGCCGGAGATCGACCCGGTAGCCGGCGCGTCAGGACTCCACGCGGAACTGCTGACGCTGTCCGACACCGAGCAACTGCACCGACTGCTGACCGTCGTCCGGGCGAGCACCGCTGCCGTACTGGGCCTCGACTCCGCCGAGGCGGTCGATCCGGAGCGGACCTTCAAGGAACAGGGCTTCGAATCCGTCACCGCCGTCGAACTCTGCAACCATCTGCGACTCGGCACCGGAACGCGGGTGCCGACCACCCTCGTCTACAGCCACCCCACCCCGCTGGCTGCCGCCCGTCACCTCCGCGACGAGATCCTCGGCCGATCGGCGCAGGACAATGCGTCTCCCACCGTTTCCGCTGCTGTTGTGGACGATCCGATCGTGATTGTGGGGATGGGTTGTCGGTTGCCGGGTGGTGTGGTGTCGGCGGATGGTTTGT
>NZ_LRQV01000068.1 GCF_001567585.1 Micromonospora rosaria
CCGTGCACATCGCCGCGATCAACGAGTGGCTGTGACCGACTTCGACACAGGCCCTAGCGCCATGTCGCCGGCCGGACGCCGCCGCCGGTGGCACCTTCGGAAGGACACATCGCACCGATTCCGGTCCCGTGCCGCAGGCTCACCGCCCCCGGATGACGTCGAATGCCACCAGGAATCCACCATGGTAAATTCCAGCAGCAGCGGGCGCGCATCGTCCGGGATGCGGAAGCGGACACGGGAAGACTCCTGGAGGACCGATGGGTTTCAGCTTCGCTCGGGCCGCGGCGGCCGTCGCGCTCGTCGCCGGGGTGGTCCTGACGCCGGCCACCGCCGCCAGCGCCCACCCCGAGGCCGACAGGATCAACCTGTACCCGCCGGTCCAGGGCTCCTCCACCTGGGACCGGTTCGGGCTCTCCGCCCCCGCCTCGCACCACATCGTCTTCGGCAACTGGGGTTACCCGAACGACTGGTCGGTGGACATCTACCGTAACCCGGGCGCCACCGTGGTCTCCCCCTTCGGCAGCAGGACCACCTCCGGACACCCGGTCACGGTCACCGTGGTGACCGTGCGGCCCGGCTGCGCCACCGGCAACCTCGCCGACGGCGGCTACCGCATCGGCCTGGAGGCCCGCGACAACACCACGGGTCAGATCCTGGCCAGGGCCGACGTCATGCACGTGACCAACAAGCCCGGCGGCATCGTGGTCGGCGCGACCGTCGGCCCCTGGACCAAGCTCGGCGAGACCGGCAGGTTCCGCTACTCAAGCTGCTACCAGGTCAACGGCGACAGCGGAGCCCACATCCACCTCGAAGTGATCAACCAGCACCGGTACTCCTGCTACGTCCGCCGGGCCGCCAACACCGCCCTCACCGACCAGACGGTGATCGGCGTGGCCGGCACGCATCACGGCGCCCAGCGGCAGGCGTGCTGACGGTCGCCTCGACGGCCGGACGCGCTGCCGGCCGGCGGAAGTCCGACCGGGCCCCGAGCCAGGATCACCCCCGACGTCGTCCCCACCCCCGGCCGGTCTGCCGGCGAGGCTCCCGACGCGGGACGACAGCCGATCCACCCGACCGCTGCACGGGCGGCGCTGGAGCAGGCGGTCCCGGTCGACCGCTCCGCGTCCGGCCTCGTGGTCACGGCAGGTCGGACCGCTGGCCTGTGGGCGACCGGCCGGCACTGGGCACGGCCGGGCGCCCGGCCCACGTCACCTGGCCGAAGCCGCCTTCCGCTGCCACATCAGCTGGATCTTCGACTCCATGAACGCGGCGATCTCCGGCCGCCGCTCCTCGATGAAGAAGTGCCCGCCGTCGAACTCGGTGGTCTCCACGGGGCGCTCGGTGTACCGCTGCCACTGGTCGGTGACGACCCGGTCGGCACGGCCCTTCATCACCACGATCGGGCACCGCAACTGTTCGACAGCCACGTCCTGGTAGCTGCCCAGCAACCTCAGGTCGCCCCCGATGATCGGCGCGAAGTAGTTCATGAAGTCCGCGTCGGCCAGGTTCTCCTCGGTGAGCCCACCGTAGTCGCGCAGCACCTTCTTGATGCCCTCCGGGGTGTCCAGATCGGACACCCGCTGGAACCCCCGGTCGCAGGGCGCGGCCGAGCCGGAGGTGAAGAACATCAGCGGGGGGTTGTCCAGGCGCTGCTGGCAGAGCTTGGCGACCTCGTAGCCGACGATGCTGCCCATGCTGTGTCCCCAGATGGCGAACGTCCCACGGAAGGAGTCCACCAGCTCGGTGAAGATGTCCCGGGCGAGCAGCGGCAACGACGCCGGCATCGGGGTGTTGGTCCGCTGTTCCCGCAGCGGGTACTGGACCACCCGGACGTCGATGCCGTCGCTGAACGCGAACTTCCACTTGCTGTAGTACAACGTTCCCGAACCCGCGTGCGGGAAGCACACGAGCGGGAGCTTCTCCACGATGCTCACTGGCACCCTTTCCAGTCCTGCTGTCGAGCCGTCGACCAGATCACCCGGGTCGCCACGGGACAACGACACGGCCACGTCCACAGCACCGCGTGGCCGCGTCGCCGACCGACACGGTCATGCCCTTTCCAGGAACCTCGCGGCACCGAAGAAGCCGACCACCGTCCACGCGCCGAGCATGATGTAGCTGATCGGCTCCGCTTCGAACGTCGTGTGCGCCAACGACGCTCGCATCACTTCCGCCATGTGGTAGATCGGCAACACCTCGTGGACGGCCTGGACCCAGCCGGGCAGCCGTTCGATCGGGAAGTTGATCGGCGAGAACATCAGCGAGATGAACGCGATCAGCTGCGACAGGGCCATGGCGAGCTCGGCCGGCATGACGAACGAGTAGCCGTACCCGATGGCGAAGCAGGACAGCACCATGAGCACGAAGGCCGGGACGATCGTCCACGAGATCGCGTAGCCGGGCTCGAAGATCAGGTGCGCGACGAAGACCGAGATGGCGATGGCCGGAACGGTGACCAGGGCCCAGATGCCGACATCGGCGATCAGGAACAGCTTGCGGCCGACCGGCAGCGCCTTGACGAAGTCGAGGTAGCCGGTCATCTTCGCGCCCGCGTTCTGCATCGGCACGGTGACCAGTGCCGTCATGATCAGCACGATCGTCGGCGCGCCGGTCGCCAGGTACAGCATGTCGCCGCCCTCCGGCGACCGCATCAGGTACGAGAAGCCGATCGCCACGCCGAGGGCGATCACGATCATGATGATCGAGAAGACGACCAGGTAGCTGCCCTGCTTCCGGGCCTGGAGCTCGATCACGTACTTGAGTTTGCTACCGGTTGACACCTGCGACCGCTCCCTTGTTGCCGACGAGTTCGATGTACATGTCTTCGAGGGTGATCTCCGTGAGGGAGTACTCCGCCAGCAGGCCGCCGTCGCGCTGCTCAGCGGCCCACTTGAGGGCCTCGGCGGCGAGTTCGCGCTCGAATGCGAGGGTCAGTTTGGCGTCCGCGACCTTCAGGCTCTCGCCCCAGGCGGGCTTGACGAACCGGTCCTCGGGCGCCGTGGCGACGGCTTCCAGCTTCATCCGGTTGCCGGCCGTCTCGCTCTTGATCTGGTGGACGTCGCCCTGCGTGATCACCTTGCCCTCGTTGAGGATGACCATGGTGTCGACGGCGCTCTCGGCCTCCCGGATGCTGTGCGTCACCACCACGACGGCCGTGCCGTCCTTGGTCAGGTCGCGGATCGCGCTCCACAGGAAGCGCCGCCGGACCGGGTCGACGTCGTTCGTCGGCTCGTCGAGGATCACCACCCGACCGGGCGCGACGGCGGCCATGCAGAACCCGGTGAGGCGCAGGACCCCGCCGGAGAGCTTGTTGCCCTGCACGTCCGCCCACTGCATGATGTCGAGCCGCTCGAACAGCTCGGTCGTGCGCCGGTCCACCTCGTCGGCGCTGATCCCGCGCATCTGACCCATGACGCGGGTGACCGCACGGGGCGTCAGCTCACCGAGCGGGGTCTTGGACTGGGGCTGCACCGAGCACAGGTAGCGCCCCAGGTTCCGGTTCTTCGTGATGTCCTTGCCGTCGATGACGATCGAGCCCGAGTCGGGCTTCAACAACCCGAGCAGCTGGTTCACGATCGTCGTCTTGCCCGCGCCGTTGTGGCCGAACAGGCCGAACACCTCACCCGCGTCGACGCGCAGGCTCACGTCGTCGTTGGCCACCGTCCGACGACCCCGTGACTTATACGTTTTCGTGACGTGGTCCAGTTCGATTACAGCCATTATCATCCTCCCTCGTAATCACACATCTAGCCGGCGGAAACGCGGCTAGTCAGGTACTCGACCTCGTCATCCAGAATGCGGATCAGCTCGTGTGGGTCCTCGACCCACTTGCTCAGGAGGAGCAGATCCAGGCGTCCGTTGCCGACCTTCGAGACACAGTAGCAGTCCGCATAGTCCAGTTTGGCCTGATCGTCGGTCAATTGTGCGAGCGTCATGTCCCAAATTGCGTCGTATTCGTCCTCGACATTTCCGACAAAGTTCAGCAAGCACGTCGGCCGGAGTGTTTTGCCCATCACGGACAGTACTTTCCGGTGCTTCACGATCGACCGGACGTTCTGCACCAGGTTCAGGAAGCTGACGTTGTTCTTGTTCATCATGCGGACCTTGTCGGTGATGATCCCGTCGAGGTCACGCATCGTGTCGCGCTCCGCGGGCACCAGCACGGGGAGGCTGCCGAGGACCATGCCCATCACCTCGGAGTAGTCCTTGTCCTCGAACACGCGCGACTGCAGGAGCGTGATCAGCGCCACCTTGTCGATGCCGAGCAGACGGCTGACGACGCGGGCATAGAGGTGCACGACCAGGTAGAACAGGTCCGGCTCGGTGCCATCGGCGTTCCGCAGCCGGTCCAGCTCGACCGAGTAGCGGACGTCCCGGATCGGGCTGTTGGCGAACCGGGCGGACCTCTCCTGGATGGTCTTGGCGTACCGGACGTACTCCACCAGGTCGAACTTCTCGATCAACTCGTCCGAGGTGATGTCGACCGGCCCCTTGGCGATCTGGTCCTGCAGGTGCCGGTAGCTCTTGGCGATCGGCATCGCCCGACCCGTGCCGGCCATCAGCTCCTCGTAGCGCTTGAGGAGGTCGCCCCGGAACAACTGGCCGGACGCCGCGTCGAAGATCGAGTGGTCGAACTGGAAGAGCAGGTCGTGCGAGCGGTCGTTGTACGTGATCAGGACGACCTGGTACATCGGCTTGTCGACGACCTTGAAGTCCATGCTCCACTCGCGCTTGACCAACTCCGCCCGCAGCTCCTCCTGCTCGTGCGGCTCCAGGCCGGACATGTCCAGGCGCGGCAGCGCGATGACCTCCGGGGCCTCGAACTCCTTCCACCGGAACCGCCCGAACGACCGGGTCAGGAAGCTGCGCATGAGCCCGTGCCGCCCGATCACGTCGCACAGCGCCTGCTGGAGCACGTCCAGGTCGACCAGCTCACGGAGCTGGATCAGGTAGAGCTGGAGGCGCGACTCGGTGGCGAAGTGCTGCTTCTGCATCGCGCTGATCGGGTACGTCCACTTCACCGGCTGGGCGCCGATGGACCTGCGCAGTTCCTCCTGCCGGCGGTCGATCTCGTCGAAGACCGCGGCGTAGCCGCCCGGGTAGGACGGGAGCCCCGCGCTCGCCCTGAGCGCCTCGAAGTCCAGGCCCATGCCGATGTCGTCCGGGCCACCCGCGACCACGTAGTGCGGCACGAACTCGGTCGGTACCCGGAGCTCGGTGAACTCCCGGACCACCCTCTTCTTCAGCGCCTCGTCCAGCCCCGCCACGGCGAGCACGACGAGCGTGTCCTCGTCCCGCCCCGACTTGACCTCACGGAAGACACACGGCGCGCCGAGGCGTTGCTCCAGCAGCACGGCGAGGCTGTCGAAGGACATGTCCTCCGATCCGCCGCGCGTGACCGTCCGCTCGATGAAGGCGGCGAGCCCGGCGATCGTCGGGTGGTTGTAGACCTCCTTGGCGAGGACCTTGTAACCGTTGCGGTCCAGGGCGTTGGTGAACTGCACCAGCTTCACCGAGTCGAGGCCGATGTCGAAGATGTCCGCGCGGCCGTCGATCTCGCTGAAGCCGAGCAGCGTCCGGACCTCACGCTCGATCACCGCCGCGATCGCCTGCCGCTCGTCGGCACGGCCGGACTCCACCTCGACGTCGACCAGCTTGGCCGCCGCCTGCGCCCGGAGGAGGTCCACGCCGTGGTACGCCGTGCGGATACCGGCGTCGCGCATCCGGGGCAACAGGTCCAGGACCGAACGATCGGCCTCCCGCAGGTCGGCGAACGAGTAGAGCCGGGTGATGCCCGCTTCGGCGGCGGCGCGCTCGTTGTCGGCGAACCAGGTGGTGACGTGCCGGTCCCACCCGTCCCGGTCCAGCCCCGGTCGGGACAGGACGTAGCACGGAATCCGCTGCTCCCGGCCCACCTCGGTCAGCAGGCCGAGGAGTCGACGCTGGTCGGGACCGTCGGTGGCGCCGTCCCGGCTGGGCGTGTCCCAGAGCACGACCTCGTCGACCGCGGGCAGGGCACGCAACCCGCCCGACAGCGTGCCGGCCAGCTCCTCCCACGTGGAACCGGTGACCACGGGAAGCACGGTGATCCGCTCGTCCACCACGCCGACCCGGGTCCCCCCGGGGTCCGAGCCGAGGTCGAACGGCAGGATCTCGACGGTCCGGGCGGGGTTCGCCCCCGCCAGGTCGCGCACCACGTTCTCGACGTCACGGCGACGCGCAAGGAGCGCCGTCCTGGTCGCCCGCCCGGCCGCCGCGACGGCGCCGTCCAGCGGGACCAACCGGGGCACGAGTCGCCGACCCCGCTCGTAGCTGACCGCGACGTCGTCGGGCCGGTGCGCCTCCAGCTCCGTTTGCAGGTGTTCGCGCCACGCCGCCCGTCCGGCACGGTCGTCGAGGGAGGCGTCGCAGCGCAGAGCCCGGACCCGGAACGTCGGGTGCTCGTGGTTGAGGCCGATGAGTAGTGGTACGACGTCACCGTGAGCGCCCAGGAGGTCACCGGTGTCCAGCACCACGACGTCCTTCACGCACCGCTCCCGCATGTCGGGGATGGCCGCGCAGAGTCCGCGCAGGGTGGTCACCAGCGACGGGTGGTCGGTGCGGTCCACCACGACCGTGTCACCGGCCAGGGCGTGCCGTTCGAGGTCGTCGAGCAGCCGCCTGAGGTCGTCGTCGTGGCCGGGGCGGACCACCGCACCGGAGAGCCGGTCGAACCGGTACTGCGGACCGAACGACACGTACAGCGTCCGCCAGTGCGCGACCCCGTCCAGCACGCGCTTGAGCCCACGACGGTCGTCGGTCAGGGCGATCAGGACCTTGGGCTGCTCCTTCCCGGTCGAGGACGGGCGCATCGACGGTGCCCACGCCAGCCGCGACGCGGGCACCGGCCCGGTCGTGGCTTCGGTGCCGGTGACGGCCTGCCGGGTGGGCTGGACGGTCGCGGCGCGCGGGCCGGCGTCGGTCTGGCCCTCCACGAGCCGCTGGAACTGTTCGATGTCGACCGGGTACTCGACCTTCTCGAACGGGTACAGCGGCAGCGTCACCTTGCGCGGGTGACGACCCTTGTGGAACGCCTTCCAGTCCAGCGAGACACCGTTCTCCCAGAGCTTCTTGACCGCACGGGCCAGGTGCTCCTCGTCGCTGACCTCCTCCATCCGGTGACGCAGCATGTTCACCGTGGTGACCTCGGCGTCGCGGCCGATGGCGCGCACGAACGACGACAGCGACTTGCCCGGTCCGACCTCGACGAACAGGGTGCCACCGCGCTCCAGGATCGCCTCGACGCCGGCGGCGAACCGGACCGTCTCGCGGGCGTGCGAGCAGTAGTACTCGCGGTCGGTGGCCTGTGCCGCCGTGATCCACGTACCGGTCACGTTCGACAGGTACGGGATCTTCGGCTGGTGCAGGGTCACCTGGTCCAGCACCTCGCGGAACCGGCCGAGCATGGAATCCATGTACTGCGAGTGGTAGGCGTGGTCGGCCTCGATGTGCGAGAACTTGATCTCCCGCTCGGCGCACTGCCGCTCGACCTCGGCGACGGCGCGCGGGGTACCGGAGACGGTGCAGTCCTCGGGGCCGTTCACCGCGGCGATGGCCGACTCGTCGGTCAGCATGCCCCGGACGACGTCCTCCGGCGCCCGCACGGAGGTCAACGCGCCCTCGACCGTGGTGTCCATCAGGCTGCCCCGGGCCTGGACGAGGCGGATGCCGTCCGCCAGCGAGAACACACCGGCGACATAGGCCGCCGCCAGCTCGCCGGTGCTGTGCCCGATCATCCCCTTCGGCTTGAGACCCCACCCGATGAGCGTCCGGGCCATCGACGTCTCCAGCATGAACAGCAGGATCTGGGTGGTCCCGATGTTGTTCAGCTGTCTCTCCGCCTCGGCGGAGTCGCCGAAGAAGACCTCGCGGGGCACCTCGTGGCCCTGGGCCGCGCTGATCGTGAAGCACTCGTCCAGGTGCGCCCGGAAGTCGGGTTCCGTCTCGTAGAGGCCGCGGGCCATGCGCAGGTGCTGCGCGCCGAGACCGCTGAAGAGGAAGTAGGCGTCGCGCCGGGCGTTCTTGTGGACCTGCGCGGAGGGCTCGTCGGCGTCCAGGGACTCCTGGAGCCGCTCCCGCAACTGCGCGACGTCACCGAACTCCACCGCGTACCGGTGCGCGAGGCGGCGCTGCCGGTTCTGGAGGGTCCAGGCCAGGTCCGAGCCGTCGAGGTCCGGGTGCGCGGCCAGGTAGTCGACGAAGTTCCGCTTGATCCGCCCGACAGCGTCCGCGGACGACGCCGAGACGACGAACGTGTTGTACGTCCGGCCCGTGGACGAGGCCGGCCTCGCCTCGGGCGCCTCCTCCAGCACCACGTGGGCGTTGGTGCCGCCGATGCCGAACGAGCTGACGCCGGCGCGCAGCGGCAGCACCTCGTCGGTCTTCGACCGTTTCGGCCGCAGTTCCTGCTGCTCCGCGACGACGTAGAACGGGCTGCCGTCGAGGTCGACGTTCGGATTCAGCTCCTTAAAGTGCAGGCTGCGCGGCACGGTCCGGTGTTGCAGGATCTTGCACACCTTGATCAGGGAGGCGACGCCGGCACCCGTGTCGAGGTGGCCGATGCTCGCCTTGAGCGAGCCGAGCCCGGTCGCGCCCGGCTCACCCGTGCCGAACGCCTTGCGCAGCGCCTCGACCTCGATCGGGTCGCCGAGCGAGGTGCCGGTGCCGTGTGTCTCGACGTAGGACACCTCGGCGGTGGGGACGTTGGCGACGCGGTAGGCCTTGCGGATGACCTCGGCCTGTCCCTCGATGCTCGGCGCGGTGTAGCCGACCTTGCGGTTACCGTCGTTGTTGACCGCCGAGCCCTTGATCACCGCGTAGACGTGGTCGCCGTCGCGGAGCGCGGTCTCCAGGCGTTTGAGCACCACGACGCCGACGCCGTTGCCCTCGACGGTGCCGGCCGCGTCCTTGTCGAACGGCCGGCAGTGACCGTCCGGCGAGTGGATCATGTTCTCCTGGTAGCGGTACCCGTTCTTGTGCGGCAGCGTCAGTCCACTCCCGCCCGCGAGCGCGATCTGGCACGACCCGGTCCACAGGTTACGGCACGCCATGTCGATGGCGACCAACGAGGTCGAGCACGCCGTGTGCAGGGTGAACGCGGGGCCCTTCAGGTCCAGGGCGTACGCGATCCGGGTGGCGGCGAAGTCCTTGTCGTTGAGCTGCATGCCGGTGAACGTCATCCCGGATTCCAGGATGTGCCGGGTCAGGGTGTGCGTCTCCCAGGGGAGGTTGTTCGTCGCACCGAGGAACAGGCCGATGACCTCGGGCCGGCCCTCCGCCGAGTAGCCCGCGTCCTCCAGGGCGTGGAAAACCTCCTCGTGCAGGGCGCGGACCTGAGGGTCCAGCAGGGTGGCGTCGGCCGGGGCGTAGTTGAAGAACTCCGCGTCGAAGTACTCGATGTTCGGGAAGACACCCTTGGCCCGGACGTACCTCTCGTCGTCGAGCGCCGCCTTGGCCACACCCACCCCGAGCAGTTCGTCGTCGGTGAAGCGGGAGATGGCGTCGACGCCCTCGACCAGGTTGGCCCAGAACTGGTCGATGTCCTCGGCCTGCGGGAACCGGCCGGCCATGCCGACGACGGCGATCTCCAGTCCGGTCTCGCGGCGCTTGGTGGCCCTGCTCTCCGGCATGGTCAGAGCTCCTTCTCAAGATCGGCGGCGAGTTCCTCGGCGATTTCGTCCGCGATCTCGCGCAGCAGGGCGGTGGCGGAGAAGGCGTGCTCCTCCTCCTGCTCGGCGAAGGCGTCGTCGGCGGCGGCTTCGGCGTCGTCGGCGTCGGTGGTCGGGTCGTCGCCGCTGTCGGCGACGGCGAGGAAGGCGGCGAGGGAGGCGATGGAGGTGTGCTGGAAGAGCTGCACCAGCGGCACGTTCCGGTCCAACACCTTGCGCAGCCGGTTGTTGATGGTCAACAGGTTGAGCGAGTTGATCCCGAGGTCGAAGAAGTTGCGGTTGACGTCGATCGTCTCGGCGGGGACGAGGTCGGCGATGATGTCGAAGAGGATCCGCGTCATGTCGGACACCGGTCCGAGATGCGGCGCCTCGGGGCGGGCCTCGGGCTCGGGGCGGATCTCGGCCAGCCGGGTCCGGTCGACCTTGCCGCTCTTGTTCAACGGGATCCGGTCGAGCTGCACCAGCCCGGCGGGGATCATGTACGGGGCGGCCTGCTGCGCCATCTGCTGCCGCACCACCTCGGGCGCGATCTGCCTACCGGCGACGTAGTAGCCGCGCAGGCTCTTCTCCCCGTCCACCTCGACGCAGATCACGGCCGCGTCCTCGACGTGCTCGACGGACCGGAGCAGGCTCTCGACCTCGCCCAACTCGACCCGGAAGCCGCTGATCTTGACCTGGTCGTCGGCCCGGCCGAGATAGTCGAGCGACCCGTCGGGCAGCTCGCGGACGAGGTCACCCGTGCGGTAGAGGCGTCGGCTGGAGAGCGCCGGCACCGTGACGAAGGCGGCGAGGTCGAGGTCCGGCCGGTTGTGGTACCCGGTCGACACGCCGTCACCCCCCACGCACAGCTCGCCGACCGCGCCGGGTGGCAGCGGGTTGAGGCCCCGGTCCAGGACGTGGGCCGACGAGTGCGCCAGCGGGCGGCCGATCGGAATGCGCTCGCGGAGCAGGTCCTCGTCCCGGATCTGGTACGTCGTGGAGAACGTCGTGTTCTCGGTGGGACCGTAGCCGTTGGTGATCCGCAGGCTCGGGCAGGCGCTGCGGACCTTCGCGAGGTGCTGGACCGACAACGCGCTGCCGCCCACGACGAGGTGTCCGAGCCGGTCGAAGATCGCCGGGTCGTAGTCGCAGAGCTGGTTGAACAGCGGCGCGGTGAGCCACATGCCGGTCACGTCGTTGCGCTTGATCGCCTCGCGCATCAGGTCACCGTCGAGCACGTCCAGCTCGTCGGCGAGCACGAGGGTCGCGCCGAACAGCATGGTTCCCCAGATCTCGAACGTGCTGGCGTCGAAGGCGGGCGAACCGGTGAACATCAGGACCTGGCGGTCGTCGAAGTCGAAGAACTCCTGGTCCGCGAAGAGGCGCAGGATGTTGCGGTGCGTGATCTTGCAACCCTTGGGGTTGCCGGTGGAGCCCGACGTGTACATGAGGTACGCCGTGGCACCGTTCAGGTTGCGCTGCCGGGGAAACGGCGGCACGTCCCCGGCCGGCGGGTCGACGAGCAGCACCCGGGCCGCCGCCGGCGCGCGGTCGGCGAACTCCGCCACGGTGCACAGGTCGCGCACGCCTGCGTCGGCGACGACGTACTCCACCCGGGGCTTGGCGTCCTTGGTGTCGATCGGGACGTAGAAGTTCCCGTTCTTCAACAGCCCGAGGATCGCCACGACCAACTCCGGACGGCGGTCCGCGAGCACGCCGACCGCCACGCCCGGAACCACGCCACGGCTCTTGAGCTCCCAGGCCACGGCATCGGACCAGCGGTCCACCTCCGCGTAGCTGAACTCCCTGCCCCGCCACACCAGCGCGGTCTTCTCCGGGTGGGTCGCGACGACGTCGGCGAAGACGTCCACCACGGAGGAGTCCAGCATGGTGGAGTGCGCCTGCTGCGGCGTCGCGACGTCCGCCGCCCGGCTGTCCCACAGGGCGATGTCGGCCACGCGTACCCGCGGGTTGCGCACCGCCGAGGTGAGGACGTTGCACAGGGAGCGCTCCAGGGCCTGGATCAACCCCGGCGCGTAGTGGTTCTCGTTGTAGGCGAACGTGATCGCGAAGTCACGGCCGGGGTTGACCACGATGTGCAGGTCGTAGCTCGTCCGCTCGAAGACCTCGACGCCGTCGAACGTGAGCCCGTCACCGCTGTCGTCGGCGAAGTCGCGCAACTGCTCGGACAACGGGTAGTTCTCGAAGGCCACGACGTGGTTGAGCAGCTTGTTCTTCAGCGGGGTGAGGCCCTGGATCTCGTGCAGCGCGTAGTGCTCGAAGGAACTCGCCCGCAGGTAGGACTGCTGCACCTCCCGGCACAGCCCGGTGAAGTGCTGGTCCTGCGTGGTCGTCACCCGGACCGGCTGCGTGTTGCAGAACAACCCCACCGCGTCGCCGATGCCGGCCAACTCGGTGCCGCGCCCGGAGACGACGCTGCCGAAGACGACGTCGTCGGCGTAGGTGAACTTCTGCAGCACGACGCCCCAGGCGGCCTGGAAGACGGCGCTCTGGGTGACACCGGCCTTCTGCGCGAACCCCTTCAGCTCCTCGTACAGCTCGGCCGGGAGGGTGAACCGGTGGGTCGCGCCACGGTAGCCGCCGGGACGGGGGGTCGCGGGTAGCACGGCCTCGTTCTCGTAGCCCTCCAACGCCTCCGCCCAGTACCGCCGGGCGTCCTCGTCGTGCTGCCGCTCGTACCAGGCGACGTAGTCGCGGTAGGGCAGCGCCTCGGGCCGCGCCTGGAACGAGCCGGACCGGGTCAGCTCCTCGTAGTAGCCCATCAGCGTCCCGAACAGCGGGCCGAGCGACCAGCCGTCGAGGATGATGTGGTGGAACGTGAACACGAGACGCCAGCGGCGGTCGGCCAGCCGGATCAGGGTCGCCCGCAGCAGGACGTCCCCGCTGAGGTCGAAGCCCTTCGCGCGGTCGGCGACCTTGAACTCCTCGACGTCCCGGTCACGGTCGGGCCGGTCCCGGTAGTCGCGGACGTCGAGCTGCGGCGCCCACTCCTTCAACACGATCTGGTACGGCTGGTCCGTGTTGCGGTACGAGAAGATCGTGCGCAGGACGCTGTAGGTGCGGGACACCCCCGCGAGCGCCGTACGCATGTGCTCGACGTCGACCTCGCCGCTGATCACGAAGTCGAACTGCTCCACGTAGGCGTCCGAGCCGGTGTCCACGGCGTGGCTGAAGAGCATGCCCTTCTGCATCGCGGCCAGACCGGAGATGGACTCAATGTTGTCTTTGTCAACCATGAACCAGGCTCTCTACTTAGCACTGACGCGGGGTGCGGGCCGTGGTGTCCGGCGGCCGGTGCCGGGGGATGGGATCGTCGTCACGCCGGAGGCTAGATCCCGCCCCCGACATCCAGCAGGATGTCGGCGAGCACGTCCTGGCGGATCGGCGAGGAGACCTGGAAGCCCCGTGGTTCACCGGACTTGAGGGCGTTCCGGACCTCGTGGAACGACTCCTCGACCGCCGCGACGATCTTCTTGGCGGTGCCGCTCGCCTCCCACGCCCGCGGGTAACGCACCTCGATGAGGAGCTCACCCCCGCTCCGGGAGGCGATGATGTCGAGGGGGTGCGGCAGGTGGTGGTCCCCGTCGGTGGTGATGTCCACCGGCAGGTGGGTGACGGTGATGCCGTCACCGCTGACCTGGCCGCCCAGGTAGTTGAAGCCGATCTGCGGCCGGATGGCGGCCAGCGTGCTCCGTTGCGCGCCCAGGCCGACGTCGAAGCGCAGCAGGGGGCCGAAGCCGGCGCCCTTGTCCGGCAGCCGGTCGAACGACTGCCGAAGGCCGTCCATGGTGTCCGCCACGCTTCGCTCCACCTGGACCAGGTGGGGGAAGGTGCTGGTGAACCAGCCGACGGTCCGGGTGAGATCGTGGTCGCCCGCGATCGGTTCGCGGCCGTGCCCCTCCAGGGTGAACAGCACCCGCTGCTGACCGGTGACCGAGGCCAGCGCCCGCGCGACGACGGTGAGGACGGTGTCGGCGTGGCTCGCGCCGTGTGCCTCCCGGGCGGCGTCGAAGACCGAGAAGTCGTCGGTCTCGGCCAGCCGCACGACCGTCGCGGCGGTCTCGGACCGCTTCACGTCGCGCTCGGCGAACACCTCGCCCGCGTCGCCCGCGCCGCGCGCCAGGTCCAGCCAGTAGGGCAACTGGGTGCGGAATCCGCCGTCCTGGGCGCGCTGCTTGACCTCGCTCGTCCACGCCGGGAACGGCATGGTCTTGGCGGGCAACTCGGCGTCCGGGTCGGCGAGGCTGATGGCCAGGTCCTCCAGCAGGACACCCCACGACACGACGTCCACGGCCAGGTGGTGGATCGCGACGGCGAACCGCTCGCCCCCATCGCCCAGTCCGGCGGCGAGGCTGACGACCGGGCCGCCCCGCACGTCGACCCGCGCCTGCACCGTCTTCAGGTACTCGGCGAGGGCGTCGTCGGAGAGCCCGTCGGGTGCCTGTTCGGCGTGGACGAGCGTCGGGGCGTCGACGTCGCGCAGGCTGAGCCCGCCCTGATCGTCCACCTCGACGCGGAGCAGGTCGTGGTGGCGCACGAGCCGCTCCCCCGCCCGCACCAACTGCTCCAGCGACACCGGCTGTGCCGACGTGACCAGCAGGCACTGGTTGAACACCCGGGTCGGGGCGTCCGGGTCGTCGAGGAACGCCAGTTGGATCGGGCTCGGCGTGATCGCCCCGGTCCGCGGCGTGGGGTCGTACGCCCGCAGCGCGGTCCCGGTGGCGGCGGCGCCGGACAGCTTCTCCTCCAGCGTCCGGATGGTCGCGTTGCCGAGGAGGTCCGCGGCCCGGATGGCGACGTCCTGCTCGCGGAGCCGGGCCACGATCTGGATCGCCTTGATCGAGTCGCCGCCCAGCGCGAAGAAGTCGGCGTCGATGTCGTCCACCGGGACGCCCAGCACGTGCTGCCACGCGTCGGCGAGCACGCGCAGCGAGTCGGTCTCCGGCGCCGCCGCCGCCGGCCCCGCCGTGAAGTCGGGCTTCGGCAACGCCGCCACGTCGACCTTCCCGCTCGCGTTCAGCGGGACCGTGTCGGCCTTGACGATGAAGGAGGGCACCATGTAGTCGGGCAGCCGTCGGGACAGGGCCGCCCGCAGCACCGGCTCGTGGTCCTGGTCGTCCACGTACCCGACCCAGAGGCACAGACTCCTGCTGCCCTCCGCGGTCTCGTACAGACCCGCGTGTGCCCAGCGGACGTGGGGCTCGTCGAGCGCGACCTGAATGATCTCCGCCAGCTCGATGCGGTAGCCCCTGAGCTTGATCTGCTGGTCGACGCGGCCCGTGTAGTAGAGCAGGCCGTTGGTCTTGAAGGTGACGATGTCGCCGGTCTTGTAGAGCCGCTCCCCCGGTACCGCCGGCGAGTACACGAACCGCTCGGCGGTCAACTCGGGCTGGTTCAGGTAGCCGTCGGACAGGCCGGCCCCACCGATGTAGAGCTCGCCGCTGACGCCGACCGGCACCGGCTCCAGCCGCTCGTCGAGGACCCACAGCGAGGTGTCGTTGATGGCCGTGCCGATCGGGACGGCGTCGTCGGGGTCCAGCGCGTCGAGCGTGTGGATGGTCGCGAAGACCGTGGTCTCCGTCGGGCCGTAGGCGTGGCTGATCCGACCCGGCCCGAGCAGGTCGAACGCCCGCTTCACGTGCGCCGGCGAGGCGATCTCGCCACCGAAGATCACTCTGCGGACACCGCCGAGCGAGCCCGACGCGTGGTCGATCAGCGCGTTGAACATCGCCGTGGTGATGAAGAAGCTGGTGACCCCGTGCCGCTCGATCGCGGCACCGAGCCGGTCGAGGTCCAGCACGGACGCCTTGTCCAGCAGCACCAGCGACGCGCCGTTGGTCAGCGCCCCGAACATGTCGTAGATGGAGCCGTCGAACGAGTACTCCGAGATCATGAGGAAGACGTCGCTCGGGTCGGCGGCGTAGAAGACGGACTGGTGGACCACCCGCAGCACGCTCCGCTGCCGGATCACCGACCCCTTCGGCACACCGCTGGTCCCGGACGTGTACATGATGTAGGCCTCGTCGGCGCTGCTGCCCGGCAGCCCCGGGTTCCCGCTGGCGGCCGTCGCCTCCGCGAGGTGGTGGACGCCGACGATCCGGAGTCGCTCGGAGATCAGCTCCGCCGCCTGCCCGCTCCGGGCGTCGGAGGTGAGCAGGAGGCCGGCGCCCGCGTCGGCCACCATCATCCGCAGCCGCTCGGGCGGGAAGTCCGTGTTCAGCGGCAGGTAGAAGCACCCCGCCTTGAGCACACCGAGGATGGCGGCGACCATGTCGGTCGAGCGGTCCAGCAGCAGCGCCACCGGTGAACCGGGGGTCACGCCCAGCCGGATCAGACCGTGCGCGATCCGGTTGGCCCTGGCGTTCAGCTCCCCGTACGTCAGGCTCCGATCGTCGGCGATCAGCGCCGTCCGGTCGGGAGCGGCGGCGACGTGCTCCTCGAACAGCCGCGCGATACCGCGGGAGTCCAGCGCCGGCGCGGGTACCGTCGCGAACGTCCGGACCAGCTCCGCCTCCCGCTCGGGCATCAGGTCGAGCGTGCCCACCGGGGTGTCGACGGCGGCGGCGAGGAAGGACCTGAGCAGCGTCGCGTAGCGCTCCGCGTAGAGCGCCATCGTCTCCTCGCGGAACAGGGCGGTGGAGTACTCCCACTCCAGCAGCAGCGCGCCGTCGGCCTCCCGGGTGCTGAGGGTGATGTCGTACTTGGCGCTGCCGTCGTCGAACGGCAGGATCCGCTCGTCGTCGGGCTCCAGGCCCATGTCGGTGTTCTGGTGCACGAAGCAGACGTCGAACAGCGGCCGGCGGCCGGGTACGCGGGGCGGGTTCAGCTCCTCGACCAGGGACTCCAGCGGGTACTCCTGGTGCTCGAACGCCTCCAGCACGGTGGTCCGCAGGCCGGCGAGGAAGTCACCGACGCCGGTCGTCGGCGCGGCGGTGACCCGGATGGGCAGCGTGGTGACGAACATGCCCACGAGATCCTGGTAGGTCAGGTCGGGCCGGCCCATCACCGGCGCGCCGATCACGACGTCGCCCTGGCCACTGAGCCGGGACAGCAACTGCTGGAACACGCCGAGCAGCACCATGTAGAGGGTGAGGTTGTGCGCCCGCGCGTACCGCTTGGCGGCCTCCAGCGTCTCGCCGTCGACGGACGCGAAGAGCGTCGCGCCCGCCGCGGTGGCGACCTCCGCCCGCTGCCAGTCCGTGGTCAGTTGCAGGGTCGGCGCGCCGTCGGCGAACCGGGCCACCCAGTAGTCGCGGTGCGCCACCATGTCGGCGCCGCCCTGCCGCTCCAGCAGGCTGCGGATCGCCGCACGGTAGCTCGACGGCAGCGGCGGCAGCGGGGCACCCTCCGCGATGGCCCCGAGGTCCCGGAACAGGATGCCCATCGAGGTGCCGTCGGTGATGATGTGGTGGATGTCGATCGCCACGCACGACACGCCGTCGTCGAACTCGAAGTAGCCGACGCGGAACAGCGGGGCGCTGTCGAGCAGGAACGGGCGGACGAACCGCTGCATCTCCCGGCGGGCCGCGCTCTCGTGGCTGTCGCCCTCCGGGAGGGCGCCGAGCCGCCGGTGTTCGACCGCGACCGGCACCTCCGCGTGCACCCGCTGGAAGGGTTCGCCATCCCGCAGGTGGAACGTCGAGCGGAGGCTGTCGTGCCGGCGTACCAGGACGCGCAGCCACTCCTCCAGCTCGGCGACGTCGAGCGCGCCGGGGCGGATCGTCAGGCCGCTGACGTTGTACGCCACCGACTCCTCGTCGACCTGGCTGGAGACGAACATGCTGCGCTGGGCGGCGGTCAGCGGCAGCTCGTAGGACTCGACGACGTGCTCCACCGGCACCGGCCGGCGGGTCGACCCGCTCAACCGCGACCGGACCAGGCTCTCGTCCACCCCGTGGGCGCGGATCACCACGTCTGCGAACTCGTCGAACGTCGGCTTCGTCAGCAGGGTGGTCGGCGGGATCTCGATGCCGAGCACCGCGTTGAGCAACTGCGTGATCTTCACTGACGAGATCGAGTCACCGCCGAGGGCGAAGAAGTCGTCGACGCCGCGGATCGTCGGGTAGCCGAGGATGCCGGACCACACCCCGGCGATCACCTTGCGGGGCACCGCGTCCGCACCGGACTCCTGGAGCCCGTCGAGGTGCGACGGCCGGGACAGGATGGCCCGGAGCCGGTCGACCGGGTCGGTGGGCTCCTGCCCCGGCTCACCGGGGACCGGATGCGCCCGGACCGTCTCGTCCCACAGCCGCACGTGCTGGAACGGCTGGGGCGGCAACGGTACCCGCCGCACGTCCGCGTCCCGGTCGAGGCCGGCGAAGGGCCGGGCGCGACCCGACAGGAAGGCGGTGACCGCGTCGCGGAGGTGACCGGACAACCCGGCGCCGGGCCGGGACGGCGCGTCGGCGCGCAGCACGACGCCGTCGTCCACCGGGGGCGAGTCGTCGGCCTGCTCCGGGCGCAGCAGCCGGAGCAGCCCGTCACGCAGGCCGGCCCGGGTCTCGCACAGGACGACCGCCCGCACGGCCTGATGCTCGCGGCCCACCTGCATGGTGAAGCACACGTCGGCCAGGCGGTGCTCGGGATGGCGGTCGAGGTGCGCCAGGTGCAGCGCCGCGGTGCGGGCCAGCAGGTCCTCGCTCCGCGCCGAGATCGGAAAGACCCGCAGCTGACGTGCCTGCTCGGGGACCGCCGCCCGGGCCGGCGCCTCCTCCAGCACGACGTGGCAGTTCGTTCCGCTCAGGCTGAAGCTGCTCACGCCGGCGCGGCGGGGGGTGTCGCCCTCCTCCCACTCGGTGAGCCGGTCGGCGACGTAGACCGGACTGTTGGCCAGGTCGAGCAGCTCGTTCGGCACGTCGAAGTGGATCGACGGCGGAATGGTCCGGCGGTCCAGGCACATCAGGGTCTTGATCAGCGACGCCAGCCCCGCGGCCCCGACGGTGTGGCCGATGTTGGTCTTCACCGAGCCGATCGCGCAGAACTGCCGACGGTGGGTGAACTCGGCGAAGGCGCTGGTCAGCCCCTTGACCTCGATCGGGTCACCCAGTGTCGTGCCGGTGCCGTGGGCCTCGATGTAGGAGACCGACTCCGGCGCGATGCCGGCCCGCTTCCACGCGCTGACCAGCAGGTTCTTCTGCGCCTGCGCGTTCGGGGCGGTGAGGCCGTTGCTGCGGCCGTCGTTGTTGACCGCGCTGCCGAGCAGCACGCCGTAGACGTGGTCGCCGTCGGCGAGGGCGCGCGAGAGCGGCTTGAGGTAGACCCCGGCCACGCCCTCGCTCCACACCGTCCCGTCGGCCGCCGTGTCGAAGGCCCGCACCCGGTGGTCGGCGGACTCGGTCTCGTTGCCGAGGCTGGACGGCGACAGGAAGAGGTTGATGGCGGCGACGAACGCGGTGTCGCAGTCGCCGTTGCGCAGGGCCTTGATCGCGGCGTCCACCGCGACCAGGCCGGACGAGCATCCGGTGTCGATGACGGTGGCCGGACCGCGCAGGTCGAACAGGTACGACAGCCGGCTGGCCAGGATGCCCGACCACGAGCCGGTGATGGCCGCGAAGTCCAGTTCCGACAGGAACGGCAGGTAGGACGTGATCAGCCGGTGCGTGTGGTCGTTGCCGACGAAGATGCCGGTCCGGGACCCGGACAGCTCGCTCCTGGCGTACCCGGCGTCCTCCATCGTCTCCACCAGCACCTCCAGGAGGTTGCGGTGGTACGGGTCGAGCTGCGTCGCCACGTGCGGCGGGATGCCGAAGTACTCCGCGTCGAACAGGTCGATGCGGTCCAGGTAGCCGCCCTTGCGGACGGCCGAGGTGCCGCCCTCGACCCGGCGCAGGTCGTCCAGGCGCAGCGGCGGGAAGTCACCGATCGACTCCCGGCCGTCGACCAGGTTGCGCCAGAACTGCTCCTTGTCCGACGCGCCGGGAAAGCGGCAGGCCATGCCGACGACGGCGATCCGGTCGTCGGCGTCGCGGCCGTCGGCGCCGATCGCCCGGATGAACTCCTTCGCCCGGTCGACGTCCAGCGCCTCCTGCTTGACCTGCATGAGCAGGTACCGCAGCAGGTCCTTCTTCAGCTCGGCGTTCGACCTCATGCCTGGTTCCTCCCCGCCCCGTCGGCGTCGGCGGCGAACATGGTAGTGAGCTCCGCGTCGCCGATCTCCGCCAGGACGTCCTGGAGCGACTGGTCGATGTCCCCGACGTCGGCCGGGTCCGGCTCGGCCGGACCGGACTCCGCCGCGATGCGCTCGTCGATGTAGCCGGCGAGGCTGGCGACGCTCGCGTAGGAGTACAGGTCGGCGATGTCGATCCGACCGGGGTAGACCTCCTCGACCCGCTGCAGCAACTGCGCCGTCATCAGCGAGTTGCCGCCCAGGTCCTGGAAGCTCGCGTGGGCGTCGACCTCCGCCATGCCGAGCACCGCGCCGTAGACCGCGCCGATCCTCAGCTGGGTCTGGTTCGGGTCGGACAGGCCGACGACCCGGACCTCGGTCGTCTCGCCATCGGAGGACGACCCGCCCGCACCCGCCCGCGCGACGGCGTCGGCGACGTCGTCGTCGAGCAGGAACGGCATCTCGTCCAGCCGGTCGTGCAGCACCCCGAGGTCGAACCGGGTCGGGATGACGCCGTCGGCCGGGTCACGCAGGAAGTGGCTCAGCCAGGCCAGGCCGTCCTTCACGGTGAGGGCGCGGAACGGCGAGTCGCCGTCGCCGATCCCGTACTGCACCGCCATGCCCACCTCGGACCAGGTCGGCCAGTTGATCGACAGCGCGCGGACGCCCTCGGCCCGCGCCCGCACCGCCAGGGAGTCCATGAACGCGTTGGCGCTGCAGTAGTCGCCCTGCCCCTGCCCGCCGGTGATCGCGGTGATGGACGAGAAGAACACCAGGAAGGCGCCGGGGTGTTCCTTGGCCAGCTCCACCAGGGCGAGACTGCCGTCGACCTTGGGCGCCAGCACGGCGTCGAAGACCGGGCGGGGCTTGTTCGCCAGGAACCCGTCGCCGGCCACCCCCGCGGCGTGGACGATGCCGCCGAGGGTCACGGCCTCCTCCCGCAGGCGCGCGGCCAGACCGCGCACGTCGGCCTCCCGCGACACGTCGCACTCGACGTACTCGGCCCCGGCGATCTTCTCGACGCGCCGCGCGGTCTCCTCGGTTAGGGGCCTGCGGCCCAGCAGGATGATCCGCTCGGCGCCCTCGTGGGCCATCTCCTCGGCGACGCTGAGGCCGAGGCCGCCCGCGCCACCGGTGACCAGGAACGTCCCGCCCCGGTACGGCGACTCGCCCGTCGCGTCGGCCGTCTCGACGTACCGCAGACGCCGCAGGTAGGTCTGCGAGCCGCGCACGGCCCGCAGCACACCGCCCGAGCCGGCCAACGCCTCCCGGAGGAGGAAGTCCAGGTCCACGTCCGTACCCGCGTCCAGCACGTCCACCAGCAGGTGCCGGTGCTCCTGCCCGATGACCTGCGCGAGCGACTCGGTGGCGGCGGAGAACGGATCGGTGGCCCCGTCGTCGGGCCCGACCTGCCAGGCCTGGCTGCCCAGGACCTTCAGGCCTCGGGTGAGTTTGACCCGGGAGGTCACGAAAGCGCGGTACAGCTCGAACAGCGCGTCCACGCCGGCTGCCCGCCGCTGCCCGGGGGTGAGCGCCGCCTCGCCGGTGGCGGCGGGCGCGGTGACGTCGGTGGCGAACAGGACGCCGTCGACGCCCTCCTGCCGCAGCCGTTGCGCCAGCAGCCCCGCGCCGGCCTCGTCCAGGGCGAACACGTCCCGACCGGGGTCGGTCCGCTCGCCGACGTAACACGGGACGACCCGGTGGCCCTGCGCCTCGACCGCGGCGACCAGCCGCCTGCCGGCCGGGTTGTCCCGCACCACCGGCGCCCACACCGCGCCGCCGGTCGCCTCCGCCGCCACCCGCGGCACCGCGAGCCAGTCGACCTGGAGGAAGCGGCGCGGTCCGGCCAGGCTGAACCGCTGCCAGTCGACCTTCTTCACGGTGTAGTCGGTGATCCGCGCGAACGGCTCACCGTCGACGTCGACGAGGTCCACGTCGTAGGTGATGGTCTCGCCCTCGTGGCTGTCGTCGCGCACGGTACGGATCAGCGAGTAGAACGTCTCCGGCATCGGCCGGTGCAGGACGAAGCTCTTGTACATGTACGGCAGGAACGTCTCGCCGCTGTTCTGCGAGATGAGGTTCACCGCGTTGTCGAGCTTGGCCGGGTGCAGCCCGAACGTCTCGCTCGACACACCCTGCGGGAGGCGCAGCAGCGTCAACGCGCCGGTCTCGTGCTTCCACACCGCCCGGACGTTGTCCCAGCGCGCACCGAACTGGAACACGCCCGTGTCGGTCTCGGTGGGGTACGGGTCGGTCACCTCGATCGCGGCGCGCTTCTGGGCGTCGAGGTCGACCGGTGCCGCCGGGCCGGCGTCGCCCAGCGGGCTGATCCGACCCTCCACGTGCGTGACCCACTCGCCGTCCTGTGAGCTGGACACCTGGAAGGAGTAGCCCTTCTCCAGCCGGTCCAGCCGGGTCCGCACGGTCGCCTCCTCCCCCTCCTCGACGGCGAGGGGGACCAGGAAGAACACGTTGTCGAACCGCATGCTGCCGGTGTTCTCCACCGCGGCCAGCGCGGCACGCGCCATCTCCAGGTACGTCGTGCCGGGCACCACGGGCCGGTGCTCGATGCGGTGGTCGGACAGCACCCAGTGCCGGTCGACCGACAGCGTGTTCTCGAACACGATCGCGGTGTCCGAGCGGCTGATCTCCGCACCCAGCAGCGGGTTGGTCTCGGCGCCGCCGAAGCTGCGCACGCTCGTGCGCATGGGCTTGGCCCAGTGCCGGATCTTCTCGAACGGGTAGGTGGGCAGGGGTACCCGCTGACGCGGCTCGTCGGCGTAGAACGCGGCGAAGTCGACGCGCGCGCCACGGACGTAGGCGTCGGCCAGCGCGGTGAGGGCGGCGGCGTCGCCCCGCGAGCGGTACTCGGCGAGTGTGGCGTTGGCCGAGTCGGAGAGCCGCTTGCCGGTCTGGGCGGTGATGTCGCCGGGCCCCAGGTCGGTCCGCTTGTCGCTGACGACCGCGTGCACGCCGTGGTGGATACCCTGCCGCTCGTCGGTGCCGAGACCGCGCCGCCGGAGCCGGTCGACCGACTCGGCCAACTGCTCCTTCGTCGCCGCGATCACCATGACCCGGTGCTCGTGGTGGCCTCGGCCGACGTTGGACGTGTAGCAGATGTCGGCGAGCGACCACGGGCTGTCCGCCAGCACGGCCGCGTACCCGTCGAGGAGCGCCATCAGGGCCGCCTCGGTCTTGGCGCTGACGGTGAAGCAGTAGCGCTCCCGCAGCTGCTGCCCGGCGCGGTAGCGGGGTGCCTCCTCCAGCACCATGTGGCAGTTGGTGCGGATGAAGCCGAACGAGCTGATCCCGGCCCGCCGGGGCTCGCCGTTGGTGTCCCACGGCATGAGCCGGTCGTTGACGTACAGCGGGCTGTCGGTGAAGTCGATGTAGGGGTTGGGCACGTCGAAGTTCGCCGAGGGCGCCAGCAGGCCGGATTCGAGCGACTTGACGACCTTCGCCAGCGAGGCCGACCCGGACGCGGCCACCATGTGTCCCATGGTGGTCTTGAGGGATCCGATACCGCAGAACTGCCTGCGGTCGGTGTGCCGGCGGAACGCGTTGGTCAGGCCCTTGACCTCGATCGGGTCACCGAGAACGGTCCCGGTGCCGTGGGCCTCCACGTACGTGATCGTCTCCGCCGGCACGTCCGCCTTGGCCCAGGCGTCGAGGATGACCCGCTCCTGCATCAGCGCGTTGGGCGCGGTGATGCTGTTCGACGTGCCGTCGTTGTTGACGGCGGAGGCCTTGATGACGGCGCGCACGTGGTCGCGGTCGGCCAGCGCCTTCTTCAGCGGCTTGAGCAGCACGATGCCGGCGCCCTCGCCCCACAGCGTGCCGTTGGCCTGGGCGTCGAAGGTGCGCACGATGTCGTCGCCGGAGACCACGTTGTCCATCGTCGCGCCGGATAGGAAGCTGGTCTTCGGCTCGCCGCCGGAGGACAGGTTGATGCCGCCCGCCAGGGCCATGTCGCACTCGCCGAGCAGCAGCGACTGGATGGCCTGGTGGACGCTGACGCTGCCGGCCGAGCACGCGGTGTCGGTCATGATGCAGGGGCCCTTGAGGTCCAGCAGGTAGGAGATGCGGCTGGCGACCATCCCCTCCCACGAGCCGGACAGCTGCATCGGATGCCGCTCGGAGAACATCCGGTAGTAGGAGTAGTTCGACTGGTCGCGGCCGAGGAACACCCCGGTCCTCGACCCGATCGCGCTCTCGCCGCCGTAGCCGGCGTTCTCCAGCGCCTCGTACGCCACTTCGAGCGCGATGCGCTGGTTCGGGTCCATGTAGTCCGCTTCGAGCGGGGGGATGCCGAAGAAGCGGGAGTCGAAGTGGTCGATCCGGTCCAGGTAACCGCTCACGGAGTAGAGCCGGTCCAGGTCGGCCTCGTCGACCGGCCGGCCCAGCATGACCTCCGCGTAGTACGGGTTGCGGAGGATGTCGTACATGTCCTCCTTGCGGGACTGCGGATAGTCCCGGATGCAGTCCCGGCTCACCTTGAGGAACTCCCAGAACTGGTCGACGTTCGTGGCCTCGGCGAACCGACCGGCCAGTCCGATGACCGCGATGTCCTCGTGCAGGTTCGCTTCCGACAGTTCGAGCAGCAACCGCTTGGTGCGGTCACGGTCGATCTGCTTGTTGACGAACTGCTCGAGGATGAAATCCTTCACGCTGCTCATCTGGCGTCCGTTTCCTCAAGTAGGCCCTGGCTGCCGTCGACCGTGATCGCGCCCTGTTCCAGCAGGTCCAGTAGTTTGTCGATGTCGCCCTCGTCCGCCCTGGCTGCCGGCGGCGGCCCGTCGGCGGCCGGCTCGTCCGGGTGCAGCCTGGCCTTCAGGCAGGCCACCTGGGCGGCGACGGTGGTGTGGCGGAAGAGGTCCGTGATGTCCATCAGACCCGGGTAGCGCTCGTCGTAGAGCTTCAGCATCTGCGCCGTCAGCAGCGAGTTGCCGCCGAGGTCACCGAAGTCCTCGTGCGCGTCGAGCACGTCGAGGTCGAGCGCTTCCGCCCAGATCTGCGCGACGCCCCGTTCGAGGTCGCCGACCTCGTCGAGCCCGTGCACCTCGACGGCCCGCCCGACCGCGCTCCGGCCGGCGTCGCGCGGCACCTGCCGGGTCGCCCTGCGCATCCGGCCGGGCATGAGCACCGGCGGATGGCCACCGGAGGTCATCAGGGCGTCGAGCAGGTCCACCGCCTCGGCGGTGTCCAGCGGCGGGAACAACTCGTCCTCGTCGGCCGCGTCCATGCGCTGGGCGATGCCGGTCTCGCGCCACGCCGGCCACTGGATGCTCAGGCCGGGCAGCCGCTCGCGGTCGCGGTACTGCGCCAGGCTGTCCAGCACCAGGTTCGCCGCCGTGTAGTCGGACTGGCCCGCGTTCAGCAGGAGCCCGGCGATGCTGGAGAACGCGACGAAGTAGTCGGGCCGGTCCGCCAGGGTGGCCTCGTGCAGGTGCACCCCACCCAGCGCCTTGGGCCGGTAGACCGCCATGAACTCGTCGAGGTTCTTCGTGTACAGGAACCCGACGCCGGGCCGCCCGGCGAGGTGCAGCACGCCGGAGATCCGGCCGTGCCGCGCGCGCAGGTCGCCCACCGTCCCCTCGACCGCCCGCCGGTCGCCCAGATCGAGCCGGACGACCTCGAACACGTCCAGGTCGCGCTCGAACTCCGACCACTCCGGCCGGGTCCCGGCAGCCCGGTCGGACCCGAGCAGGACGAGTTTGCGCACGCCCCGCCGGATCAGGTGCCGCGCCACGGCGGTGCCGAGGTCGCCCGTGCCACCCGACACGACGGTCACCCCGTCGCCACCGGGCAGCGGCGCCCGGTCACCGTCGGGCAGCGGGATCGGCTGCCGCTTCACCTGCGGCTCGTACGGGTGCCCGTTGCGGTAGAGCAGGAACGGCGGCCGGTCGCCGCTGGTGGCCTCACCCACCAGCACCGCCGGGCCGGTGTGCTCGTCGCTGTCGACGCACCGGATGCCGAGCGCCTTGTACTCCAGGGCCGCGACGCGCATCATGCCGAGCAGGCCGGCCTGGCCGGGGTGCAGCGCCGTCTCGTCACCGGTGACCGCAAGCGCGTTGTGCGTCAGGACCACCAGGCCGCCGGCGAACCCGAACTGCCGCTCCGAGATGAGCTTGAGCAGGCCCCACGCCCGGTCGACCGGCTCATGTGTGCCGTCGGCGAGCGGGTCGCCCCCGGCCGGTGGGCAGCCCAGCACGCCGAAGGCGAACTCGCGGCGCCCCCCGAGCCGCTCGTCGTCGACCGCGTCGGCGACGCTCGACACCTGGACGCAGTCGTAGCCGGACGCTTCGAGGTGCCCCCGGACGCCGGCGAACGTGGTACCGAGATCGCCGCAGAGCAGGACGGTTCCGCCGCCGTGCCGGGGCGACGCCGGCAGGGCCACGCGCCGGTAGGTCTGGACGTACCCGTACTCGCCGGGCCCCGTGACGTCGAGGTCGACCGCCGACTTGATGCAGTAGTTGTCCACCGTCAGCAGCACCCGACCGGTCGGGTCGACCACGGTCACGTCGAACGCGTACAGCGCACCGGCCACGGACTCGGGCCGCTTGCGGAAGTGGGCGAGCACCCGGGCGGGCAGTGAGTCGCGGACGGTCAGCACGCCGTAGGAGAACGGCAGGTACAGCCGTTCCTGGTCGTAGACGTTGCTCGGCGCGTTGATGACGGTGTCGAACAGCGAGGGGTGCAGGACGTAGTTCGGCAGCTCGGCCCGGTACCGCGACGGCAGCTCGAACTCGTACAACAGCTCGGTCGCCTCCGGGTCGGCGTGCCCGGCGCCCAACGTCGCGGTCCACCGGTCGCTGACGTCCAGCCCCTTGGCGCGGTCGGAGCCCTCGGGTTCCTGGAGCGGCCGGTCCAACCGCCGCCGCAGGTCCTCGACGTCGAGCGCCGCGACCGGCTCGGCGACGACGTCGCGGACCAGTTCGGCGCGGGCGTTCTCCACCCAGGCACCGTCGGCGCCCCGACTGGCGATGGTGACGGTACCGACGTCGCCCGAGGTCTCGAAGATGACGTGCACCTCCTTCTCCTCGCCGTCGGCCACCGCGAGCGGGGCGGCGAAGAGAACGTTGCGCAGCGTCACGTCCGCGTCGGCCAGGCCGAGCCGCCGCGCCGACGTCACGACCATCTCGACCAGCCCGGTACCGGGCAGCACGCTGACGCCGTGGATGCGGTGTTCGGCCAGTTCCCAGAACTTCTCGGGGGCGAGCCGGCACACCACGATGTCGCGGTGCAGCGAGCGCACCACGTCCGCGCCGTCGACCAGGCCCCGGCGGCCCTGCTTGACGGGGTCGATCCAGCACGGGGTCCGCTCGAACGGGTACGTGGGCAGCGACGTCCGCCGGCCGCCCTCGGGCGCGGCCCGCCGCCAGTCGACCTCGGCGCCGCGCGCGTAGAGGGACGCCAGCCGGCGCAGCGCGGCGCGGTCGCTCGCCCCGGCGGTGGCGGCCACGACCGCCCCGGCCTCCCGGTTCAGCTCGTCGTGCTCGGCGTGCAGCAGGTCGTGCGGCTCGCGCTTGTCGCCCCGCTCCAGCACCAGGCGGAAGCTACCCCGGGCCAGGTCCGGATTCGCGCTCGCGCCCTCGCCGCCCGCGACGAACTGTGCCAGCAGCGTGTCGAGCTCCGCCCGGCTCTCGAAGACGAACGCGGCGCGCACGCCGTGGTGCAACCGGCCGACCGACGCGGTGAAGGCGAGATCGGCGAGGTCCACCTCGTGCCGGGACAGGAAGTCGCGGTACCGCTCGGCGAGCCTGGTCAACGCCGGGGCGTTCGGGGCGCTCAGCGGCAGCAGGAAGCAGGATGGCGAGCCCAGGCCGGCACGGTCGCCGGCCGGCGCCGGGTCCGCGCTGCGCAGCACGAGGTGACAGTTCGTCCCGCTCAGCCCGAAGCTGTTGATGCCGGCGAACAACGTCTCCCGCTCGTCGTCGGACCAGGCCACCGTCCGGTCGTTGACGAACACGGGCGTCTGCGCGAACGCGATGTTCTGGTTGGGCTCCTCGAAGTTGAGGCTCGCCGGCAGGACCCGGTGCTTGAGCGACAGGACGAGTTTGGCGAGCCCCGCGAGGCCGGAGGCGTTGTCCATGTGGCCGATGTACGTCTTGACCGTGCCGATACCGCAGAACTGCTTGCGGGCGGTCTGCCGGGAGAACGCCCGCTCGATGCCGCTGACCTCGACGGGGTCGCCGAGCCTGGTGGCGGTGCCGTGCGCCTCGATGAAGCTGACCTGCTCGGCCCGGACCCCGGCGTCGGCGAGGGCCTCGGTGATGAGGTCGGCCTGCGCGTCGGCGTTGGGCGCGGTGATGCCGTTCGACGCCCCGTCCTGGTTGACCGCGCCGCCCATGATCACGGCGTGGATGTTGTCGCCGTCGCGCCGCGCCCGCTCCAGTGACTTGAGCACGAAGACGACACACCCTTCGGCGGCGGTGGTGCCGTCGGACTTCTGGTCGAACGTCCGGGTGTGCCGGTCCGCGGCCAGCGTGTCCTGGATGTCCTTGACGCCGATGCCGGACTCGTCGTCGGCGTCGACCGGCAGCAGGTCGGTCTTGACCGCGCCGACGATCGCCATCGAGCACTCGCCGTTCTGGATCGCGCGGTACGCCGTGTACGCGGCCACCAGGCCCGACGAGCAGGCCGTGTCCACCAGCAGCGACGGACCCCGCAGGTCCAGCAGGTAGGCGATCCGGCTGGCGATCATCGACCGGATGTTGCCGGCGACCGCGATCTCGGGCGCGCCGGGGTCGACCGCCTGGATGATCGCCCGGTAGTCCTCGCCGAAGTCGGCCGACATGCCCGCGTAGACGCCGACCTTCCCACCGCCGATGTCCTTGTTCAGGTAGCCGGCGTCCTCGAGCGCGGCCCAGGCGGTCTCCAGGAAGATCCGCTGGTTCGGGTCGATCGCCTTGGCTTCCTGCCGGGACAGCGAGAAGAACCGGTAGTCGAACTCGGACACGCTGGGCAGCCGGGTGCCGCCGGAGTAGCGCTCGGCCGCGATCGGCAGCCGCACGCCGCGTGCGGCGAGGTAGGCGTCGACGTCGGCCCGTCGGGCCTCCGGCAGGTCGCGGTACCCCTCCTCGCCGCGCAGCAGCCTCGACCAGAACTCGTCGAGGTTCTCCGCCTCGCCGACCCGACCGCTCATCCCGATGATGGCGACGGGTTCGGCTCTGCGCCGTGGGCTGGAGCGCGTGACGAGGACGTCGGCACCGTCCGGGGGTCCCGTCAGGTCCAGGTCGTCAAGATCGAGCAGGGAACTCATGTGGCGAGCGCCCCCGCGATCGTCCGGAGGCCGACCTCACCGGTGCGGCGCAGGATCGACTCGATGCGGTCCCGCTGCTCGGGCTCGGGGACCCGCTTTGTCCGCATGATGGTGAGCAGCAGCTCCACCGCGGCCTGTTTCTGCTGGTCGGAGAGCGACTCCTGGTCGAGCTTGCTCAGCTCCTGGAGCTTGCGGTACGACACGACGACGCCGTTGTGGTACTCGTCGGCGTCGAAGTTGCGGTTCCGGGTGGCCGCGGCGGCGCCCAGGCACAGCCCGACCACCCCGGGCTCGCGCTTCTTCAGCTCGACGAGGTGGTCGAGCACCGCGCCGACCCGGTCGGGCTCCTCGTCCAGGCTGTACACCTCGCCCGAGCCGACGGCACCGGTGAGCATCTTCTTCAGGACCTGCTTCGGCCCGACCTCGATCCACACCGCTGCCTTACGGTCCACCAGGGCCGCCACGATGTCGCTCCACCGGACCGGACTGGTCAGCTGGACGGCCAGCGCCTCCCGGATGGCCTCGGCGCTCTCGTACGCCTCGCCGGTGACGTTGCTGTAGACCGGGACGGCGGGCTCGGCGATCGTGACCTCGCTCAGCGCCTTGGTGTACTCGGGCAGCGCGCCGGCCATGAACGTGCTGTGGAACGCGCCGGCGACGTTGAGTTTGACCGCCCTTCCCCCACGGTCCTCGAGGTGGGCGGTGATCCCCTTCAGGTCGTCCAGGGTGCCCGACAGCACGGTCTGCAGCTCGCCGTTGTAGTTGGCGACCTGCACGTCGTGACCCGCCGCGTTGAAGTCCTCGACGCACTTCTCCACGTCGGCGACCGGCATCCGCACCGCGGCGATCATCCCGGTGCCGCTGTCCGCGGCGCAGCCCTCCATCGCCTCACCGCGCACCTTGACCAGGCGTACCGCGTCCTCGAACGTCAGCGCGCCCGCCGCGAGCAGCGCGGTGATCTCCCCCAGGCTGTGCCCGGTCAGGTAGGAGACCGGCACCTTCCGCCCCGCGGTCATCACCTCGTACATCGAGTAGCTGAGCACCAGCAGCGAGACCTGGGCGTACCTGGTCCTGGTCACCTCGGCGGGCGGCGCGGTGAAGCACAGGTCGGCGAGCGAGTATCCGACGATGTCGGACGCCTGCGCGAAGCGTTCCCGCACGCTCTCGTGCTCGTCGAACCACTTCCTGCCCATGCCCGCGAACTGGGAACCCTGCCCAGGGAACACGATCACGAGATCCTTCATGCCTGTACCTTTTCCTTCGACGCGGGCCTGCCCAGGATTCCGAGGACTTTCAGGTGGCCGCCCATCAGCTGTTCCACCCGCGCGGGGTCCACCTCGCGGGCGTGGTCGATCCGGACCACGACGGGGTCGGCCAGGACGTCGATCGCGTACACGACGTCGAAGTGGCGGAGCAGGTCGGCCTCCGCCACCTGCCGGGCGCTGCCGCACGCGACGGACACGGTGCGGTCGGCACCCCGGCAGGCGACGAACCGCTGCAGGTCGAGCCGGTCGTTGTGGTCGCGTTGCCGCCGGTAGTCGTCCAGCACGTCGGCCAGGTCGGCCGTGCCGGCGAAGTCGAACCGGACCACGGTCGCCCGGGCGTCGTCGTCGACGACGCACAACGAGATGTCGTCCGTTCCGAGCAGTTTGTGCAGGGTGACGGCGAGCGCGACGTGGGCCAGCTCCTCCGGCTCCTGCGTTCCGCTCTTCCGCAGCCGTCGCAGGGCGGCCATGGTCCGCGCGGGCAGCGCGGCCTCGACCCGGCCGTCGGCGGTCGCGTCGGGCGTGAACCACGACTCGGGCAGCCGGACACCGAAGCCGGTCAGCAGCGCGTCGGTCTCCCGCCCGGCGAGCCTGGACTCCAGGAGCTTGCGGAGCTTTCCGATCGTCGGGTTCGCGAACAGGTCGCTCACGTCGAGCATGCCCGGGAACTGCTGGTGCAGCTCCTCCATCAGCAGGACCAGGCTGAACGAGTTGCCGCCGAGGTCGAAGAAGCTCTCGTCGGCGCTGATCGGCACGTCGCCGAGGACCTTGCGCCACGCCGTGACCAGATCCTGGGCGACCCCGGTGCCCCGCTCCTCGGGACGCCCCGGCTCCACCGGCTGACCGGCCTGTGCCGCCAGCGTCTTGCGGTCGACCTTGCCGCTCGTCGTCATGGGGATGTCCGACACCACGGTCAGGGTCGCCGGGACCATGTAGTCGGTCAGCCGCTCGGCCAGCCAGTCACGCAACGCCTCCGGCGCCAGGTAGCCGCCTTCGCGGACCTGGTAGAAGCCGCGGATGACCTGGCTGCCGCTCGGCAGGTCCTGGACGATCACCGCTGCGCCGGTCACCAGGTCGTGCCCGGTGATGGCGAGTTCGATCTCGCCCAGCTCGACCCGGTAGCCGCGGATCTTCACCTGGTCGTCCATCCGGCCCAGGCAGTGGACCTCGCCGCCCCGCCACAGCGCGCGGTCGCCGCTGAGGTAGATCCGGCCGTCCCCGAACGGGTTCGCCAGGAACCGCTCGCGGGTCAGCTCGGGCCGGTGCAGGTACCCGGGCGACACACCGAGCCCACCGATCCACAGGTTCCCGGTCACCCCCTCGGGCACCAGCCGGAGGTTGTCGTCCAGCACGTAGAACGTGGTGTTGGCGATCGGGGTGCCGATGCTGACCCCGGTGTCCCCGGTGAGGTCCTTGACGCTCGACCAGATGCAGGTCTCGGTGGGGCCGTAGACGTTGTAGACGCCCAGCGACCGGTGCTCCCGCAGGCGCGGCAGCAGGTCCTCCGGGAACGCCTCGCCGCCGACGACGAGCTTGTCCAGCCGCGCCAGCGTGGCGCGCCCCGCCTCCGGGTCGGCGAAGAGCAGGCGCAACCGGGTCGGCGTCATCTGGAGGTACTCGACGCCGTTGGCCGCGACGAACGCGGCGATCTCCGCCGGCGTACGGACCTCCGACTCGCCCGCCACCACGACCGTCCCGCCGGTGACCAGGGTCAGCAGCGTCTCCAGCAGGTGGATGTCGAACGACGGGGTGGTGAGGCAGCCCACCACCTTCCGGTCGGCCCACCCGAGCGCCGCGGGCATGCCGACGAGGAAGTTCGCCAGCGACCCGTTCGTGACCGTGACGCCCTTGGGTGTTCCGGTCGACCCGGACGTGAAGATGACGTACGCCAGGTCGTCCGGCCCGCCCGGCGACCCGGCCGGCGCGGCCGGGTCGACCGGGGTGTCCGTCGGCAGGTGCAGCGCGAGGTCGCCGAGGTCCACCGCGGCGGCCAGCTCCTCGCCGCAGACGACCCTCGTGGGTTCGGCCGTGTCGATCACGAGCCGGAGCCGCTTCGCCGGGTCCTTCACGTCCATCGGGAGCCACGCGGCGCCGATCCGGTTGACCGCGAGCATCAGCGTGACCAGCTCGGGGGTCGGCGGCAGCAGGAGACCGACCAGGTCGCCCCGGCCGAGGCCGTGCTCGCGCAGCGCGCCGGCGTACCGGTGCACCCGCTCGGCGAGGTCGGCGTAGCTGATCTCCTCGCCGCGGTACCGGATCGCGGGTCGCTCCGCGTGCTCCCGCACCGCCGTGTCGACCATCTCGGCGAGGCTCGGCAGGTCCGCGACGACCGGCCCGGTGCCCATGGCCAGGAGCCGGTCCCGCGTCTCGTCGTCCAACCGGGACAGGTCGCCGACCGTCTGGTCCGGCTCCCGCACCACCCGGGCGATCAGGTCCACGTACTGCTCGGCCAGCTCGGTCATCCGCCGCTCGCCGTACACGCCGGAGAAGTTCAGGTCACCGAAGAGGCCACCGTCGCGTTCGGTGAGTTCCAGGGCGAGCGCGAACATCGACCGGGGCACCGCGAAGTCCTCCGACGTGCCGTTCACGTCACCGAACCGGTGCACCCGCTCGCGGGCGTTGGTGAAGGTGAACATCACGTCGAACAGGGCGTTGCGCCCGAAGTCCCGGTCGAGGTCCAACTCCTGGATCAGGACGTCGTACGAGTAGGGCGCATGCTCGACGGCGGCGAGGCTGGTGTCCCGCACCGCGCGGAGCAGGTCCGGCAGGCGGGTGTCCGCGCTGGTGCGGATGCGCAGCGGCAGCGACTGGGCGAACATGCCGACGGTGTCGTCGAACGAGCCGATGATCCGCTGGTCCAGGGGGACGCCCACGCACAGGTCGTCGGTGTCCGCGGCGCTGGCCAGCAGCACCGACCACAGCGACAGGTAGAAGATGAACGGCGTGGTGCGGTGCCGCTCGATGACCACCTTGGCCGCCTGGTGCAGCGCGTCGTCGATCCGGAAGTAGTGGTGCGTCCCGGTGAAGTCGTTGACCAGCGGGTACGGGGAGTCGGTCGGCAGGTTCAGCGGCGGCGGGACGGTGTCGAACTCGCGCAGCCACCACCGCCGGTGTTCCTGGTAGGAGGGCGAGCCGACGGACCGGGCCTGCTGCCGGACGAACGCCGGGTAGCCGTCGGAGCGCACCCGGGTCAGCTCTCCCCGCGCGAGGTACTCGGCGAGGTCGGTGAGGAGGATGTCGATCGACCCGCCGTCGGCGATGATGTGGTGCAGCGAGAGCAGCAGGTGGTGGGTGCCGTCGGCGTCGATGACGATCCCGTAGCGCCACAGCGGCGGGTTCGCCAGGTCGAACGGCCGGTTCATCACCGCGACGACGTCCTCGGTGCGCAGTCCGGGGTCGCGCCTGTGGTCGAAGAGGTGGAACTCCGGGGTGATCTCCGCCGCGACGCGTGCCGTGATGTCGGTCGCGTCGATCTCGTAGTAGCCGCGCAGCTTCTCGTGCTTGTCGGCGATCGCCCGGAACGCCTCGGCGAGCCGCTCCCGGTCGGGGGCGCCGTCGAAGCGCAGACCGGCCAGGATCTGGTAGGCCTCGTTACCGCCGCGCATCCGCGACAGCACGTAGACCCGCTTCTCCTGCTCGGACACGGCGGTGGGGTCGAGCGGTGCGAGGTCGGCGGCCCGGGGGCCGGCGGGCAGCCCGCGCGGCGCGGTCGACGTCGACCGCCGGAAGTCGAACCCGCCCCGGCGCAGCGCGTCGACGCTGGCGCGGATGGCCTCGAAGATGCGGTCCTGATGGTCGCGGGTGTGCGCCAGCGAAAAGAAGGCGGTCCGGCGTTCCCACACGTAGACGCCGTGGAACAGCATCAGCTTGAAGAACAGGTTCAACGTCAGCGACATGTGGCTCATGTCGCGCGGGACGACCGTCTCGTATTTGTACAGCGACGCGAAGTACGACACCTTCAGCGGCACTTCCTCCGCCTCGAAGTAGTCGTTCACGCGACGCGCGAAGTCGGCGGTGAGCTGGTTGAGGGCGGCGAGTTCGGTGGCGCCCCGCTCGCGCAGGTAGGTGAGCACGCCCCGGCACGCGGCCATCGTCAACGGGTGCTTGCAGAACGTCCCGGCGAAGAACGTCGTGGGGACCGCCGGCTTGGAGTCGTCCACGTCCGACCACGCGCCACCGTCGACGGCGTCGAGGTACCTGCTCCGGCCGGCGATGATGCCGATCGGCATCCCGCCGCCGACGAGCTTGCCGTACAGCGACATGTCCGACTCGACGCCGAAGTGCTCCTGCGCACCGCCCAGCGCGATCCGGAATCCCACGATCATCTCATCGAAGATCAGCGCGATGCCGTGCTCGGTGCAGATCTCGCGCAGCTCCCGCAGGAACTCGGTGGGCTGCAACGTCGGGTTGCGCGACTGGACCGGCTCGACCAGCACGGCGGCCAGTTCGGGGCCGTGCCGCCGGATGCGGTCCAGCGACTCGGCGCTGCCGTAGGTGAGCACCATCGTGTCGTCGACCGCCGACTGCGGAATGCCGATCGAGGTGGGGATGCTGTCCTCGCCGTCGGCCTCGGCCAGCACCGCGTCGTAGCTGCCGTGGTACGAGGTGAGGAACCTGACCACCTTGTCCCGACCGCTGACGGCGCGGGCCAGGCGCACCGACACCATCACCGCCTCGGTGCCGGTGTTGCAGAACGCGACCCGCTCGGCGCCGGTCAGCTCGTGGACCAACTCCGCGACCTCGCCCGCCATCCGGTTCTGCGGGCCCAGCTCGTAGCCGCGGTCGAGCTGGTCGCGGACGGCGTCGAGGATGAAGTCGGGCTGGTGGCCGAAGAAGTGGACGCCGTAGCCCATCGCGGTGTCGACGTACTCGTTGCCGTCCACGTCCCAGAACGTCGCCCCGCGTGAGCGGGCCGACACGACCGGGTAGACCGTCTCCTTGATGCTCGGGTTGAAGTTCAGCGAGGCGATCCAGTCCGCCAGCACCTCGCGGTGCTGCCCGGTGTACGACCGGGAGGAGGGTGTCCTCGCGGTGTACCGCGTCACGAAGTCGCGGATGAACTCGCTTTGCTCGGCGGTGAGCCGGTCCTGGGTGAGCTCGATGTTGTTGCTGTACGTGCCGACCTTGCGGGCCACGGGCGCCGGGCGGCGCCTCGTCACCTCCGGGGCGACCGGCGCGACCGGCGCGCTGACGGGCGCAGCCGTCGTCGCGCCCGACAGCACCGCCAACTGCTGCTGCATGATCTCCAGCTGCTGCCGGATGAGGGCTTCGACGCCGGGCGCCTGGGTGGCCGCCGGGGCGGGTCGACCGTGGGCCTCGGCCACCGGCGCGGCGGCGACCCGCGGCTGCGGGACCGTGGTGGCCACGGGCACCGC
>NZ_LRQV01000069.1 GCF_001567585.1 Micromonospora rosaria
GGGTGCCGGGCGCGGATGCGGGCCGGTGGGCGCGGGTGCCGGGGCGGCGGGTGGGTGCCGGGGGCTCGGTGGGGTGGCTCAGGCGAGCAGGGCGGCCAGCCAGGCACCGGTGAGCAGGGCCGGGCCGAGCGGCAGCACGGTGTCCCGGCGGACCCGCCGCAGGGCCAGCAGGACGAGCACGACCAGGCCGTTGAGCAGGTGCGGCAGGACCAGGCCGAGCAGTACCGACGGCCAGCCCAGCCACCCGAGCGGCAGGCCCAGCACCGCGCCGAGCTTGACGTCGCCGAAGCCGAGCCGGGAGCCGGGCAGCAGCGCCAGCACCACGTACAGCAGCGCGGAGCCGGCCGCCCCGGCCAGGACGGTGAGCAGCCGACCGGGCGTACCGGCGAGCAGCGCGGCGACGGTCAACCCGACCGCGCCGACCAGCCCGGCGGTCGCCACCAGCGGGTCCGGCAGCCGCAGGCAGGCCAGGTCCACCGCGCCGAGCACCAGCCCGACGACGGCCATCCCGAGCAGAGCGGGCAGCGCCGGATCGTCGTGCCGCGCCGCCGCGAGCCCGCCGAGCACGATCGCCCCGGTCACGACGGTCACCACGACCGGCGGTCCGCGCCGGATTTCGCAGTGGGCGCACCGGGTCGCCACCCAGCCGGCGGCACCGGACGGTACGGGCTGTCCGCAGGCCCGGCACGCCGACCGGGTCGGCCCGCCGACGGGTGCGGCCATCCGGTGGGCGAGGCCGGGTACGACGGCCCCGGCCAGCGCGCCGGCCACCGTGCCCACCAGGGCAGGCAGGAGCGCCCCCGGCAGGGCGGGCAAGAACCCGCCCAACACGGCAGGCAGGAACGCCCTCGGCAGGGCGGGCAGGAACCCGCCCAACAGGGCAGGAAGGAACGCGCCCGGCAGGACGGGCAACAGGCTGTCCAGCAGGGCCGGGGACACGCTGCTGCCCCACAGGGCAGGGAGCGGCGTGCCTGGCGCGGCGGGTGACACGGTGTCCAACAGG
This sequence comes from Micromonospora rosaria, assembly GCF_001567585.1. Taxonomy (GTDB): domain Bacteria; phylum Actinomycetota; class Actinomycetes; order Mycobacteriales; family Micromonosporaceae; genus Micromonospora; species Micromonospora rosaria. The sequence continues at coordinate 1,004 of NZ_LRQV01000069.1, forward strand.
GTGGGTGGCAGGGCGGCGACCGGCACGCCCAGCGACATGGGCGGGATGCTACCGGCCCCTCGCGGCCACCACCGTCCCGTCGCTCCCCGCTGCCCCGTCGGTCCACCCGTCGGCCCCGCCGACCTGCCCACGTCCACCGACCCGGCGGGGCGGCATTGCCACTCCAGCGCGGTGTCGTGACCGGAGAGACGTGAGCTGATCAGTGGGTCACGCTACGGTGACCACGGCGTCGGCGTCACTTTCCGCATGCCGGCCCCTACCCACCCGGAAGGACGCGCATGGCGAACCACGGGCCACCGACCGGCGGCGGTCCCGACGCCTGGCGCTCCGGCGAGGCGTACGGCCCGCCGGAGCAGGCGGCGGGACCGGGCGGCCCGTGGCCGGGGTACCCGTACCCCGGGGACGAGCGGAACCCGGGCCGCCCCGGTGCCGCGTACCCGGAAACGGCTGCCCCCACCAGCGGGTACCCGGCCGGGGCGGGCCAGCCCGGCATCCCGTCGTACCCGGTGATCCCCTACCAGTCCGGCGGCCCGGGGCCGCCCCGGCGGCACCGGAGCCGGGGCCCGCTGATCGCGGTCGCGGTGATCTTCACGGTTTTCGTCGTCGGTGGCGTCTCGACGCTCTTCCTCCTGCGTCAGCGGGCCGAGGAGGCGTCGGTCACCAGCGCGACCGAGGCACCCCCGTCCCCCGCGCCGCCCACCGGCACACCGGAGCCGGGCGGTGCCGCGCCGGAATCGTCGGCCGACCCACGGTTCGTCAAGGTGGGGCAGTGCGTCCGTAACGACGGGCCGCTCGGCGGCCAGCCCAAGCTGGCGATCACCGAGTGCGGCCCGAAGACGTACGAGGTGCTGCGCCGGTTCGACGGGGCGACCAGTGGTGAGAAGGACGCCGAGGCCAAGTGTGCCCGGGTCGAGGGATACACCAACTGGTACTTCTTCGACAGCGAGTTGGACACCCTCGACTTCGTGCTCTGCCTGAAGCTCCGCTGAGCCGGCCGCTCCGCCGGGCCACCGACTGCCCACCCCTCCGACACCCCTTGAGGACGCGATGTCATCCTTCGGACCACCCGGCCCCGGCCAGCCAGAGGATCCGCACCAGCAGCCGTCGGCCGGCCCGCAGGAGCCGCCGCTGGACCCCACGCTGCCGCAGTGGGGGCAACCGCCCACCGGGGACGGCCGGCCCGCCACGGGGGACGCCGAGCCACCCACCGCGCCGCTGTGGAACCTGCCGCAGGCCGGCGGTCCGCCGCCACCGCCGCCGGGCCCCGGCCAGTCCGCGCCGTCCCCGGGCGGCGGCCACCCGCTGCCGACCTCCGGAGCCGGGTACCCGCCACCGCCCACCTCCGGGGCCGGATACCCGCCACCCGCTGCGGGCGGCTACCCACCGCCGACCTCCGGGGCGGGCGCGGGCTATCCGCCCACGTCCGGAGCGGGGTACCCACCGCCGCCCACCTCAGGGTCCGGCTACCCGCCGCCCAGCTCCGGAGCGGGTTACCCGCCGCCCACCTCAGGCCCGGGGTACCCGCCGCCGGCAGCGGGTGGGGCGTATCCGCCGCCGGGGTCGGGGGCCGGGTATCCGCCGCCGGGGTCGGGGCAGCCGGCCGGGCCGTACCCGCCCGGTGGCCCGTACCCGGCGGGTGCTGGAGCCGTGCCACCCGGCGCAGTGCCGACGCCGCCCGGTGACCCGGCGGGGACCTGGGGCCCACCGCCCGGCGGGACGCCGGGCCCGGCCGGTGGCCCACCCGGGGCGTGGGAACCGCCGCCGCCCGGGGGGTACGGGGCTGCGCCGGCTGGCGGCTACGGGCCGACGCCGGCTGCACCTCCGGCCCGGGGGAACGGTCGACAGGTGTTTCTGGTCGTCGCCCTGATCGTGCTGCTGGTGCTCTGTCCCTGCCTCGGCCTCGCCGCCTGGGGGGTGCGGCAGGCGCTGGACGACGGTGAGCGTGCGGCGGCTCCCGTGCCGACGGCAGCCGGCCGGCCCCCGACGCACCGGCCAGCCCCGACCCGGACGTCCCGCCGACCGGAGAGCCGACGGGGGAGCCGAGCGCGGCCCCGACCACGACCCGCCCGAGCACGGACGCGGGCGAGCGGTTCGAGCGGGGCGACTGCGTGGTGAACGACGGTACGGACCGCAACGCCGACCTGCGCAAGGTGCCCTGCGGGCCGAACACCTACGAGGTGTTGCTGCGGATCCCGGCCACCACGGAGGGCGCGCAGTGCCGGCGGGCGGCGCCGGAGTCGACCGCGAACTACGTCCACGACAACCCGGTGGACCTCCTCGACTACGTGCTCTGCCTCCGCCAGCGATGACCACCGCCAGCGATGACCTCCGCCGGCGACCGGGCCTGGTCGGCCCGCGGGAGGGACGGCACCGATGACAGGCAGGAGAGGCCGTTCAGGCCATCGGTAACCGGAACTAGGGATGTCTAGCGAAAAGCCTAGACATCCCTAGTTTCGGGTCGAGTGCGCCGGGCCGGCACCGGCCGCCGACCATCCCGCCGGGCCGAGCCGCCGACACGCCGATCGGAGCTTCTAGCCACATCTACCGTCGCAACTAGACGGGCCGATACGGTGCGAGACGTGGATCCGGTCCGCAACCCGTACGCACCCGGCGCCGGGCAGCGTCCGCCCGAACTCGCCGGGCGCGGGCGCGAACTCGACGTCTTCGAGGTGGTGCTGGAACGCGTCGCCCGGGGCCGCCCGGAGCGGAGCCTGATGCTCACCGGGCTGCGGGGCGTCGGCAAGACGGTCCTGCTGAACACCCTCCGCTCCCAGGCGATCGGGCGGCTCTGGGGCAGCGGCAAGATCGAGGCCCGGCCGGACCAGTCGCTGCGCCGGCCGATCGCCGCCGCGCTGCACATGGCGGTCCGGGAACTCGCCCCGCGCCACCGGGCGCCGGAGCGCATCGACGGCTTCCTCGGCGTACTGAAGGCGTTCGCCCAGCGCAGCGCCCCGACCGGGCGCGGCGGCACCCCGCCGAAGCTGCGGGACCGCTGGCAGCCCGGGATCGACGTGCCGGCCGCCAGCGGGCGGGCCGACTCCGGCGACATCGAGATCGACCTCGTGGAACTGTTCACCGACGCGGCGGCGGTGGCCACCGACGTCGGCACCGGCATCGCCCTGTTCATCGACGAGATGCAGGACCTCGGCGCGGAGGACGTCTCGGCGCTCTGCGCCGCCTGCCACGAGCTCTCCCAGCTCGGCGCGCCCCTGATCGTCGTCGGCGCCGGCCTGCCGCACCTGCCGGCCGTGCTCAGCGCCGCCAAGTCGTACTCCGAGCGGCTCTTCCGGTACCAGCGCATCGACCGGCTCGACCGGATCGCCGCCGACCAGGCGCTCTGCGCCCCGGCCGAGCGCGAGGAGGTCGAGTACGAGCAGAAGGCGCTCGACCTGCTCTACGAGTCCTCCGGCGGGTACCCGTACTTCGTCCAGGCGTACGGCAAGGCGACCTGGGACCACGCCCCGCGCTCACCGATCACCGCCGCCGACGTCCGGGTCGCCGCCCCGGAGGCGGAGGCCGAGTTGGCGGTGGGTTTCTTCGGCTCCCGCTTCGAGCGGGCCACCCCGGCCGAACGGGAGTACATGCGGGCGATGGCCGCGCTCTCCGGGACGTCCGGGGAGACCGGCGCGGGGCACCGGGACGACATGGACGCGGCGGTACCGACCGCCGAGATCGCCCGTTCCCTCGGCCGGAAGCCGGCCAGCCTCTCCCCGGCCCGGGACACGCTGATCAAGAAGGGGCTGATCTACTCGGGCGAACGCGGCACGGTCGCCTTCACCGTCCCGCACTTCGGCCGGTACCTGCGCACCCAGCCGGCCTGACCGGCCGGCCCGCCGGCACCGCCCGGAGACCGCCGGGCGCAGCGGGCCGAGACCCCCCGCCGCAGCGGGCCGAGACCGCCGGGCGCGGGGGTCAGACCTTGGACCAGGGTGGCGGAAAGATGACCTCGCCCCGGGGCGGCGGTGGCTCGTCGCTGGTCGTCGGCGGCAGCACCAAGGCCTGCCAGGGCTCACCGAGCCCGGACCACGGGCTGGTCAGCCCCAGCCGGTCGGCGGCCTCGAAGCCGAAGCGGCGGTAGAAGGCCGGGTCGCCGAGCACCACCACGATCCGTTCCCCCAGCTCGGTGGCGGCGTCCAGGGCGGCCTGCACCACCGCCGTGCCGTGCCCGGTCCGTTGCCGGTGCGGGGCCACCGCCACCGGGCCGAGGGCGAGGGCCGGGAAGAAACCGCCACCGGTACGCACCCGGACCCGGCTGAGCAGCGCGTAGCCGACCACTTCGCCGCCGTGCTCGGCGACCATGGCCGCTTCCGGCACCCAGGCGTCGCTGCCGCGCAGTTCGTCGACGAGCCGGACCTCGGGCGGGACGGCCACGTCGGGCCGGGCGAACGCGGCGGCCAGTACCCGCCGGACCGGGCCGGCGTCGGCCGGGCCCTCCGGTCGGAGCCGCAGGCTGGTCACCTCCTGACGGTACTCTCTGCTGCCGGTCCAACCGCGACGGTGACCCCCTTTCGGCGTGGCGGGCCCGCGCTCCGGACGCCGGCCGGGTGTCCACGTCCGCCGGATCGGCGGTTGGAGGGGTGACCGACGCCGCGACGGGGTATGACTGATCCATGAAGCCCGTGCGCACCCTCGCCCGCGTCATGTTGAGCGGCATCTTCGTGGTCAGCGGCGCCCGCAACCTGCAGAACCCGAGCCGGCTGGTGCCGGCGGCGAAGCCGGTCACCGACCGGGTCGTCCCGCTGATCGAGCGGACCTGGCCGGCCGTCCCGACGGACACCGAGACCCTGGTCCGGGTCAACTCGGCGGTGCAGCTCGGCGCCGGCCTGATGCTGGCCACCGGCCGGTTCACCCGGCCGGCCGCGCTCCTGCTCGCCGGCACGCTGGTGCCGACGACCGCCGCGGGTCATCCCTTCTGGAGCAACGACGACCCGGCCCAGCGCACCCAGAACCAGATCCACTTCCTGAAGAACCTCGGCCTCTTCGGTGGGCTGCTACTGGCCGCCGCCGACACCGAGGGCAAGCCGGGGCTACGCTGGCGGGCCGGCCACCGGATCGGCCACTCGCGCCGGTCGGTGCAGCGCGCGGTGCGCACCGCGCGCCGGGAGGCCCGGATCGCCGTACGCTCGGCCGCCGCCGCCCGGCGACTGCCGGGCTGACCCCGCGCACCACCGGCGTCACACCACCGGGGCCAACCCGCACCCCTCTCACCTGCCCATACGTCACCCCTCCCGGACCACCACCCCCACAGGCCGCGAAACACCTGAACCAACCCTTAGGCGTTAACGCGGCGGAAATGTCGCAAACATGTGTGGGATCGGACACGGTCGCATAACGCGGGAGGCAGAGACGTGAGGCACCGTTCTAGGCTCCGCTCAGGACCTGGACGGCAGGATCGATCGTGGTACGGGGGTGGCGACGGCATGCCGGCGACCGTCGGGAGACGGGCGGACCGCCTCGCCCACGTCCAGCGGCTGGCCCGACGGATCGACCGGCGTACGGTCGTGCGGGCCGGGATCGTGGGCCTCGTGGCGTACGCCGCCTGGGTGGCCGTCGGCCTCTTCGGCCGGCCGTACAACTTCTTCGACATGAAGATCTACCACGGCGCCGTGGTGTGGTGGGCCAGCGGCCGTGAGCTGTACGAGTTCATCTCCCCCGGGACGACCCTGGGGTTCACCTACCCGCCCTTCGCCGGGCTGCTCATGCTGCCGATGGCCCGGATCCCGATCGGGGTGGCCGGCCTGCTCAACGCGGCGGCCAGCATCGCCGCGCTGGCCGTGGTGCTGGCCGGGCTGCTCCGCCCGATCGTGGACCGGCTGGGCTGGCCGCTCTGGTTCACCGTCGGCGTCGCCGTCCCGCTCGCGGTCGCCATCGAGCCGGGCCGCGAGACCCTCGGGTACGGCCAGGTCAACCTGCTGCTCTTCGCACTGATCATGGCCGACCTGATCGGCCTGCGCTGGCGGTCACGGCGCGGCACCCGGCTCGATCCCGCCGCCGGGCCGCTGCACCGGTTCGTCTACAGCGGCGCCTGGGCCGGGGCCGGCATCGGGCTGGCCACCGCGATCAAGCTGACCCCCGCCCTCTTCATCGTCTACCTGGTGATCACCCGGCAGTGGCGGGTGGCGGCGACCGCGATCGGCACCACGATCGGCGTCACCATCGGCAGCTTCGGTCTGGTCGGGCCGGAGGCACGGGCGTACTTCGGCGGGGTGCTCTGGCAGACCGAGCGGGTCGGGGCCGCCGACATGACCCCGAACCAGTCACTGGCCGGGCTGCTGGCCCGGCTCTACGACTCGATCGAGACCCCCGGCCTGCTCTGGCTGGCCTTCTCGGTGCTGATGCTGGCGCTGGGGCTGTCGAGGGCCGCCACCTCCCGGGCCGACGGCGACGAGTTGACCGCGTTCACCCTGGTCGGGCTGACCGCCAACGTGATCAGCCCGATCTCCTGGACCCACCACCTGGTCTGGGTGATCCCGGCGATCATCGTGCTGGCCGACGCCGCGGTACGCCGCCGCGAGGCGAGTCGTGGGCTGGCCCAGCGGGCCACCCCACCGTCCTCGTACGGCGGGCTGCCGGGGGTGAACGGGCTCCGCCCGCCGATCTGGTACCCGGCGCTGACCGGGCTGCGCCACGGCGTGGCGGCGGTCGTGTTGTACCTGCTCTTCCTGGTCTCGCCGATCTGGCCGTACGAGCACCAGCTCCCCGAGGTGTCGCACTACCAGGACGGCCTGTTCGGCGCGCTGATGGAGAACTCGCTGGCGCTGGCCCTGATCGTGCTGGTCGCCGCGCTGCCCTGGCGGCCGGGGGCCGAGCCCGCGTTCTACACCGACCGGGCCGGCCGCCCGGCGCTGACCACCGCCCGCCGCAGCACCGTCCGGCGCTGACCCCACCGGGTCGTTCCGGCCCGGGGCCGCCCCACGCCCGGCCACCGCTGACCGGGGCGCCCTCGGGCCACCGGGCGGGTGGTCAGGGGCAGTTCACCCACTCCTCGGTGCCGTCGGCGAAGACCTGCCGCTTCCAGATCGGCAGCCGCGCCTTGACCTCGTCGACCAGCCGGGCGCAGGCGGCGAACGCGGCGGCCCGGTGGGCGGTGCTGACCGCCGCGACCAGCGCCACGTCCCCGATGGCGAGCGGCCCGATCCGGTGCGACACGGCGACCGCGTACACCTCGGGGTCGGTGGCGATCTCCGCCGCGACCTCGCGGAGCACCTCGGCGGCGCTCGGGTGGCCCTCGTACTCCAGGCTCACCACCGCCCGGCCGTGGTCGTGGTCGCGGACCACACCCTCGAAGGAGACGACCGCGCCGGCCCGGTGGTCGGCGACCGCCGCCTCGTGGGCGGCGGGGTCGAGCCGGTCGGTGGTCACCGCCACGGTGACGGTCGACGTCATGGACCCGGTCACGTGGCACGCTCCCCCGGCAGCAGTGGCAACGGCACGAACGGCACCCGGTCGCCCGGCTCGCCCGAGGTGTCCGGCGCGATCACCACGAACCCGTCCGCCGTGGCCAGCCCGCGCAGCATCGCCGAGCCGACGTGCCGCACCGGGTACGCCGTCCCGGTCACCCGGTCCAACCGGGCCAGGGCCAGGTGGGTGTACCGCCCCCGGCCGGGTACCGGCTCGGCGAGCGTGGTGTGCGGCAGCACCGGCAGCGGACGGCCCTGAAGTCCGGCGAGCAGCGGCGCGACCAGCGAGACCAGCGCGACGACGGCGGACTGCGGGTTGCCCGGCAGACCGGCCACGAAGCGGACCCGCCCGTCGTCGGAGGTCACCCGGGCCAGCAGCATCGGGAAACCGGGCCGGACCGCGACCGTGTTCACCACGTAGTCCGCGCCGAGCGCCGCCAGCGCCGGGTGGAGGTGGTCGACCGGCCCGTTCATCGTGCCGCCGGTGGTGCAGACCAGGTCCGCGGTGCCCAACGAGGTCCGCAGCGCCGCCACGTGCGCCGGCAACGTGTCGGCGACCGGGCCCACCACGTCGGCGGCGCGTACCTGGCAGCCGTACCGGCGCAGCCAGGCCGGCACCGACGGGCCCAGCGCGTCGCGGACCCGGCCGGCGCCCGGCGGGCCGGCGGTCAGCAGTTCGTCGCCGAAGACCAGCAGCGCCGCGCGGGGTGGCCGGCGGACCCACAGGCTGTCCTGGCCGCAGGAGGCCGCCAGCCCGACCAGGGCCGGGTCCACCGGGGTACCGGCGGGCACGAGTTCCTCCCCGGCGGCGGCCTCCTCACCGGGCAACCGCCACTCCGGACTCGGCCGGGGCGTGCCGGTGACCAACCCTTCCGGGGTACGGGTCGACTCCTCGACGCGCACGATCGCGGTCGCCCCCGCCGGGACCATCGCGCCGGTGGCGATCTCGACGGTGCTGCCGTCGTCAGCCAGCGGAGGCGGGGCGCTGCCGGCGAGGACCCGGCCCACCACCCGCCACGGGCCCTCGCCGCGCACCGCCCAGCCGTCCACGCTGGAGGTCGGGAAGGCGGGCAGGTCCGTCCGGGTGGTCAGCGGCTCGGCGAGGGTGTGCCCGTCCACCTCGGCCAACGGCCGCAGGGTCGCCGGGAGCGCGCCGGCCAGCCCGACCGCGTACACCCGGGAGCGGGCCTCCGTCCAGCCGGCCGGTGGCGGGGCGACGAGCGGTTCGGTCGCCGATGCGGACTGCATACGCACACCTTTCGAGGTAAGGAAGGGCCCCTTCTTAACGCATTCTGTTGTACAGGGGCCCCTTCCTAACACCGGGAGCCGCGACCTTACCCGGCTGCGGCGCGGGGTGGGTGCGGCGCGGGGTGGGACACGCGCGGGGCGGGTCAGTGGTCGCCGCCCCGGAGCTGGTCCACGGTGTGGGCGAGAATCGGGCCGAGCACGGCCAGGCCGTCCCGGGCGCCGCCGGTCGAGCCCGGCAGGTTCACCACGAGCATCCGGCCGGCCACCCCGGCCAGCCCCCGGGAGAGCGCCGCCGTCGGCACCTGCGCCCGGCTGTGCGCGCGGATCGCCTCGGCGATGCCGGGGATCTCGTAGTCGAGCAGCGCCCGGGTGACCTCCGGGGTCCGGTCGGTCGGGGTGACGCCGGTACCGCCGCTGGTCAGCACCACCTGCATTCCGTCGGCCTGGGCCGCGCGCAGCGCGACGCCGACCGGCTCGCCGTCGGGTACCACGATCGGGTCGTCCACCGTGCAGCCGAGGTTCCGCAGCCCGGCGACGAGCAGCGGGCCGCTGGTGTCCCGGTACACCCCGGCGGCGGCCCGGTTGGAGGCCACGACCACCCGGGCGCGGATCACGGCCGTTCCTCCGGCCGCCGCCACTCGCCGGTCTTGCCACCGCTCTTGCTCAGCACCCGGACGGCGTCGACCGAGGCCGCCGGGTCGACCGCCTTGACCATGTCGACCAGGGCGAGCCCGGCGACGGCCACGGCGGTGAGCGCCTCCATCTCCACCCCGGTCCGGTCCGCCGTGCGGGCGGTGGCGGTGATCTCCACGCTGTCGGTGGTGAGCCGCAGGTCGACCGTGACGCCGTGCAGGGCGATCGGGTGGCAGAGCGGGATCAGGTCGGGGGTGCGCTTGGCGCCCATGATGCCGGCGAGCCGCCCGACGGCGAGCGCGTCCCCCTTGGGCAGCCCGTCCCGACGGAGCAGGTCGACCACCTCGGGCGTGGTCCGCAGCCGGCCGGCGGCGACCGCCTCCCGGCCGGTGACCGGCTTGGCGGTGACGTCGACCATGCGGGCCGCGCCCGCCTGGTCCACATGGGTGAGCTGCGCGGGATCGGTCACGGTCGGCAAGCCTAACGGTACGGCGGGCACCCCGGCACCCGTCCGGCCCGCACCACCCGCCGCGACGGCATTTTCACCGGTACGTAAAGACCGCCGCCCCGGCGCATTGTTCGGCCGCCAACCGTTTCCCGGCAATTCAACAGGGATCAATCAGATGTCTCGCTCGGCAGAGCACCCGAACACCCCGAGTGGCGGAGGTGATCACCAGGTGGGCAGGATGCGAACATGGGCTGGCCGCCCGAAAGAATGGCGGTCGGGGGGCCACCTCGGGCGGCGGCGTCGGTTGTCCCGCCACGGGCTGGTCGCGGAGCGACATCTGCCACCGCGTTCCGTTCTGCACACATGGACAGAACGTGACAAATAAAGCCCATCTTGGCTAATGTTGCCCATAACGACATTTATTTCTTCTAACCGGGAAGAACTTCCCCTAATCTGCTCCCAAGACAGAGGCGCCCTCTTTCTTCGAACATCCCGAAATTGGCGCTGGGCGTGAAGGGAGCGACACGATGCGTGGCACCGACTGGGGCTGATCCGGAAAAGCGGCCGATCGAGCCGTTAGACTTACGTGCCCATCGACGTGGCACCTCTGGGAGTGGCGTGACACTTTCCCAGCGACGAGGCAACGAGACCGATAAGCGGCTACGGCTGCTCGTCGGTCTCGTCGTCGGTCTCGCCCTCGTCGTCCTCGCCGCCGCCGTCCTGCTCGCCCTGGGCTCGCCCTTCCCGACGTCGACCGTCGACGGGGCGACCCTGGTGATGCTGACCTTCCTGATCGTCGTCGGGACCCTGGTCACCATCCGGATCCGGATCCGCTCGACCAACCAGCTCATCAACTGGAGCGAGACGGCGATCATCATCGGGGTGGCGATCGCACCCGCGCCGTGGGTCATCCTCTGCACCGCAGTCGGCATCGCCCTCGCCTACCACCGACTGCCCCGGATCAAGCTGGCCTTCGGCGTCGGCAAGAACGTCCTGGTGGCGTTCGGCGCCGCCGCCGTCCTGACCGCCCTGGACTGGCGCTGGCCACCCGAGCACGCCCTCGACCTGGTGGCCCCCCTCTCGGTGGCCTACCTGGTCGCGGCGCTGCTCGACGACCTCCTGGCCATTCCCGTCATCGCCCTGGCCACCGGCAACCGGATCACCCGCCAGTTCCGCACCGACCTCGACCTGCGCATCGCCGGATTCGCCGCCCGCTTCGTGGTGGCGGTCTGCACCCTGATGCTCCTCTGGGCCGACCCCCGGCTGCTGCTCGCCGTCCCCCCGCTGGTGCTGAGCCTGCACCTGGCCTACTCCGCCCGGGTCCGGGCCCGGACCGAGCAGCAGGCCTGGCAGCACCTGGCCCGCGCCACCGACGCCCTCAACGTGGTCGAGGTGGACCGGGTCCTGACCACCGCCGTCACCCAGGCCGCCGAACTCTTCTCCGCCGACGAGGTCGAGATCCACCTGCACCAAACCGGCCGGACCGTGCGCGGCAGCACCAGCGGAATCAGCCACGACGGCCCACCCGAGGAGACCACCACCGGTACCGGCACCACGGTGCCGATCACCCTGGAGGGCCACGACCGCACCGACGACATCGGCGTGCTCCGGCTCCGCTTCCGGGGCCCGGTACGGCTCTCCGAACGGGAGCAGTACACCCTGCGTACCTTCGCCTCCGCGCTCTGCACGGCGGTCCGCAACGCCCAGGCGTACGCCGAGCTGGCCCGGATCTCCGAGGAGCACGCCTACGCCGCCAGCCACGACGCGCTCACCGGGCTGGCCAACCGACGGCACCTGCTCGACCAGGGCACCGAACAACTCAGCAACCGCCACGCCGACGGGGTGACCGCCCTGGTGCTGATCGACCTGAACCACTTCAAGGAGGTCAACGACACCCTCGGGCACGCCGCCGGGGACCGGGTCCTCGTCCAGGTCGCCGAGCGGCTCCGGGCCGCCGCCCGCCCGGACGACCTGGTGGCCCGGCTCGGCGGCGACGAGTTCGCGGTCCTGCTGCGCGGCCTGCCCGCCCCGGCGGTCGCCGCGCACCGCGCCGAAGGGCTGCTGGCCACGCTCAACGAACCCTTCGAACTGGACGGCATGCGGATCAGCGTCGAGGCCAGCGGCGGCATCGCGGCACCCGGCACCAGCGGCGGGATGCCCGAGCTGCTACGCCGCGCCGACGTCGCCATGTACCAGGCCAAACGCAACGGGCAACGGATCTCCACGTACGCGGCCACCAGCGACACCGCCGACCTCGGCCGGCTCACCCTCGGCGGCGAACTGCCCCGCGCCGTGGCCGACCAGGAGTTCACCGTCAACTTCCAGCCCATCGTCGACCTGGGCACCGGCGAGGTGATCGGCGCGGAGGCGCTGGCCCGCTGGCACCACCCCACGCACGGCCTCATCGACCCGCTGCGCTTCCTGGAGGCGGTGGAACGCTCCGGGCTGCTCCCGGCCTTCGCCGACGCCATCCTCGACCAGGCGCTGCTCGCCGTCACCGGCTGGCGCAGCGCCGGTTTCGACCTGCCGGTCGCGGTGAACGTCTCCCCCCGCAGCCTGCTCGACCCGCACTTCCCCACCTCGGTCCTGGCCCGGCTGCGCGCCCACGACCTGCCACCGGACCGGCTGATCCTGGAACTGACCGAGACCCTGACGCTCAGCCAGCTCGACGTGGTCGACCAGGTGCTCAGCCGGCTGCGCGAGTCCGGCATCCAACTGGCCCTCGACGACTTCGGCACCGGCTACTCCTCGCTCTCCCTGCTCTCCCGGATCCCGGTCCACGAGCTGAAGATCGACCGCAGCTTCGTCACCGCCATGGAGACCTCGGCCGAGGCCGCGGCGGTCATCCGCTCCACCCTCGACCTGGGCCGCAGTCTCGACCTCACCGTCGTGGCCGAGGGGGTGGAGAGCGAACCGCAACGCCGCGCCCTCTGGGAACTGGGCTGCACCGCCGGCCAGGGCCACCTCTTCGCCCGACCGATGCCGGCGGGCGCGCTCCTCGCCGCGTTCCGGCGCGGCTCCGGCGGGCGCCCCGGCACCCTCGCCCCACCCCTGCACGACGCCGGCGCGGTCATCCGCCTCGCCCCCGGCCGCCGCCACCCCGCCCGCGCCCGCGCCGACCGCCAGCCCCACCTGCCCGCCCAGGGCTGACCACCGGGACGCGGGCAGGCCGAGCCGGCACGACGGGCGGGTCACAGGGGGGTCTGCCAGACTGGCCGGCGTGACCGTCGCCGCCGAGCAGGGCTCCCGCAGTCGCTGGCGGACGCTGGACCGCTCCGGCGGCGGGCTCCACCTCGACCTCCTGCTCTACACCGGCTCGACCGCGTTCGCGGCGGTCACCGCCGGCACCTCCACCCTGCCGCCGCACCGGGCCTGGGGGGTGGTCGCCACCGTCGCGTACCTCTGCGCCACGCTCGCCGTCGCCGGCCAACTCCTCGCCCGCCGCCACCGGCCCACCACCCCGCTCGCCGGTACCGCCGCCCGCTGGGTGGTCACCACCGCCGCCTGGTTCGGCGCCGCCGTGCTGCCGCTCGTCCTGCAGAGCGTCGAACGGGCCGCCGGAGACACCGACCGGGCACAGGAGGAGGTGCTGGTCATCGAGGACTCCGGCATCCGGCTCGCCGAGAGCGGCACCCCGTACCTGACCCGGGAGGCCATCGCGGCGCTCCCCGCCGACGAACGACTGCTCGGCTACACCCCGTACCAGCCGGGAATGGCCCTGTTCGGGCTGCCCCGGGCGGCCGTCGAGGCCTGGTGGACCGACGCCCGGATCTGGTTCGCCCTGGCCACCGTCGCCGCCCTCGCGCTGGCCGTCCGGGCATTGTGGCGACCCGGCCGCCCCACCGGCCGCACCGGGCACCCGGCCAACCTCCTGCTGCGCGCGGTGCAGGTGGCGACCGTCCTGCCGATCTGCGCCCTCACCCTCGCCACCGGCGGCGACGACCTGCCCGTCCTCGCGTTCTGCCTGCTCGCGCTGACCCTCGCCGGCGCCGGCCGCCCCGGCGCGGCCGGCGTCGCGGTCGGCGTGGCCGGCGCGCTGAAACTGCTCGCCTGGCCGATCGCCCTCGTCCTGATCTTCTGGGGCGCCACCCGCCGCGCCGGCCTGCGGGTCGCCGCCGGGGCGCTCGGCCTGCCGGCGCTCGCCCTGCTGCCCGTACTGCTGGTCGACCGGGCCGCCCTGGTGGAGAACGTGCTCCGCTTCCCTCTCGGCCACGGCCTGGTCACCAGCCCCGCGCAGTCGCCCTTCCCCGGGTACCTGATCGCCGCCGCGCTGCCCGCCGGGCGTGCGGTCGCCGCCGCGCTCCTGCTCGCCGCCGGCCTGGCGATCGCCGTCCACCTCGTCCGCCACCCGCCCCGCACCGCCGCCGCCACCGCCCTAATCTGCGGGTACGGCCTGCTCACCGCGATCGCCCTGATGCCCTCCACCCGTTTCGGGTACCTGCTGTACCCGCTCGCCCTGCTGGCCTGGGCCCCCACCCTGACCACGGACCGGCCGGCGGGCTCTTTCCCGCAACCGGCTGGCACGGCACGGCGGCAGGGCGTAGACCTGAGAACATGACGACCTACCGCAACCGGGCCGAGGCCGGCGCCGTCCTCGCCGAACAGCTCTCCGGGCTGGCCGGCCAACCGGACGTCATCGTGCTCGGGCTGGTCCGGGGCGGGGTGCCGGTGGCCCGGGTGGTCGCCGACCGGCTCGGTGCCCCGCTCGACATCCTGGTGGTCCGCAAGCTCGGCATGCCGTGGGCCCCGGAGGTGGCCTTCGGGGCGCTCGGCCCCGGCGGGGTACAGGTGCTCAACGAGCAGGTGGCGGCAGGGCTCGACCCGGCCGACGTCACCGACGTCAGCCAGCGCGAACAGGCCGAACTGGACCGCCGCGAACGGCTGTACCGGTCCGACCGGCCGCCGCTGGACCTGGCCGGCCGGACCGCCGTCGTCGTCGACGACGGCCTCGCCACCGGCGCCACCGCCCGCGCCGCCGTCGCGGTGGCCCGCCGGCTGGGCGCGCGGCGGGTCGTCGTCGCGGTGCCGGTCGGCTCGGTGGAGGCGTGCGACCTGCTGGCGACCGAGTCCGACGAACTGGTCTGCGCCCAGCGGCCACCGGACTTCGGCGCGGTCAGCACCTACTACACGGACTTCCACGAGGTCTCCGACGGCGAGGTGACCGACGCGCTGGCGGCGAACAGGTGACCCGAGCGGGTACCTTCGGTTCATGCTCACCTGTCCCAAGTGCCACGGAGAAATGCGCCAGTACGAGCGCAGCGGAGTCGTCATCGACCAGTGCGGCGAATGCCGGGGGATCTTCCTCGACCGCGGCGAGCTGGAGAAGCTGTTCGAGGCGGAGGCGAACTGGAACCGGCAGCAGGGTGCCGCCGCGCCGCAGCAGCCGACCGCGCCGGGCGGGTACCCGCCCCCGCCGCCACCCCCGCCGGCCCACGGCGTCCACCCGCAGCACCACCAGCCCGGCCACGGTGCCGTACCCCCGCCGCCCCCGGCGCACGGCTACCCGCCGGCACCCGCCCACGGGTACCCGCCGGCCCCCGCGTACGGCGGGCACGGGCAGCAGCACTACGGCTACCACGGCCACTACCGGCGGAAGAAGCACAAGGGCTTCCTCGACGAGATGTTCGGCTGAGCCTCGCCGCGATCGGGCCGGCACCCCACCGGCCCGATCGCCGGAGCGTCCACACCAATGCCCATGCAGGGCGCTTGCACCCAGCTATGCCAAGCGAGCAGTTCGATCAACAATTATCCGAGCGGCCATCTCCGCCTTCCGGCGAAGGGACGTGGCGGCGTCGGCGTAGAGCAGTGAAGTGATTTTCACCGCCGGCCCGCAGGTGGTTCCGACCACGAAGATCGATTTGTGCGGCCGCACCGACAAGCCACGGACGCCGCGCTCTTTAAAGAACGTCAGAAAATACTCGAGCAGGATTCGGCGACCTACGAGCCTGAACTGAGGAAAGGACAGCGAAGGGTTCTTGGGGCGCTTGTAGATGCCCAACGACCCGTCCCCGTCAAAAACCCCACGCCAGAAGTCGCGGGATTCCACCAAAGCAGAATCCACGTGGTCTCCGTAACGCCCTAGGGCGATCAGACGGTCACATAGTTTAAAGGACCGTACCGAGAACTGGCAGGAATTGCGCAGATAGTTCGTGCCCGAGATGCTACTCGTGGACCCCAGGAAGGTGCGGAGAGCTACGAGTTGATCGCGGTCCCGCTCGGCCAGCCCGACGGAGAGCTGAGGCTTGTGTCCTTCTCGATAGAAAATGGAGCCATCTGCGAACAGAAACCCGATCCAGTAGCAGGCGTCGGGGGTGAGGTCATCGAATGCCTCCTCACGGAGGGTATGAATCTCCGACGCAGCGGCACGCCGCGCCGAGTCACCAAGCTCCGGACGGACGCGTCGCTGATACCGTAGCGCGCGGAGATTTGGGCCAACGTAGCGCCCCGCAGATACTCCTGAGCAAGTTCTGAACGCTGCTCTACCGTCAGCTTTCCAACCGTTCGAGCCGGCACCCCACGACGACGAAGGATGCCCCGAATGGCTTGACGGGTCACCCCATGTTCCTGCGCAATCGCCGTCAGACTTTCACCATTTGAAGCCCGACTCACCACCTCTTGTTTCTGATGCTCCGAAAGCTTGCTAATCCAGCACCTCACTCACACGATCGCCATGTCCACAAAACGAGACAGGTGAAGCTGTGCCGCCACAGTTATGGAATCAGTCGGACCATTTCTGTGTTTTGCAACAATAAAATCCGCCTCCCCGGCCCGAGGGGATTCCTTGTCGTAATAGTCGTCCCGATGTAGCAGAATGACGACGTCAGCATCTTGTTCGATCGACCCAGATTCACGCAAATCGGACAATTGGGGTCGCTTGTCGGTGCGCTGCTCGGGGCCACGGTTGAGCTGGCTGACCGCGATGACCGGGCACTCGACCTCCTTGGCCAGCAGCTTCAACCCCCGGGAGAGGTCCGCGACCTCCTGCTGCCGGCTCTCCGTCCGCTTCGGCGAGGTCATCAGCTGGAGATAGTCGACCACGATCATCTTGAGGTCGTGCTTCTGCTTGAGCCGCCGGGCCTTGGACCGGATCTCCATCAGGTTCATGCTCGGGGTGTCGTCGACGAAGAGCGGGGCCTCACTGATCTCGCCCATGCACCGGGCCAGCTTGGTCCAGTCGTCGTCGGAGAGCTGGCCGCTGCGCAGCACGTGCAGCGGCACCCGCGCCTCGGCCGAGAGCAGCCGCATGACGATCTCGACCTTGCTCATCTCCAGCGAGAAGATCGCGGCGGCCTGGTTGGCCCGGATGGCGGCGTTGCGGGCGAAGTCCATCGAGGCGGTGCTGTTGTGCGTCGGCACCATGCCCCGGCCCGCCAGGTACAGGTGGTCGGGGTTGTCCACGGTGACGCAGCGGACCGGCACGCTGGGCACCGGGCGGACGGCCACGACGTGCCGGATGGTCGCCGGGTCGACGTCGGCGGGGCCCCGGGCGGTGCCGGTGGCGGCGTGCGCCGCCCGCTTCCCGTCCGCCCGGAACACGACGTCCCCGGTGGCGAAGATCAGCCGGTACGGCTTCGGGTCGTCCGGCCGCAGGTCGAGCGTGGCCCGGTAGCCGAGGCCGACCAGCAGTTCCCGGACGTCCTCGACCAGTTCGGGCGTGGTGCCGGCGTACCGCACCTCCCCGGTCGCGACGACCGCGCCGGCGGTGTCCAGCAGGCCGGCGAGCAGGTCCCGCCGCTGCGTCTCGGCGGCGCGCAGGTAGTCGGGGGGGATGCGCCCGCCGGCCGCACCGTCGCCGAGGCAGGCCCCCAGCAGGTACGGCGGCACCACGAGGTTCCGCTCCGGAAGCTGGAGCGGAGCGCAGGTACGCACCATGTGGTTGGGCCGGCCGTCGGCGGTCCGCAGGGTCGCGGCGATCTCGGCGGTGGTGACCACCGACTCGTGGTGGCCCTCGGCGTCGACCAGGGCAGTCGCCGGGCCCACCGGGAGCCCGGCGCCGAGGGCGGCCTTGCCGCTTCCGGCCGGGGCGGACAGGACCAGGTCCGGGCGGCGGTCCTGGACGGTGCTCGTCACCCAGAGGTGTTCGGCGTCGGCCACGACGATGCTGCCGTCGGAGAACTCCACCTCGTAACAGGGGCGGCCGTGCCGGACCGCGAAGGCGTGGGTGACCGTGGTCGGGGTCCCGTCGGCGGCGAGCAGCCGGTCCCCGACGGCGACCTCGCCCATCGTGGTCCAGCCGTCGGGCGTGGGCAGCGGCGTGTCGAGCGCGAGGGCCTTGCCCAGACCGGGCCGGCCGGCCACGATGATCAACTGACCGGGGTGCAGGCCGTTGAGGAGCCGGTCCAGGTCGGTGAAGCCGGTCGGCACGCCGGTCATCACCCCGCCCTGGGCGCCGACCGCCTCGATCTCGTCCAGGGTCGGCTGGAGCATGTCGGCGAGGATGGCGAAGTCCTCGCTGACCCGCTTCTCGGTGATGTCGTAGACGGCCTGCTGGGCGAGGTCCACCACGTCGTCGACGTCCCGGCTGCCCCCGGCGGCCGTACCGTAGCCGAGCTGGACGATGCGGGTGCCGGCCTCGACGAGTCGCCGCAGCACGGCGCGTTCGCTGACGATGCGGGCGTAGTAGCCGGCGTTGGCGGCGGTCGGCACGGCTGCCATGCAGGTGTGCAGGTAGGGCGCTCCACCGATCCGGCCCAGGTCGCCGGAGTCGGCCAGGGCGGCGGCGACGGTGATCGCATCCGCCGGCTCGCCCCGGCCGTAGATCTCCAGGATGGTGTCGAAGATGGTGGCGTGCACCGGCCGGTAGAAGTCGGTGGCCTTGAGGATCTCGACCACGTCGGCGACGGCGTCCTTGGACAGCAGCATGCCGCCGAGGACGCACTGCTCGGCGGCGATGTCCTGGGGCGGCGTCTTCTCGAACTGGCCCTCGCGCTGTGCCGGGGCCGGCCCGTTGACCCGTGGTTCCGTCCGCATGTCGTCGGTGACCGACACGGGTCCCCCCTCCGCAGCGTCGGATCGGTCCCCGGCTCGACACCGGGGTGTGGCAACTTCCGACCGACCGGCCCGCTCGATCGGGGGCCATCGCACGGCCGGTCCGGGGGGTAACCATACGGAACCCGAGGTCAGGGACTCAACATGGCCGGTGGACGAGTCTCGGGACAACCTGTGGACAGCGGGCACCTAGATGTGCGCAGGGTGTGCACAGCCTGTGGACAACCGTTGGGGAATTCGCCGACGCACGCCCGTGACCTGTTGCAACTCGATCCCCACCCTGTGGACGAGGATTTTCCGCTCAGGTCGGGGGCCGGATCGTCCCGTACTATTCCTGCAACGGCGACACCTGGACAGCGGGTTGCACTTTCGGTTGAGAAGGGTCACGCTCCGGCCGTGAGCTACCGGGACTGGGGACGTGGGGAGGGCAGCCCCCGCGAGCCGATCGCTGGGTGGGCCGGCTCCGGCGATCCGCGCCCGGCCGCCTCCGACGCCTCGGATGCCGCCGACGCCTCGGCACGGTACCGCACGCCGAGCCGGCGGCGGGCCATCGAGCGGGGCCAGGACGAGCCGGTCGACGCGTACCTGCCCCGGTGGGCGCTGGAGTCCGGCGTCGAGCGCGCCGACGGCGGTGGCCGGCACGCGGCGGCCCCCGACGACGAGCCGGTACGCCCCCGGGGCGGGCGACGCCGGGCGGCGGAGGAGCCGGATGGGCGGCGGCCGGCGACCGGGTCCGTGGGCGGGCGACGCCGGGCGGCCGAGCCGACCCTGCGGGACGAGCCGGTCTCGGGGGTGCCGACGGGCTCCGAGCACACCCGGGAGTGGACCTTCGACCGCCCCCAGCAGGACGGGTACGTCGGGAGCCGGCGGGCCGAGTCCGCCGAGGACGACCCGGTGTCGGGGGTAACGCCGCGCAGCCGTCCGCGCCGGGCGACGTCCCGGCGGCCCGAGGTGGTCTGGAGCGGCCTGACGGAGTCCGGTGAGGGCGAGCCCCCGGCCTTCGCCGAGGGGGGCGAGCCCTCGGCCCCCGCCGAGGACGTGGCCGCGCCACCCCGCCGGAGCCGGCGCAGCCGGCGGGCCACGGCGGAGTCCGGGTCGACGCCCCGGTCGGCGTCGGGGACCTGGCCGGGGTCGGGCACCTGGCCGGGTTCGGGGCGCCGGTCGCGGTCGGCGGAGTCGGGCCGGGACGGGACGGGACGGCGGGCGGCGTCCGGTGATCCGGCCGACCAGCCGCCGGTCGACCCGTGGGACGTGTCCGGCCTGCACACCTGGCAGCGGTCCGGGGCCGGCGACGACCGTGTCGACAGCACCGGCCAGTGGGACCGGTTGACCGACACCGGCCAGTGGAACGCGGCGGACACCGGCCGGTGGGACCTGGACGACGACACCGGCCAGTTGGCGCGGCGGGCGGCGAACCGCTGGGCACGGCTGCCCGGCCCGGACGGCTGGGCGGAGGCTGACGAGTTCACGGTGGCACCCACCAGCGGGACCGGTTCGCCGGTCAGTGGTGGCTGGGACGATCCGCCCCGCCCCGGCGGCGTCGACGGCGGCTGGTCCGGTGCGGATCGTGGTGAGCGCGGGGACCGTGACGACCGGGCGGATCCGGTCCGGCCCCGGTCGGTCGACGGTGGCCGGGTCGGGTCGGCGGAGCGGGGCACCGGTTTCTGGTCGGGTACCCGGCTGTCGGGGGACGACCCCCGCTGGGCGGAGCCGCCGCCGTCCGCGCCGCAGTCGCCGGTGGTCGGCTACCCCGCGTCCCGGCCGGCCACGATCCCCCGGCGGCGGGCCGCTGCGGGGCAGACCCGGGCGGCGGCCGGTCGGCGCGCCGCTGCGGCGGCGGCCCCGTCGTGGTCGCGGCGGATCGAGGAGGACCTGCTCGACCCGGACCAGTCCGGGCCGTTCCGTCCGCTGGTCTACACGGTCGCCTGCTACCTGGTCCCGGCGTTCCTGGTCTTCCTGTGGCTGTTGACCCTCGACGGGCAGGCGCCGGCCGGCTGCGTCACGGACATCACCGGTGGTGGCTGCGCCTCGCCCCGGTCGCAGGCGTTCGGCTCGCTGGTGTCGGGCACCCCGCGCTTCGGCCTGGCGCTGGCCAGCAGCCTGGTGGTCGCGGAGTTGCTGCGTCGGGTCGGCACGACCTGGCGTCCGGCGACGATCGCGCTGGCCGCGGCGGTGATGGGCGGTGGCCTGTCCACGGTGATGATCAGCGTGGTGACCGGGCAGCCGATCGGTTGACCAGAGGACCGGCGGAGGCCGGTCCGGTTCGAGCGGGACCAGCCCGGACCGGCGGGGCTTCGGCCTGTCCCGGCCCATCCCGGCTCCCGGCCCATCCCGACGCCGTTTCCACCCCCCGACGCGACCGGGCCCGCACCGTGGGGTGCGGGCCCGGTCGTCGTACGGCTCGGTGTCAGCCCTGCTGGACGTTCAGGTCGAACTTGGCCGTCACCTCGGGGTGCAGCTTGATCCGCACCGGGTAGGAGCCGGTCGACTTGATGTGACCGGCCAGCTCCAGCCGACGCCGGTCGAGGGTCGGACCACCGGCGGCCTTGACGGCCTCGACGATCTCGGCCGGGGTGACCGAGCCGAAGAGCCGCCCGCCGTCGCCGGCACGGGCCTTCAGGGTGACCTTCAGACCCTCGAGCTGGGTCTTCACCTCGGTGGCGTGGCCCAGGTCGCGGATCTCGCGCGCCGCGCGGGCCCGCTTGATGACCGTGACCTGCTTCTCCGCACCCTTGGTCCAGGCGATGGCGAAGCCCTGCGGAAGCAGGTAGTTACGGCCGTAGCCGTTCTTGACCTCGACGACATCGCCGGGGGCACCGAGGCCGGAAACCTCCTGGGTCAGGATGATCTTCATTTCGGTGCCTCCTCTCAGCGGGTGGTGGCCGTGTACGGCAGGAGCGCCATCTCACGGGCGTTCTTGACCGCACGGGCGATCTGCCGCTGCTGCTGCGAGGTCACGCCGGTCACCCGCCGAGCGCGGATCTTGCCGCGGTCGGAGATGAACTTGCGCAGCAGCGCGGTGTCCTTGTAGTCGATGTACGTGATCCCGTCCTTGTCGAGCGGGTTCACCTTCTTCTTCGGTTTGCGAAGTGCAGCGGCCTTGGCCATTGCTCGGGCTCCTGGTTTGCGATCGCGGGCGCTCGGCGCCATTAGAACGGGGGCTCCTCGTCGAAGTTGCCGCCGCCCGAACCACCGCGCGAGGGAGCCGGGGCAGCCGAGGCCCAGGGGTCGTCGAAGTTGCCTCCGCCGCCACCCTGGCCACCACCGCCACCACCGAAGCCGCCGCCACCGCCGCCGGAGCGGGACATCTTCTGCACCTTCGCCGTGGCGTAGCGCAGCGACGGGCCGATCTCGTCGACCTCCAGCTCGATGACCGTGCGCTTCTCACCCTCGCGGGTCTCGTACGACCGCTGCTTGAGCCGGCCGGACACGATCACCCGGGCGCCGCGCTGCAGCGACTCGGCGACGTGCTCGGCGGCCTGCCGCCAGACCGTGCACGAGAGGAACAACGGCTCGCCGTCCTTCCACTCGTTCGACGCGCGGTCCATGAACCGGGGCGTCGAGGCGACCCGGAACTTGGCGACCGCAGCCCCGGAGGGGGTGAACCGCAACTCGGGGTCATCGGTCAGGTTGCCGATGACCGTGATGGTGGTGTCTCCTGCCATGACCATCTCCTCGCGCACTCGTCAGTTCGTCGTACAGGCTCGCAGAGGCGTACGACAGCGCCGACGAGGCTGATCCGGGCGTTAACGGGATTGACTGCTAGCGCATCTCCGGCCGGATGACCTTGGTGCGCAGCACGGACTCGTTGAGCCGGAGCTGACGGTCCAGCTCGGCCACCGCCGCCGGCGTCGCCTGCAGGTCGATGACGGCGTAGATGCCCTCGGTCTTCTTGTCGATCTCGTACGCGAGGCGCCGGCGGCCCCAGACGTCGGTCTTCTCGACCGAGCCACCCGCGGTCCGGATCACGTTCAGGTACGTGTCGAGCGACGGGGCGACGGTGCGCTCCTCGAGGCTGGAGTCGAGGATCACCATGACTTCGTAATGACGCAAGACGTGCTCACCTCCTGTGGGCTATGCGGCCACGGTCCTTCCGTGGCAGGAGGTCGTGCGTCGCGGCCCGCTCCGGGACCAGGGGATCCTGACCGGACGCGGACAACCGGACCAGGATACCCGGTGCGGACGATCACTCTCCGAGGTGCCCGCCCGACCCGCACGACGCTCCTCCGGCGGGCCCTCGCCAGCGAGCCCCGACCGCGACGGCGACCCGCCCGCGCCGGCCCCCGGCACCCGGCACCCCGGGGGGCGGCAGGCCCGATCATGGCAGCCCGTCGGGGACCGGCCCGAGCGTCGCCTGCCCGACGGCGACAGGGGCCCGCCTCCGGCACCGAAGTGCGGGCGGGCCCCTGTCGACGGGACCGCGGGGCGTCCCGTCCGCATTCCTTGGGTGGGACCTGGGGAGGAACGACCACACCGATGAGGTTGGACCGAAGACGCCCCGCGGAGCTTTATTGCGTTGTTATCCAACGGTACAACGGGTCTCGTCACCTTGATGGGTAAATGCGGTAATTTTCTGGTAGACCCGTTCTGGTCGGTTCGAGGCCCGCGTCTCACGGTGGCGCGGCCCCACGGCCAGGCGGCTGCGCCGGCCACCCGAGTCGGCTGGCGCAGCCGACATCGATCTCTCTCGTCGTTCAACGACGGCATGCCCCGCCGGTGACGCGCACCCCGGACAACCGCCCGGCGCGCGACCCGAAACCGACACCGCCGTCATCCCGTGGCTGGGTGACGCGACGTAGGCTCGCCTGCATGCGCATCGGAGCCCACGTCGATCCGGCCGATCCACTGGCGGAGGCGGCCAGCCGCGCCGCAGAGGCCGTGCAGTTCTTCCTCGCCGACCCGCAGGGCTGGAAGGCTCCGGCGCCGCGACCGGACGCGGAACGGTTGCGGGCCGCCGATGTCGACCTCTACGTGCACGCGCCGTACGTGATCAACGTGGCCACGCTCAACAACCGGATCCGCATCCCCAGCCGCAAGCTGCTGCTGGCGCACGCCACGGCGGCAGCAACCATCGGCGCCAAGGGGCTGATCGTGCACGGTGGTCACGTCAACGCCGGTGACGACCTGGCGGTCGGCTTCGACAACTGGCGCAAGACCTTCGCGTACGCGGCCGAATCGGGTGGGTTCCAGGTGCCCGTCCTGATCGAGAACACCGCCGGTGGGGACAACGCCTGCGCCCGGCGGCTCGACGCGCTGGCCCGGCTCTGGGACGCGATCGGCGAGTACGGGGTGGGCTTCTGCCTGGACACCTGTCACGCGCACGCCGGCGGCGAGGAACTGCTCGGGCTGGTGGACCGGATCAAGGCGATCACCGGGCGGATCGACCTGGTGCACGCGAACAACTCGAAGGACGCGTTCGGTTCCGGCCGGGACCGGCACGACAACCTCGCCGGCGGCACGATCGACCCGGACCTGGTGGTCGCGGTGATCCGGGCGGCCGGTGCGCCGGTCATCGTGGAGACCCCCGGCGGCGCGGACCGGCAGGGCGAGGACATCACCTTCCTGCGGGACCAACTGGGCGCGGAGGCTCCGACCGCATGACCACCGAGCAGTCCGACGCGACGGGCGGCCACCGTCCCGCCACAGACACCGAGCCCGGAAAGCCGACGACGCCCAGCGACCGGGCCGACAGCACCGGTACGCCGGTCGGGCCCGGCAGGCAGACTGATCCCGGCGCACCGAGCAACCCGGGTACGCCGAACACTCCTGCCACGCCGAACAAGCCTGCCGAGGCGGGCACGTCGAGCGCTCCCGTCGCGTCGGGCAAGCCGGGTACGGCCGATCAGCCGGCCGCCCCGGACGGGAAGGCCGGAGCCGGCCAGGCCACTGCCGGGGGTGACGAGGCCGGAGCCGACACGGTCACCGCCGGGGACAGTAAGACCACCGCAGGAGCCGACACGGCCACGCCCGACACGGCAGCGATCGACAAGGCAGCGACCGACAAGGGCACCGGTGGGGCCGACCCGAGCGCTGCTGGTGGCGGCAAGGCGACGGGGGCCACGAGCACCGCCGGGGGAAGCACGAGCACCGCCGGGGACAGCACGGCCAAGGACGGTCCGACCGTGGCCCCGACGAGCGCGGCCGGCACGGCGGCCGAGGACAGCAAGGCCAGCACGGCCGCGGGGAACACCACGGCGGGCAAGGACAGCACGGCCACCGGGGACGGCACGGCCGGCGTCAAGGACGGCACGGCGGGCCCGAAGGACGGCAAGGGCAGCGCGGACGACGCCAAGGGCAGCAAGGAAGACGCCAAGGACGGCAAGGCGGCCGGGGAGAAGAAGCCGGAGCCGGAACGGTGGGAGGCGTTCGGGCCGGCCCCGGCGCCGGTACCCACCCGGGTGGGCCGGGCGGTCCGGGCCGTGGGTCGCCTGCTGGTCCACGAGTGGACGCTGGCCGTGGTCGGGGCGCTGGCGCTCGCCGTAGCGATGACCTGGCCGACGCTGCGCTACCCGCTGCACACGTTGCCTCAGGACTACTGGGACCCGAGCCTCCAGGCCTGGCAGATGGCCTGGTCGGGACACATCCTGCTGACCAATCCGGGTCAACTCTGGCATGCCAACGCGTTCTTCCCCGAGTCGTGGAGCTTCGCCTTCTCGGACACCCTGCTCGGGTACGCGCCGGCCGGGATGATCGGTACCGGACCGGAGGCGGCGATCCTCCGGTACAACATCGTGTTCGTGCTGGCCCACGCGCTGGCCACGCTGGGGGCGTACGCGCTGGCCCGGCAGCTCGGTGCGGGCCGGATCGGCGGCGCGGTGGCCGGGGTCGGCTTCGCGTACGCGCCGTGGCTGCTCGCCCAGGCCGGCCACCTGCACGTGATCTCCAACGGCGGCATCCCGCTGGCCCTGGCCATGCTGGCCCGGGGACACGGCTGGTCGTTGCGGTACGGGTACCGGCCCCGACGGCGGCACGAGGCCTGGGTGTACGCCGGGTGGCTGGTCGCCGCGTGGCAGCTCAGCCTCGGCTTCGGCATCGGGCTGCCGTTCGCGTACTTCCTCGGTGGCACGGTGCTGGTCACGGCGGTCGTCTGGTTCCTGCGGCGGTACCTGATCCGGCCGGTGAAGCGCCCGTTCGGTACCCGGCTCCTCGTCGCCGACGTGGTCGGCGGGCTGCTCTTCGCGGCGGTCGGCGTGCTGCTGGCCATCCCGTACTTCATGGTGGCGGAGCTGCACCCGAACGCGGAGCGGACCCTCGGCGACATCGACATCTACTCGCCGCCGTTGTCGGGCTTCTTCACCGCGCCCGGCGAGTCCCGGATCTGGGGCGCCCTGCACGAGGGGGCGCGGGCGGCGCTGCCGTGGCCGCCGGAGATGACCCTGCTGCCGGGCTTCGTGCTGTACGCGCTCGCCGCCGGCGGCCTCTTCTTCTCGGTCTGGCGGCTGCGGCACCGGCTGTACCTGCTGGCCGGGGTACTGGTGACCGTGATCCTGGCGATGGGCACGCGGTTCTTCGACGGCACGTACACCTATGCGCCGCTGTTCGAGCACCTGCCGGGCTGGAACGGGCTGCGCACGCCGGGGCGGCTGATGCTCTGGACGACACTGCTGCTCGGCCTGCTCGCCGCCGGCGCGGTCACCGCCTTCTGCCAGCGGGTCCGCGAACTCGCCGCGCAGCGCATCCCGTCCTGGCCGGGGCCGTGGCTGCGACTGGCCACCCTGCTGCCGCTGCTCCTGGTGATCGTGGAGGGCCTGAACACCACCCCGCATCCGGTGGTGCCGCCCCAACCCGCCGTACTGCGGACCGTGGACGGCCCGTTGCTGGTGCTGCCGAGCAGCCAGAACCACGACCAGCCGGTGATGATCTGGACGACCACGAAGTTCCAGGACGTGGTCAACGGGGGCAGTGGCTTCACCCCGGCCCAGTTGGCGGACGTCCGGCGGGTCACGCTGAACTTCCCGGACCAGGTCAGCGTCGACTACCTGCGCACCCTCGGCGTCAACAACGTCGTGCTGGTCCGTGACCAGCTCGCCGGTACGCCCTGGGAGGCCACCGTCGACATGCCGGTCGAACAGTTCGGCATCACCCGGGAAGAGATTGGCGACACCGTCGTCTACCGCCTGTGACAGCCACCACCCACATCACCGGAATCGAATGAACTTCGCGGCGCGGCGGTGTGCCGCGGCGCCCGATGGGCACCGCGGCACACCGCCGTCTCCGGTCAGGCCGGCACCGGTTCCTGTGGCCGCTCGGCGGGCGGCGTGGACCGACGCCACCGGGCCACCCAGGGTGCGTCCTTGGCCCCGTCGAGTGGACCGCCGTCCGGATCGTCCGGGTAGTTCTTCCGGACGGCGTCCAGCTCGGGGTTGAGGACCTCCCGGATGATCATGATGCAGAGCACCAGGACCGTGACCCAGCGCAGCGACGCGGCGAGCACGAAGACACCCTCGGGGAAGACGGGCGTGCCGGTGGAGGTGCCGAGCAGTTCGCCGTAGAAGGCGACGAAGTAGCCGACCTCGGCGAGCTGCCAGGCGAGGAAGGCACCCCACTTCGGCCGGGCCAGCACCAGCAGCGGCAGCAGCCAGAGCACGAACTGCTGCGACCAGACCTTGCTGGTGAGCAGGAAGGCGGCGACGACGAGGAAGGCGAGCGGGGCCAACCGGGGCCGCACGGGCGCCCGCACGGCCAGCACCGCCACGCCGAGGCAGGCCAGGCCGAAGAGGGCGTACGAGAGGTAGTTGAGGGTGTGGACGTTGGCGCTGAGCCACTCGAACGGCCCCATCGACCCCGGGCCGCCCAGGTTGACCCGGCCGTCCAGGTACCGGCCGATGTACCAGAGGGTGCCCCAGTCGATCGGCCGGGTGCTGTTCAGCTCGAAGAACCGGCCCCAGCCGTCCGGATAGAGCAACGCCACCGGCAGGTTCACCGCGACCAGGGTGGCCAGGCCGGTACCGAGGGCGGTCAGCGCGGCCCGGACCCGCCCGGAGCGCAGGCCGAGCACCAGGATCGGGCCGAGGATGAAAATGGGGAACATCTTGGCCGCGCCGGCCAGGCCCAGCACGACCCCGGCGACCACCGGTTTCCGCCGCGCCCAGGCGAGCACGCCGAAGGCGGCCAGCCCGATCGCGAGCAGGTCCCAGTTGACGGTGGCGGTGAGCAGCAGGGCGGGTGAGAGCGCGAAGAGCGCTGCGTCCCAGGGTCGTCGGCGGCGCAGGGAGAGGATCACCGCGACGGTGGCCACCGCGAGCGCGCTGAGCACCAGGGCGTTCGCGTTGTACGCCCACTGCCCCTGGTTGATCTCCGGGTTGTCCCGCCCGAGGTAGTACACCGGCAGGCCGAGCACGCCCATGAAGGCGCCGGTGAGCACCGGGTACTCGACCGGGTGGTCCCGGTAGGGAACCTTGCCCTCGTTGAGCCCCTCGGCGTAGTAGAGCGCCAGCACGTCGGAGTAGCAGAACCGGGTGTACTGCACGTTGTTCTGCCAGGCGCCGCTGTGACAGGGCGACTTCTGCACCCAGTGCAGGACGAGGGTCAGGCAGACCAGGGCGAGCACGACCCGGGCCACCGTCCAGAACCGCTGCTCGGCGCGGGCCGGACGGTCGAGCGACGTCGCGTGGTCGCCGAGCGGTCCGCCGATCACCTGGGAGAGGCCGTGGACGAAACCGTCGGAGCGGGACGGGTGGTCGCGCGTCGCGGACTCGTCATCGACGCCTGCCGTGGGCTGGGTGCTCATGACCAGTCATCCTGCCGTATCGACAACCACGACAGAAGGTCATCGGGCGGAGAACGCCGTCGGCGGCCGGAGTTCTCCGGCCGCCGACGGTGAGATCAATCCTGGTCGCTACCTCTGGTCGGTCCGCCCGGGAGGAACCGGCCGGGATCCGGTGGGTTGTTCCCGCCGGGGCCGGGACCACCCCCGCCGGGGTTGTTCCCCCCGTCGCCGGGGTTGCCCCCGCCGTTGTTCCCGCCGCCGTTGTTCCCGCCGCCCCGGCAGAAGACGTCGGTGAGCGGGTTGCAGTTGGGGTTGTCGGGCGTCTCGGGGTTGGTCGGCGGGGGCGGCGGTGGGGGCGGCGCTTCGCCGTTGCCGGCCTCCTGGTCACCCATGCCGGTGATGCTCGGCAGCGGCTCGGCGTCCTTGCCCTTCAGCGCGTCGTCCATGTACCGCTTGAACAGCTTGGCCGGGATGCTGCCACCACCGATGTTGGCGCGGTTCCTGTCGACGATGGTGGGCTTTTCCGGGTCCCGGCTGCCGATCCAGACCGCCGTGGCCAGTTGCGGCGTGTAGCCGACCATCCAGGCGTGCGCGTTCTTGCTGGTGCCGTTCCACTCCCAGGTACCGGTCTTGGCGGCGGCCTGCCGGTTGTCCAGCCGGCCGTTGCTGCTGCGCTGGTGGATCTCCTTGAGCACCGCGGTCACCTCGTCGGCGACGTCCTTGCGGATCCGCCGCTCCGGGTCGAGCTTCTCCCCGGTGCCGGTGACCTTCTCCCACTTGCCGGTGTCCTTGTTCTGCCGCTCCACCGACAGCACGAAGTGCGCCTTGTTGTAGACGCCACCGCTGGCCAGGGTGGCCAGGCCGTTGGCGTGGTCCAGCACGGTCACGGGGAACTGCCCGTACCCGACGACCCGGTCGAACCGCTTCGGGGCGAGATCCTCGGGCTTGTTCTTCATCAGGTCGTACGGCTTCGGAGGGTCAACGGTCCACATGGTGCCGACGCCGGCCTGGCGGGCCATGTTGACGACCTTGTCCGAGCCGATCTTCTCGGTCAGGTGGAAGAACGGCACGTTGTACGACTCGACGGTGGAGACCTCCAGGGTGCAGTTCTTGCCGCAGATACCGGCGCCCCGGTTCGCGTTCTGGATCTGGGTGTCGTACCCGTCGGGCTTGAACGGGGTGGCGTCCCAGCGGGACTTGACCGAGATGCCGGCGTCCACCGCGGCGGCCAGGGTGTAGACCTTGAACGACGAGCCCGGCGGGTGACCGCCGATGATGTCGCCGTTCGAGTTGGTGTTCTTGCCGGCGTAGTCGTGGCCGGTGCCGTCGTCACCGCCGTAGTAGGCGAGCACCCGGCCGTTGCGCGGGTCGATGGAGACCACCGCGGACTGGAGGTTCTCCGGCTCGCCGTCCAGGACCGAGCCCTTGCGGTCCGGCTGGGCGGCCTTCTCCAGGGCGCTCTGCATCTTCGGGTCGATGGTGGTGCGGATCCGGTACCCGCCGTCACGCAGCTCGTCGACGCAGTTCGGCTTCCCCTCCGCGCCGCTGTTGGTGCAGATGCCCCACTGCTCCAGCTCGGCCCGAACGTAGTTGATCACGTTACCCCGGGGGGTCTTGACGCCGAACCCGTTGTCCTTGGCCGGCTTCTGCACCTTCGGGTACTCGGCGGGACGCTCGGCGGCGCTGATCCACCCCTCGGCCTGCATACCGTCCAGCACGTAGGTCCACCGGGCCTGGGCCTCGGGGAGGTTGACCGCCGGGTCGAAACCCTTGTGGGTCGTGCTGGCCACCGGCTGCTTGATCACTGCGGCGAGCACCGCGCCCTCGGCGACGGTGAGGTCCTTGGCCTTCTTCTTGAAGTACGCGCCGGCCGCCGCCTCGATGCCGTACGCGCCGCGCCCGAAGTAGATCACGTTCAGGTAGTGCTGCATGATCTCGGGCTTGGTCATGCTGTCGTTCAGCTTGGAGGCGAGGATCGCCTCCTTCACCTTCCGGGCGTACGTGTCGTCCCGCAGGTTCTCGAACGCGTTACGGGCGTACTGCTGGGTGATCGTGGAGGCACCCTGCTTGCTGCCGCCGGAGAGGTTGTTCCACGCGGCGCGGGCGATGCCCTTGTAGTCCACGCCGGAGTGCCGGTAGAAGTTCCGGTCCTCGGCGGCGGCCACCGCGTGCTGCACGTGCTCCGGGATGTCCTTGATGTTGACGATGGTGCGGTTCTCGTTGCCGAGCTTCGCCACGATGGTCTTGTTGTCGCT
The DNA here is from genome assembly GCF_001567585.1 of Micromonospora rosaria. Taxonomy (GTDB): domain Bacteria; phylum Actinomycetota; class Actinomycetes; order Mycobacteriales; family Micromonosporaceae; genus Micromonospora; species Micromonospora rosaria. The sequence continues at coordinate 31,685 of NZ_LRQV01000069.1, forward strand.
GGCGTAGACGGTCGTCGCGAGCGGCAGCGGCACCTCGTTGGGGAGCACCACCGTGGTCGAGTAGTAGGTGAAGCCCACCACGCCGAGCCCGGCCAGCATGATGAAGACCGCGAAGCTGGCGATCAGGATGTTGATCCGTTTCCGCTTCTTCGCCCGCCGCGCCGCCGCCGGGTCACCGTCACCCGCGCCGCGCCGGCCACCCCGGCCGGGGCCGTTCGGCCCCCCGGGGCCACCGGGCCCACCCGGGCCACCGGAGACCGGGGAGACCGCGGCCCGCGCCACCGAGGCCCGGCCGGCGGAGCCGACGGCGGCTCCGCCCACCGCCGCCGAACCGACGCTCGCCCGACCCGCGCCGGTACCGACGCTGGCCCGGCCGGGGGAACCGACGCTCGCCCGACCCGCCTGCCCGCCACCGACGCTGGCCCGGCCGGCCGTCCCGGCACCGGGTGCCGGGGAGACCGGCACCGAGGCCCGACCGGAGCGCCCGGCCGGCGGCACACCGCCGGCGGGCGAGACCGGCACCGAGGCCCGGCCCGGCCCGGCCCGGCCCACCGACGCGCTACCGGACGGCGGGGCGGCGGCGCCACGCGGCACCGGCGCGGACCCGCCCACCGAGGCACGACCGCCGGCGGCGGCCCGGGGCGCCACCGAAGCCCGCCCGGCCGACGCCGTACCGTCCTGCACAGGTGACCTGCCGCCCCCCTGCGGGCGGTACGCGTCGTCCGCGTCGGGAAACTGCGCCCGCCCGTATGGGGAACTGGGATCGCCGTACGAGTTCATTCCTCACACCCTGCCGGTCGCGGTGGGGCGTGGGAACGCCGCCACCGGGTTGCCGTGAGTTGAAACACCTGTCACCACGGCCGGCAGCCGCCGGGGCGAGGGGGGTGTTTCCGAAATAACGGGACCAATTGCGTCAAGGAGCTGTCGACCACTCCGTCCGCCGGTCAGGCCGCCGGAGCCGATCGAGTCAGCCAGCTTCACCGTTGCGCCTCTCGCCTTCGCCGAGGGGCCGGGTCGGTGCCCGCGCCGGGGACCACCGAGCCGCCCACCGTGTCCTGCTCCGACCCGTCCTCCGCGCCGTCGGCCGGCCCGTCCCGGCCGAGCAGGTACTGCTCGACGAGATGGTTCCAGTCACAACCGAGGCACACCTCCACCACGAAGACCTGGAACTCACGCAGCGTCATCGCCAGGGCGGGCAACTCGGCCCGGGTCCGGGCCTGGCCGGCGGACTGCTTGAGCTCGTCGCCGTAAATGTAGTGGACGTGGGTCAGATTCTCGCTACGGCAGATCGGGCAGCGCTCCTCGGTGGGCTCACCATGGAATCGCGCGGCGTTCTTCAGATACGGCGAGGCGTCACAGACGTCGTACGTGCCGACCCGGCCGGCGAGGAGCTCACGCAGCACCGCCCGCTTCTGGAGCGAGTAGTCGACCACCTGGCGAGACCCACGCATGCGGCAAAGGGTACGCGGTCTCCGACGGCGAGGCGACCGCCGTCACGATCCGTGAGGGCGGCACGCCGAAATCGGGGGTTTGCCCTCGTCCCGGCGAGCCGCTACCGTGCGATGTATCGGTCCGATACATCGTGGTGAGTGAGGGGTGGTCAGTGCTCGAACTCGCCATCCTGGGTCTCCTCCAGGAGGCCCCGATGCACGGCTACGAGCTGCGCAAGGAGCTCACCGCCAAGCTGGGGGCCATCCGGGCGGCCATCAGCTACGGGTCGCTCTACCCGACGCTGCGGCGGTTGCAGGCGGCGGGACTGATCACCGAGGCCGACGAGACGCCCGCGACCGATCCGGAGGTGCCCGCGCTGACCAGCCGACGTGGTCGGGTGGTCTACAAGATCACTGCGGAGGGCAAGGAACGGTTCGCCGAGCTCATCGGGCAGGCCGGTCCCGAGACGTACGACGACACGGGATTCGGCGTGCACTTCGCGTTCTTCGCCCGCACCGACCGGGCCACCCGGCTCCGGATCCTGGAGGGTCGGCGACGCAAGGTCGAGGAACGCCGCGAGGGCCTTCGCGACGTGCTCGGCCGGGCGGCCGAACGCCTCGACGCGTACACCCTGGAGCTGCAGCGTCACGGCCTGGAGGCCTGTGAGCGCGAGGTCCGCTGGCTGGAGGAGCTCATCGCCAACGAGCGCTCCGGCCGCGCCCCGGCCGCCCCGCACACCGGGACGGCCGGCGGCCCACGAGATGACACCAGCCCGCCCCCGCCTGGAGAGTCCAGGACAGAGCGGCCGTGATGAAGAAGAAGGAGGCAGACGCTATGGGCTCCGTCCGCGTCGCCATCGTCGGTGTGGGTAACTGCGCCTCGTCCCTGGTCCAGGGCGTGGAGTACTACCGGAACGCCGACCCGAACGACCGCGTCCCGGGTCTCATGCACGTCACCTTCGGCGACTACCACGTCTCGGACGTGGAGTTCGTGGCGGCGTTCGACGTGGACGCCAAGAAGGTGGGCATGGACCTCGCGGAGGCGATCGTCGCCAGCGAGAACAACACCATCAAGCTCTGCGACGTACCGCCGACCGGCGTCACGGTGCAGCGCGGCCCGACCTTCGACGGTCTGGGCCAGTACTACCGGGAGATCGTCCAGGAGTCCGGCGCCGAGCCGGTCGACGTGGCGCAGGCGCTGCGCGACGCCCAGGTCGACGTGGTCGTCTCCTACCTGCCGGTCGGTTCCGAGCAGGCCGACAAGTTCTACGCCCAGGCGGCGATCGACGCGGGCTGCGCCTTCGTCAACGCCCTGCCGGTCTTCATCGCCTCCGACCCGGAGTGGGCGCAGAAGTTCACCGACGCCGGGCTGCCGATCGTCGGCGACGACATCAAGAGCCAGGTCGGGGCGACGATCGTGCACCGCGCCCTGGCGAAGCTCTTCGAGGACCGGGGTGTCGAGCTGCTGCGCACGTACCAGCTCAACTTCGGCGGCAACATGGACTTCATGAACATGCTGGAGCGCAACCGCCTGGTCTCGAAGAAGATCTCGAAGACCCAGTCGGTGACCTCCCAGGTGCCGCACGAGATGGCCAAGAGCGACGTGCACATCGGCCCGTCGGACCACGTGCCGTGGCTGGACGACCGCAAGTGGGCGTACATCCGCCTGGAGGGCCGCTCCTTCGGTGACACCCCGCTCAACGCCGAGCTGAAGCTCGAGGTGTGGGACTCCCCGAACTCGGCCGGCGTGATCATCGACGCGGTCCGCGCCGCGAAGATCGCCCTGGACCGGAAGATCGGCGGCCCGATCCTGTCGGCCTCGTCGTACTTCATGAAGTCCCCGCCGGTGCAGTACGCCGACCACGACGCGCACGCCGCCGTCGAGGCGTTCATCGCCGGTGAGGTCGAGCGCTGATCCGCTGACGGTGTGGGCCGGGTCCGGGTCGGACTCGGCCCGCACCGTCTCCGGCCTCAGCCCGACATCTCCAGGTACGGCACGGCGGACGTCACCGGTCGGCCACTTATGCCCTTTTGGCCGTCCGTCCGAGTCCTGCCCCTGATAGATCTTGGAGCCGAGTGGCCCCTCTGGCGGTCTCAAGCGGTGGTTGCAACGGTGAGGAGTTGAGACATTCTCTC
>NZ_LRQV01000070.1 GCF_001567585.1 Micromonospora rosaria
CGGGGTCCGGGGTGGTGCCGGGGGTCGGGCGGGCCGGCAGGCCGGTGGCGACGGAGAGCACCGAGCGCAGCATCGGCAGCACGGTCAGCGCGTTGGCGCCCTCCCCGAGGTCGAGCCGCAGGTCGACCAGCGGGCTGAGACCGAGCACGTCGGCGGCGAGCCGGACCGCCGGGTGGCCGCCGGTGTCGGTGAGCAGGCACCAGTGCCGGGCCTGCCCGGCCAGGTCCCGGCTGACCATCGCGGCGGCCAGCCCGACCGGCCCGTCCAGCAGGACCGGCAGCCGGCGCGCGGTCGCCCCGAGCAGGACGCCGGTGGCGACGGCGATGTCCCCGCCGCCCAGTTCGGCCAGCACGTCCTTGGCCTCGCGCGAGGTCCGGCGGGTCCGGTGCAGCGCGTCGCGCACCGCCGCGCAGCGGCGCATCCACGCCGCGTCGTCGATGCGCCCGTCGGTGTCGACGACCCGGCCCAGCACCGCCGCCGGCTCCGCCCCGGCGGTCGCCCCGAGCACCGCGGCGGCTGCCGCGTCGGTGCCGCCGCCGCACGAGCCCAGCACCAGCAGGTGGACGCCGGCCTCGGCGGCCTCCTCGGCCAGTTGCCAGCCGAACCGCAGCGCGGCCTCGACGGTCTCGGCGGTCAGCGCCGGCCCGTGCTCGATCGCCCCGGCGGCCGGGACGTCGACCACCTGGATGGCCGTCCCGGTCCCGTCGGCCAGCCGGCCCAGCAGGCCGGCGCCGTCCTCGGCCTGCTGCGCCCGGCGGGCGGACTCGCCGGGCACGGTACCGGCGGCGGCGCCGCCCTCGTGGTCGCCGTTGAGCAGCAGCAGCCGTACCCGCTCCCAGGGGACGGGCGTGGCGGTGCCCTGCGTCGCGGCGGCGAAACTGACCAGCCGTTCCATGGTGCCCAGACCCGTACCGGGCAGGTCCAGGGTGGCCAGCCGCCGCACCGCCTCCGGGCCGGCGACGTCGTCGGGCATCGGCAGGTCCATGCCCGGCTGGATGACCGTTCCGGCGGTGACCACCGGCAGCGACTCGGTCGGCCCGGACCACGCCGGGCGGCTCGCCCCGGCGGCAGCCGCCGGGACGGGCCCGGTGGAGATCGCCGGGGTGGGCTCCGGCGCGGGGGGCGGCGGAGTGGCCGGGGGAGTCGTGGAGTCCGGCACCGCGCCGGCGGGGACGGTCTGGGCCGGACCGCCCTGGGTCGGTACGGTCGCCGGTCGGGGCGGGGCGGCCGGCTTGAGCCAGCACGGCTGGCCGGCGACGACCAGGACGACCGTGTCGCAGGCGTCGGCGACGGCCCGGTTGGCCGCGCCGAGCGCGTCGGTGAAGGCCCGGCCGACCGGCGTGGTCGGCACCAGGGAGAGCCCCACCTCGGGGCTGACCAGGACGATCCGGGCCGGGCAGGCGCGGATCGCCCCGGCCAGCTCGGTGATCGTGGCGGTGTCGTCGGCGGGCTGGTGGGCCGGGTCGAGCAGGACCGTCACCCAGCCACCCAGGTCGTCCACGAGCAGCGTCTCGTGCGGCTCGGCCGAAGAGATCACGTCGGCCAGGCGGCGGGGATCGGCGGCGGTCTCCTCCGTCCGCCAGCTACCCGGCCGGCGGCTGCGGTGGGCGGCCAGGCGCTGCGCCCACTCAATGTCCTCCGGATCGCCCGGCGCCGAGGTGGCCAGGTACCGGACGGTCGGCGCGTCACCGACCAGGGACTCGGCGAACTCGGACTTGCCCGACCGGACGCCGCCGAGCACCAGGACCTTGTGCCACCCGTCAACCGACATGTGCGTACCTTAGAGCCATCCGGACCCACGGCGGCGCGGAGGTGCTGCCCCGGGGCCCTCGCGAGGGCTTCGGCGGCCAGGTCAGCGCTGCTCGGGGCCGTGGTACTGGTAGTCGTTGGGGTTCACGTCGGCCGGCTTCGGGTCCTCCTGCCAGGCGCCCTCGCCGGGCCGCGCCACCAGGGCGTCGACCAGTTCCTCCCGGTCCATCGCCTCGGTCCCCTCGATGCCACCCCGTACCGCGATCCTCCGCAGCTCCTCCGTGTCCATCTCCTGCAACGGCCGTACCATCTCGCTCCTCCCGCACCGGTCATCCTGGCCGCGCGGCGCGCGCGGTGGTCGTTCTGGCCGCGCGGCGCGCGCGGTGTGTCGTGTCCGCTCCATACCCCCGCTGCCGCCGCAGGAACCCGTGACGGGCGGTGTCCGGCGGGCCACCGCCGGGTGCGGTGCGCCGGAAGGCGACTACGCTGGCGGAGTTCGTCCCGGCGGGACTTCAGCGGCGAGGGGAGACGCGGCATGGCGTGGAGCTGGCGGTACGAGGGCACAGACGGCGCGGCGGTGGACGGACCGGCGGAGTCGTTCGGCAGTCAGGCCGACGCCGAGTCCTGGATCGGCCAGACCTGGCGGGAACTCGCGGCGTCCGGCGTCACCACCGTCATCCTGCTGGAGGACGACCGGGTCGACTACCGGATGAGTCTGCTGCAGTCGGGCGACTGATGGGCTACGACCGCCCGGGAGAGCCGCTGGTGCTCGGCGTGCCCCGGGCGGCGTTCCGCCCGAGCCCGGTCTTCCTCGCCCTGGTCGCGCTCTTCGTGACCAGCGGGGCGCTGGCCTGGAACCAGGTCGGCAACGTCCGGGTCGACGTGTTCCTCTTCGTGGTCTCCGGCTGGCTGGTCTCGCTCTGCCTGCACGAGTACGCGCACGCGGTGGTGGCCTTCCGGGCCGGTGACCGCAGCGTCGCCCACCGGGGCTACCTCACCCTGAACCCGTTCAGGTACACCCATCCGCTGCTGTCGGTGGTGCTGCCGGTGGCGGTGGTGCTGCTCGGCGGGATCGGCCTGCCCGGCGGCGCGGTCTGGGTGGACCGGCACGCGATCCCCGGCCGGCTGCGGCACACCCTGGTCAGCCTCGCCGGCCCGGCCACCAACGTGCTGTTCACCCTGGTCCTGGTGGCGGCGCTGCGGATCGGCACTGGTACCGGTGGGTCGGTGGAGTTCTGGGCCGGCCTGGCCCTGCTCGCGTTCCTCCAGCTCACCGCGAGCGTGCTCAACCTGCTGCCGGTACCCGGCCTGGACGGCGGCAACATGATCCAGCCGTGGCTGACCCCGCAGTGGCGCCGGATGTACGACCTCTTCGCCCCGTACGGGTTCATCCTGCTCTTCGCGCTGCTGTGGAACCCGCGGATCGGCGGCTGGTTCTTCGACGCGGTCTTCGCGGTGGCGAACCTGCTCGGCCTGCCGCCCTGGCTGTACGCCGCCGGGCTGGACCTGATCCGCTTCTGGCAGAGCTGACTCCGGGCCGGCGCGGTGGTCGCGCCGGCCCGGAGCCGGTGGGTCACGGGCGCTGGGCCGGGCTCTCGGTCTTCGCCGGGTCCCGCTCGGTGACCGGGTCGACGATCTCGTCGATCGCCTTGAGCAGCTCGGCGTCGAGCTTCACCCCGGCCGCCTTCACGGTGTCGTGCACCTGCTCCGGGCGGGAGGCGCCGATGATCGCTGAGGAGACGTTCGGGTTCTGCAGGACCCAGGCGACGGCGAGCTGGGCCATGGTCAGCCCGGCCTGCTCGGCCAGCGGCTTGAGCCGCTGCACCCGGGTCAGCACCTCGTCGTCCAGCCACTTGGCGATGAAGTCCGCGCCGGACTTCTCGTCGGTGGCCCGGGAACCGGCCGGCGGCGGCTGCCCCGGCAGGTACTTGCCGGTGAGCACGCCCTGCGCCATCGGCGACCAGACGATCTGCCCGATGCCCAGCTCCTCGCTGGCGGGCACCACCTCGGCCTCGATGACCCGCCACAGCATCGAGTACTGCGGCTGGTTGGAGACCAGCGGGACGCGCAGCTCCCGGGCCAGCGCGTGCGCCTCGCGCAGCTGCGACGCCTTCCACTCCGAGACGCCGATGTAGTGCGCCTTGCCGGAGTGGACGATGTCGGCGAAGGCCGACATGGTCTCCTCCAGCGGGGTGCTGTAGTCGTACCGGTGGGCCTGGTACAGGTCCACGTAGTCGGTGCGCAGCCGGCGCAGGGAGCCGTCGATCGACTCCATGATGTGCTTGCGGGACAGGCCCCGGTCGTTGCGGCCCGGCCCGGTGGGCCAGAAGACCTTGGTGAAGATCTCCAGCCCCGCGCGACGCTCGCCGGCGAGGGCCTTGCCCAGCACCTCCTCGGCGCGGGTGCCGGCGTACACGTCGGCGGTGTCGAAGGTGGTGATACCGGTGTCCAGGGCGGCCCGCACGCAGGCGACCGCCGCCTCCTCCTCGACCTGGGAACCGTGGGTGATCCAGTTCCCGTACGAGATCTCGCTGACCAGCAGGCCCGAGCGGCCAAGGTGTCGGAATTCCATGGTCCCGACCCTAACTCCGGTGCCGCCGCCGCTCACCTTGACGCCCCGCCCGCGCCGGCCGTTCCCCGCCGGCCCGCGCCGGCCGTTCCCGCCGGCCCGCCGGTCAGAGGACCGGTGAGGCGTCGGTGAGCAGCCGCTCGATCTCGGCCAGCACCTCGTCGCGGTCGCGGTGCACCAGGTCGATCAGCGGTTCGCCGTGCCGGTCGAGCGCGCCCCACCGGCCGCCCCCGTCACCGACCAGGAACGCGACCGGATGGATGACCAGCACCGGGTGGGCCGGCTCGACGACCATCCGGCCGGTCCGGTCCAGCACCCCCTGCCGACCGTTCACCTCGACCACGGCCAGCCCCTCGTCGGTGAAGCCCGCGACCCGCCGGCCGTCGCTCAGCGTCGTGGCGAAGCCGCCGTACCGGGTCGGCACCACGACCCGTCCGTTGGTGTCCACCGCGCCCCAGCCCGCGCCCCGGCGCACCGCCGCCCGACCGGCCCGGTACGGGCGTACCTCGTCGAAGCCCTGGTGCGCGACCACCTCCCCGTCCGGGTCGACGGCCAGCCAGCCCCCGGCACCGTCGGGCGAGACCCAGGCCAACCCGTCGGAGAAGGGCCGCACCGCCGGCCAGGCGGACTCGAACCGGGGTACGCCGTGCCGGTCGAGCAGCGTCCACCCCGGCGAGTCGGGCCGGCGTACCCAGGCCAACTCCTCGTGGAACGGCTGCGCCGCCGCGTACTCCGGGGCGATGACGAAGTCGCCGTCGGGATCGGCGTACCCCCACCGCTCCCGGTCGCCGTCGCGCGCCGGCACCGGCAGGACCGGCCGCTCCAGGAGTTCGTCGCGGCTGCGGGGGTACGGCCCGAAACCACCGTCCCCGGCCCGTCGCTGCACCGCGTCCAGGGCCTGGCGTACCCGGGCCGACAGGTCGGCGTCCCCGTCACCGCGCAGGTCCAACGCGCGCTCGAAGTGGTGGCACGCCTCGATCAGCCGCCCCTGGTCGTAACAGGACCGTCCGGCGTGCTCGTGCAACGCGGCGCGCAGCCGGTCGGGCAGTTCCGGCGAGTTCGCCCTGGCCAGGAGCCGGTCGGCCTCGGCGAACTCGCCGCGCCAGCGCAGCACGTTCGCCAGCCGCGCCTGCACCAGCGCGGTCCGGCGCAGCTCACCGGTCGCCTCCGCGTAGGTCAACGCGAGCCGGCCGTCGGCGAGGGCGTCGTCCAGTTCCCCGATCAGCCGGGACGCCACCGCCCGCAGGCTGAGCAGCCGGGCGCGGGCCCGGTTGTCGATGGCCGCGCCCAGCTTCTCGGTGAGCCGTCGCCGGATCGTCCGCAGGTCGTCCGGGCTCTCCACGATCTCCCGGAGCGTCTCGGGGTCGACCTCCCAGCGGTAGCTGGTCAGCGCCTGCTCCGGGTCGCCCTGGACGTCGACCGGCCGGGCCGCCGGGGTCTTCCCGGCCACCCTTGCGGCAGCTTGCCCGCTCCGGCCGTCCGACGGGTCCCCCGACCCGGCACCGTCCCCGGCCTCAGCACCGTCCCCGGCCCCGGAGCCGTGCTCGGCCCTGGCGCTGGCTCCTGAGCCGTCCCCGGCTCCCGAACCGGCCTCGGTCTTTCGGGGATCGGAGGTGGACTCCGGCACCGGGCCGCCAGCCGGCGATGCGAGGGCGGGCGGCGCGGAAGCCACCGCTGGCGGAGCCGGCTGCGCGCTGTCCGGCTGTGGGCTCTTCAGGAGTGCGCTGTCCGGCTGCGCGGTCTCCAGTGGTGCGGTGTCCGGCGGTGCGAGAGCCGGCTGCTCGGGCGTCGGCGGCGTGGGCGCTGGCGGCGTGGCGGTCCGCGACGCGGGCGCTGGCGATGCCGGAACCGATGGTGCGGGGGCCGATGGTGTGAGGGCCGGCGGCGCGGAGACCGGTGGGGCGGAGACCGGTGGGGCAGACACTGGCGGCGCGAGGGGCGATGATGCGGGCGCTGGTGGGGCAGAGGCCGCTGGGGCAGAGACCGGCGGCGCGAGGGGCGATGGCGCGGGCGCTGGCGGTGCGGAAACCGGAGCCGGTGGGAGCGTACCGAGCACGCGGCTGTCCGGCTGGGTCTCCGGGCTGTCGTGATCGGCCGGGAGCCCGGAGACCGGACGCGCTGGCGGCGCTGAGATCGGCGCTGCGGGTGGCGAGGACACCGGCGTCGCCGGTGGCGCGGAGACCGGGGCTGCTGCCGGTGCCGGGAGAGCGGAAACCGCTGCCGCCGGTGGCGCGGAGATCGGTGCTGCTGGCGCTGCCGAGATCGGGGCCGGTGGCGCCGCAACCGGGGCCGCCGGTGGTGCGGAGACCGGGGTCGCCGGTGGTGCGGAGACCGGGGCGGTCGGCGCTGCCGGAACCGTGTCCACCGGTGGCGAGGAGATGTGTGGTGCCGGTGCGGCAGAGACCGGGCGGGCCGGTGGTGCGGACACCGGCTGGTGGGGTGGCAGCGGGGCCGCGTCGACCGGTGGTGGGGCCGCGTCGACCGGTGGTGGGGCCGCGTCGACCGGTGGCACGGTGCCGGGCTCAGCAGCCGGTGAGGCGGGGCGGGACTCGGCCGGAGGCGCGCTGACCGGTCGAGCCGGCACGGATTCGACCGGCTCGACGGCCGGGGCTCCGAGCTGTTCTGCCGGGACGGCGCGCTGGTCGGCTGCGGTATCGACCGGAGGCGCCGGCGGTGCGGAGATCGGCGCTGCGTCGGTGACGTGCGGCGAGAGGACCGAGCCGGCCTCGTCGGCGCCGGCGGGCATCCCGTGGTCCGGATCGCCGCCGCTGTCCGCAGGGCCGTCGCCGGCTGCCGGGGCGGACCGCTCGGCCGTCTCGACCGCAGGGGTACCCGGCTCCGGCGGACCGTCCGGTCGCGCTGCCGCCAACTCGGCGACGACCGGTCGCTTGGGACGGAACCAGGCATCCGCGCCGCCCAGCGCGGACGGCTCGGACCCGGGCCAATCCGCCGGTGCCGGCTCGGGCCGCGCGGGCTCGGGCCGCGCGGGCTCGGTCGGCGGGGGAACGTACGGCCGGGGCAGGTCCGGGGCGACGGCCCAGGTGTCCGCCGGCCGCGATGCGGGTGCGTCGGGCGGTTCCTCGGCCGTCGGCACGTCGGCGTCACGGGGGTCTGGCCCGGTGGAGCTGGCGTCAGCGCCGTGCTGCTCCCGGGGCTCGGCCTCCGCCGGGTGCTCCTCCGACGACTTGGGTGCCGGGTCGGTGGAGAGGGGAGCCGTCCACTGTCGAGCTGATGTCGTTACCGAGTCAGCCGGCGATGTCGTATCCGATTCAGCTCGACAGTCATCGTCGACAGGTGTCGCGGCGGGCGTCGGCACCGGATCGGCACCGGCGTCGGGCCGACGGACCAGGGGGATCTCGTCCCCGCGGTGTCCGGTCGCGGCCTCCTCCGCACGCGGCGCGGCGTCGGCTGGCGGGGCGGCGTCGACCGGCGGGGTGGTACCAGCCGGCGGAGCGGCGTCCGACAGCGGCTCGGGACGGGTCGGGTACGGCGCCGGGGTGACCGGGCCGGGCAGGAACTCCATGCGCAGCCGGGCCGCCGGGGACACGGGCGCCGACGAGGGGTCGACGTCCTCGATCGGCGTGGTCTCCCGGGCCGGCCTGGTCTCGTGCAGGGCGGCTGCCCCCGCTCGGGGCGCCTCCGACTCACGCGGCGGCACGACGTCGTGCCGCCGCGCCATCTCCTGCGGCGGCGCCGACTCCTGCGGAGCTGCCGACTCCCGGGCCGACACCGTCTCGCGCGGCGACACCGTCTCGTGCCAGGACACCGTCTCGCGGGGCGGGGTGGCGTCGCGTGGTGGCTGGGGCTCGTGCGGTGGGACCGGCCCGCGTGGCGGTGCGGCGTCGGCGGCTCGGAGGGGCTGACGCGGGCTCGCGGGCGTACCCGTGCGGGGCTGGTTCTGCGGGCCGGATGTGGCCGGTCGGGGCCGCTCGTAGATCGAGTGGGGCCGCTCGGTCGGCTCCGGGGGCGTGGGCGGCCGGCTCCACTCGCGGGGCTCGGCGGGCCGCGCCGAACGGGCCCAGTCCCGGGGCTCCACCGGGATGGAGGGCCGGCCGGCTTCGCGCGGCTCGGTGGGCCGGCCGGCCTCGCGCGGCTCCGAGGGGGCGGCGGGGCGACCCGGGTCACGGCGGTCCTGGGGTACCGGTGGACGTCCGTCCTGCCAGGAGGGAGGGCCCGGCTCTGCCGGGCGGGAGGTGTAGCGCGGCGGAGCGTCGTTCTGCCCGGTGCCGGCGTCGCCCTGGTCCGTCGAGCGGCGCTGCTCCGGGCGACGGAACAGGTCGGGCCGGATCGGGCCGGGCGCCGGCCAGGGCAGTCCCTCGTCACCCCGGGCGGCCGGTCGCGGGCCCGCCTCGCGGTGCGGCTCCGGTGCCGGCTGCCGTCGATCGGGGTGCTCGGGACGCGCCGGAGCAGGTCCCGGTGGCTGCTGCCGGCCCGCGCCCCACCGGTCGGTCGGGTACCACTGCTCGGCGGAGGCGGCCGGTCGACGTGGGTCACCCTGGTCCGGCCGGGGGCGCTGGGTCGCCGGAATGTCCTGGGGGTGCGGGCTCCACTGGTGCTGCGGGCGGCCGTCCTCCGGGGAGCGCCGCTCGGCTCTGGGAGTCGGCCGGTCGTACCCGGCGGCGGGTCGCTCGGCCCGGCGCGGCGGGGCCTGCTCCTCCGGTTCCGGCATCCAGCCCGGCTCGGGCCGCTCCGACCGGGGTGCGGGCGAGACCGGACGGGTGCCGTAACCGGGGCGGGGGGCCGGGGAGACGGGCGGGGTGCCGTAGCCGGCATCGGGGGCGGGTGAGACGGACGGCATGCCGTAGAGGGGCGCGGGTGAGACGGGCGGCATGCCGTAGGTGGGCGCGGGGGAGACGGGACGAGACCCGTACTCGGGTCGTTCGGGACGGGCGCGGTGGCCGTCGTGCCGGTCCCGGTCGCGACCCCGGTCGCCGTCCCAGCCCCGGCCCTGGTCCCAGTCGCGACCCTGTTCCCGGTCGCGGCTTCGGTCCCGGCCCTGGTCACGGGTGCGGTCCTGGTCCCGGCCCTGGTCCCAGTCGCGGCTCCGGTCGCGGTCGCGGGGGTGGTCGGGCCCGGGTCGGTGCCAGCCGGTCTCCCGGGAGGGCGTGCGCTCCGGCGGTGCGGGCCGGCGTCCGGGCCGGTCCGCCTCGCCGCCGGTCGGCCAGCGGTCCGGGTCGGGGCGCGGCGACGCCGGCCGGTCGCGCTGCCAGGTCGGTTCCGCGTGGGGCCGACGGTACGCATCGTCGGAGCGGCGCTCGTCGCGCGGGTCGGGTCGCCCGCCCCCGGGGGCCGGCTGGTCGTCGAGGTCCTCGTCGTCCCAGACCCAGCCCACCCGGTACGAGCCGTCGGCGCGGGTCGGGGCCAGCGGCGGCACCTCGGCACGGCCCACGGCGGCGGCCCGGCCGGTGGGCGGGGGAGCGTACTGCACGCCGATGTCGCCCGGGTAGCGCTGGCCCGGGAACTGTGGCTGCCACTCGTTCGTCGGAGCGAAGACCCAGGACGGCTCGGCCGGGTCACGCCACCGGTCGAAGTCGCCGCGACTCATCGGCGGGCCCCGTCGCAGCCCGCGTGGCGCGCCCCGGTGGCCGGCTCGCGTCGCTCGCTCACGGCGGTGTCACCTCGTCGGAATATTGTCGCGCTGGGCGCCCCACCCCCCGGTAGAGTCACGCGTCCGGTGCGGGATGGCTGCGGATGGAGGGTAGCGGCGTGGACTCGGTCACCGCCACTGCGGCACCGTCCGCGCGTCCAAACGTTATCCTACTGATTCGGACATTCGCCGCAATAGTCGGATCGGGTTTCCGGCGATACTCGACATACCGCCAGGCCACCGTGGCCGGAGTGGTGACCAACACGGTCTTCGGCATTCTCCGCTGTTACGTCCTGCTCGCCGTGGCCGGCGAGGCCGGCACGGCGGCCGGGTACGACCGGGCGCAGCTCGTCACCTTCGTCTGGGCCGGGCAGGGGCTGCTGGCGGTCGTGCTGCTCTGGCGGTGGACGGAGCTGGCCGACCGGATCCGTACCGGCGAGATCGTCGCCGACCTGCTCCGGCCGGTCCACCCGGTGACCAGCTACCTCGCCGCCGACCTGGGCCGGGCCGGGTACGCCGGGCTGGCCCGGATGGTGCCCCCGCTGCTGGTCGGGCCGCTGCTGTTCGAGGTCCACCTGCCGGCCCGCTGGTCCACCGTGGCGTTCTTCGGCTGCTCCGTGGTCCTGGCGGTGGTGGTCTCCTTCGGCTGCCGGTACCTGGTCAACGCGACCGCCTACTGGCTCGGGGACGCCCGGGGGCCGCTGCTGCTCTGGACGCTCTGCTCCGCGGTGCTGGCCGGGCTCGCCTTCCCGCTGCGTTTCCTGCCGGAGTGGCTGTACGTGCCACTGTGGCTGCTCACCCCGTTCCCGAGCCTGCTCCAGGCCCCCTTGGACGTGCTGGTCGAACGGGACCCCCCGGCGATCCAGGCCGGCCTGGTGGGGGTGCAGCTCTGCTGGGCCGTCCTGTTGCTGGCCGGTTGCCGGTGGGTGCAGCGCCGGGCGGAGCGGCGGCTGGTGGTGCACGGTGGCTGAGCGGTGGCCGGCGGTCCGGCGCGGCGAGCGGGCCGGTGGGGCGCTGGTCGCGTACCGGGCCCTGCTGGGCGCGCAGGCGCGGGCGCAGACCACGTACCGGACCTCGTTCGTGGTGGACCTGGTCGGCAACGTCGGGGCCACCGTGTTCGACGTGCTGGCCGTCGTGGTGCTCTACGGCGTCACCCGGGAACTGGGCGGCTTCACGCTGCGCGAGACGCTGGTCGTGGTCGGGCTCAACGCCACCGCCTTCGCCCTGGCCGACCTGTTCTTCGGCAACGTCGAACGGCTGCCGGTGTACGTGCGCAGCGGGCTGTTCGACGCGGTGCTGCTGCGTCCGCTCGGCGCGCTGCCCCAACTGCTGCTGATGGACCTGCCGCTGCGCAAGGCGTCCCGGACCGTGGTCGGGGTGGCGGTGCTGGTCGCGGCGGTCACCTCGGCGGGGATCGACTGGACGCCGGGGCGGGTCGTGCTGGTGGTGCTCGCCCCACTCGCCGGGACGGTCTTCTTCGGCTCGATCTTCGTGGCCACCGCCACGCTCACGTTCTACTGGACCGAGTCGGGCGAACTGGCCAACTCGGTCACCTACGGGGGGCGGGACTTCAGCTCGTACCCGGTCACGATCTTCGAGGGCTGGTTCCGCGCGGCCTTCGCGTACGGCCTGGGGTTCGCCTTCGTCAGCTACCACCCGGCGCTGGCGCTGCTCGGCCGGGCCGACCCGCTGGGCCTGCCGGCCTGGGTCGGCTGGGTGTCGCCGGGGGTCGCGCTGGTCGCCGCCGGGGCCGCCGCGCTGCTCTGGCGCGCCGGCGTCCGTCACTACCGGAGTACGGGGTCATGACCATCATCGAGGCGTGCGACCTGCGCAAGGAGTTCCCGGTCCGGGTGAAGGTCGGCCGGTGGCGCCGGGTCCGGCGGACCGTGCGGGCGGTGGACGGCGTCGACCTGCGGGTGGCCCGGGGCGAGACGCTCGGCTACATCGGCGCGAACGGCGCGGGCAAGTCGACCACGCTGAAGATGCTCACCGGCGTGCTCGCCCCGTCCGGCGGTACGGTCCGGGTCTGCGGCCTGCGCCCGGTGCCGGACCGGACCCGGCTGGCCCGCCGGATCGGGGTGGTCTTCGGCCAGCGGTCACAACTCTGGTGGGACCTGCCGTTGCGGGACTCCTTCGACCTGCTGCGGCACATCTACCGGGTACCGTCCGCCGAGCACGCGGCCCGGCTGCGCCGCTGCCGGGACCTGCTGGACCTGGACGCCTTCGCCGACACCCCGGTCCGGCAGCTCTCGCTCGGGCAACGGATGCGGGGCGAGTTGACCGCCGCGCTGCTGCACGGCCCGGAGGTGCTCTTCCTCGACGAGCCCACGATCGGGCTGGACGTGGTGAGCCGGCAGGCGGTCCGGAGCTTCCTCGGCGAGCTGAGCCGGACCGGGGACACCACGCTGGTGCTCACCACCCACGACCTCGCCGACATCGAACGGCTCTGCCGGCGGCTCGTCGTGGTCGACCACGGTCGGGTGGCGCACGACGGCTCGATCGCCGACCTGCACGCCCGGTACGGCTCGCGCCGGCTGGTCGTGGCCGACCTGGACAGCGCGCCGGCCGAGCCACCGGTGCTGACCGGGGCGACCCTGCACCGCGTGGAGGCGGACGGGCACCGGCTGGTGTACGCCTGCGGGGCGGCGAGCGCGGCGCAGGTGGTGGGTGCCCTGGCCGGGCTGGTCCCGCTGCGCGACATCTCGATCGTGGAGCCGGACATCGAGGAGGTGGTGGCCCGGCTCTACCGCTCCCCGGCCGGCGAGCCCTGCACCGCTGCGTCGGCCGGTGCCGGGCTCACGGGTGCTCCATCACCAGGACCGCGAACGTCCCCGGAGTGAGCGCCTCGTAGCGGTGCGGGACGTCACCGGGGAAGGTCACGTAGTCGCCGGGGTCCAGGTCGACCAGGTCGGTGCCGGGCCCGGCGCGCAGCCGCCCGGCGGCCACCACGACGTGCTCGACGCTGCGCGGGGTGTGCGCCTCGGCGACCCGGACCTGCCCCGGCTCCAGCGCGATGACGTACACGTCCCGGCGGACGTGCGGTGACCCGGCGGCGAGCAGCGTACTGGTGAAGTCGGCGTGCTCGGAGCGGACCCGGGGCCCCTGGCCGGCCCGGATCACCCGGACGGCGGGCGGGGTCGGCTCGACCAGCCGGCTGAACGGCACGTCGAGGGCCACCCCGAGGGCCCAGAGCGTCTCCACGCTCGGGTTGCCCAGGCCCGACTCCAACTGGGACAGCGTCGACTTGGCGATCTTCGCCCGGCGGGCCAGCTCGGTCAGCGAGATGCCGGCGCGCTGCCGCTCACGGCGCAGTGCCGCGGCGATGGTGGCCAGTGGGGGAGCGGGTTCGGTCGTCATGTTCGTTCCATCGTACCGTTTGTTCGGTTTGACGAACGACCCTGCGGCTGTTCATCATAACGAACATGCGTACGGCAGAGCGAACAGTGCGGTCCGGGCCCGATCGCGCGGTGCTGCGCGACGTGGCCGCCATCGGAGCGGCGATGGTGGCGGTC
Source organism: Micromonospora rosaria (assembly GCF_001567585.1). GTDB lineage: Bacteria > Actinomycetota > Actinomycetes > Mycobacteriales > Micromonosporaceae > Micromonospora > Micromonospora rosaria. Next base: position 13,418 of record NZ_LRQV01000070.1, read on the forward strand.
GGCGCCTCGTTCGGCGCGATGGCGGTCGCCGCCGGCCTGCCCCTCTGGGCCCCGGTGGTCATGTCGATCCTGGTGTACGCCGGTGGGGCCCAGTTCATGGCTGTCGGCCTGGTGGCCGCCGGCAGCCCGGTCGCCGCGGTCCTCGCCGGCCTGCTGCTCAACGCGCGGCACCTGCCGTTCGGGCTGACCCTGGGCGGCACCATGGGTGGCCGACTCTGGCAGCGGCTGCTCGGCAGCCACCTGATGACCGACGAGACCACCGCGTTCACCCTGGCCCGCCCCGCCGGCCCGGCGCGCCGCCGGGCCTTCTGGATCGCCGCGACCCTGCTCTTCCTGGCCTGGAACCTGGGTACCGTCATCGGCGTGCTCGCCGGCGGCGCGCTCGGCGACCCGGCCGCCTTCGGGCTGGACGCGGCCTTCCCGGCCGGTCTGCTCGCCCTGCTGCTGTCGAGCCTGCGGGACCGCGACACCCGGCGGGTGGCCCTGGTCGGCGCGGCGCTGGCGGTGCTGACCACCCCGTTCCTCCCGGCCGGCCTGCCCGTGCTGCTCGCCCTCGGCGGCCTGCTCGTGCTGTTCCTGCCCGGTCGCTCCACCGACCCGCCGACCGACGCCGGCCCGACTGCTGGTGGCTCGACTGCTGCGGGCCCGGCCGGTGGTGGCGCGGTTGGCGTCGGGTCGGCGGCCGGTGCGCGGGCCGCGCGGCCGGAGGGGGCGCCGTGCTGATCGCGGTCATCCTCGCCCTGGCCGCCGGTACGTTCGGCCTGCGGCTCACCGGCGTCCTGCTGCGTGACCGGCTGGACCTGCCCGAGTGGTCCCGGCGGTTACTGCCGGTCGGGGCCGCCGCGCTGCTCGCCGCGCTGGCCGCGACGGCGGCGCTGACCGAGGCGGCCCAGTTCGCCGGGTACGCGCGACCGGCCGGGGTGCTGGCGGGCGTGCTGCTCGCCTGGCGTCGCGCGCCGTTCGTCCTGGTGGTGGTGGCTGCGGCCGGGGTGACCGCCCTGCTCCGCCTACTCGGCGTACCCTGACCCGCCCCGACCCGGCCCGGGAGTGTCGTGCTCCGGCGACGATAACCTCCGCCGTCGACATACCTGTGAGGAATAAATATTCCTCACAGGTATGTCAACGAAAAGCATGTGTTCGCCGGACGAAGGCACGCCGACGCCGAGGCCGGGCGACGCCGAGAGCGTGGCGGGTGCGTGGCGAGGGCGGGAGGTGCGGGGCAGCGTGGGGTGAGGTGGGCGAATGGAGGGCGCCGTCCCGCCACCGTGTCACCGCGCCCCTCGCCTGGGCGCCGTCGTGCTTTACGGGCGCAGCGGGTCGGGCAGCCGGTCGGTCAGACCTTGTCGCCGAGCTTGACGCGGGGCTCGGGGGCGCGCATCCGGCGGAAGGTGATCGACCGCATGATCGCGTACAGGTAGAGCGAGCCCATCCGCTCGCCGCTGCGCGGGTAGCGTTCCCGGACCAGCTTCTTGATCTTCCGCGAGATCAGGATCGAGTCGATCACCACGCCGAGGGCCAGCGCCCCCCAGAGCAGGTTGGAGACCAGCCGGACGATCGGCGGCATCGCCGCGTTCGAGCCGATCAGCACGATCAGCGCGCCACCGAAGAACCAGGTGCCGATGGTGCGGCGGGAGTCGACCACGTTGCGGGCGAGCAGCCGCTCGGGGCCCCGGTCGCGCGGGCCGCCCTCCCGGCGGAACTCCGCCGCCGCCTCGGCCCGCAACTGCCGGCGGCGCTCCTTCGCCTCCTCCTTGGTCAGCGGCTTGGTGGACCCGCCCGGTCGGCGGGCGGCACCCGGCCGCTTCGGCGTCTCACGGCCCTTCGCCGGCGTGTAGCCACGGGGCTGGGCGGCGACGGACTCGTCGTCGGTCGTCACCGGGGTGACGGACTCGTCGACGACGTCGGTGGACTTGCGGCGGAAGAGCGAGGGCACGCGGCAAGGGTAGCCAAACGCCCGCGCCCGGTGCACATCGGTGCGGTGGGCGCGGGCGGAGGTGAGCCAGGTCATGCCCGGCCGGTCGGGTCAGGGACGCTCGACGTGGGCGCCGAGGTCGGCCAGCTTGGCCTCGAAGTCCTCGTACCCCCGGTTGATCAGGTCGACGCCGTACACCCGGGAGGTGCCCTCGGCGGCGAGCGCCGCGATCAGGTGGCTGAACCCGGCGCGCAGGTCCGGGATGACCAGGTCGGCGGCGTGCAGCTTGCTCGGGCCGGCGATCACCGCGGAGTGCTTGAAGTTGCGCCGGCCGAACCGGCACGGGGTGCCGCCCAGGCAGTCCCGGTACACCTGGATGTTGGCGCCCATGGTGTTCAGCGCCTCGGTGTAGCCCAGCCGCTGTTCGTACACCGTCTCGTGCACGATCGACAGGCCCCGGGCCTGGGTCAACGCGACCACCAGGGGCTGCTGCCAGTCGGTCATGAACCCGGGGTGCACGTCGGTCTCCAGGGCGACGGACTTCAGCTCCCCGCCCGGGTGCCAGAACCGGATACCGCCCTCCTGGCCCGGGTCGCCGAGCTTCGGCGGCCGGGCGTCGGTGACCTCGTACTCGCCGCCGACCGAGCGGAAGATGTTCAGGAAGGTCATCATGTCGGCCTGCTGGGCGCCGAGCACCTCCACGTGGCCCCGGGTGGCCAGGGCCGCCGCCGCCCAGCTCGCCGCCTCGATCCGGTCCGGGATCGGCCGGTGCGTGTACCCGTGCAGCTTCGGCACGCCCTGGATCTCGATCACCCGGTCGGTGTGCACCTTGATGATCGCGCCCATCTTCTGCAGGATGCAGATCAGGTCGATGATCTCCGGCTCCACGGCGGCGTTGCGCAGCTCGGTGACGCCCTCGGCCATCACCGCGGTGAGCAGCACCTGCTCGGTGGCGCCGACGCTCGGGTACGGCAGGGCGAACTTGGTGCCGTGCAGTCCGTTCGGGGCGGACAGGTGCAGCCCCTCCGGCCGCTTGTCCACGGTCGCCCCGAACTCGCGCAGCGCCTGCAGGTGGAAGTCGATCGGGCGCGGGCCGATGTGGCAGCCGCCCAGGTCGGGGATGAAGGCGTGGCCCAGCCGGTGCAGCAGCGGGCCGCAGAACAGGATCGGGATCCGGCTGGAGCCGGCGTGCACGTTGATCTGATCGGTGCTGGCGCTCTCGACGTTGGCCGGGTCGAAGACCAGCTCACCGTCCTCGTCGCCGTCGGTCACCTTGACCCCGTGCAGGCCGAGCAGCCCACGGACCACCTCGACGTCACGGATCCGCGGCACGTCGAACAGCCGGCTGGGGGTGTCGCCCAGCAGGGCGGCGACCATCGCCTTGGAAACCAGGTTCTTCGCGCCGCGCACGCGGATCCGCCCTTCCAGCGGACTTCCTCCGTGTACGACCAGGACGTCGTCGGTCAACGCAACCTCCAGCGCGTCGGTGCTGCCGTGTTGAGGGGTGGGGCCCACGATGGTCATCGCTACCCGGAACGCGGCCACGTCAAAAAAGGCCGCCGTTGTCGTCGCATCCGGCAGCATAGCCCTCGGTGAACAGAATGACTCGGTCACACCGCCTGCGGCGGCATGAATCGGTGAAACCGGTACGTCCCCGTACCAATGTTGTCACGAAACGTGATCAGGCCGCGCCCGGGGGTGGGGTGTCCGCGCCCGGCAGGGCGAGCATCTGGTCCAGCGCCACCCGGGCGTGGTGCGCGGTGTCCGCGTCCACGGTGATCTGGTTCACCACCCGCCCGGCGACCAGCTCCTCCAGGGCCCAGACCAGGTGCGGCAGGTCGATCCGGTTCATCGTCGAGCAGTAGCAGACCGCCCGGTCGAGGAACATGATCTGCTTGTCCGGGTGGGCCAGCGCCAGCCGGCGGACCAGGTTCAGCTCGGTGCCGACCGCCCACGCCGAACCGGCCGGGGCGGCCTCGATGGTCTTGATGATGTACTCGGTCGAGCCGACGTGATCGGCGGCGGTGACCACCTCGTGCCGGCACTCCGGGTGGACCAGCACGTTCACCCCCGGCACCCGCTCCCGGACGTCGTTGACGCTGTCCAGGGTGAACCGGCCGTGCACCGAGCAGTGCCCCCGCCAGAGGATCATCTTCGCGTCGCGGAGCTGCTCCGGGGTGAGCCCGCCGTTCGGCTTGTGCGGGTCGTAGAGGACGCAGTCGTCCAGTGACAGGCCCATCTCCAGCACGGCGGTGTTGCGGCCCAGGTGCTGGTCGGGCAGGAAGAGCACCTTCTCGCCCTGCTGGTACGCCCAGTCCAGGGCCCGGCGCGCGTTCGACGAGGTGCAGACCACGCCGCCGTTGCGCCCGACGAAGCCCTTGATGTCCGCCGAGGAGTTCATGTACGTCACCGGGACGGTGTGCTCGGCGACGCCGAGGTCGGTCAGCGCCTCCCAGGCCTTCTCGACCTGCGACAGCACCGCCATGTCCGCCATCGAACAGCCGGCGGCCAGGTCGGGCAGGATCACCCGCTGCGCGTCCGAGGTGAGGATGTCGGCGCTCTCGGCCATGAAGTGCACGCCGCAGAAGACGATGTACTCCGCGTCCGGGCGGGCCGCCGCCTCCCGGGCCAGCTTGAACGAGTCGCCGGTCACGTCGGCGAACTGGATCACCTCGTCGCGCTGGTAGTGGTGGCCCAGCACGAAGACCTTCGTGCCCAGCGCCGCCTTCGCCGCCGCCGCGCGGGCCACCAGGTCCGGGTCGCTGGGCGCCGGCAGGTCACCCGGGCACTCGACGCCGCGCTCGGTGGCAGGGTCACTGCCCCGGCCGAGCAGCAGCAGGGCAGTCGCGGTGTTGGAAGGTTCCACCCAGGTCGAAGTCACGTCCCCATGGTCCCACAGCGTGGCCGGGGTGGAACTTCTACCGCTGTGGCCTGCCACACTGCTCGGATGCGCGTGCTGCTCTGTCCGGACAAGTTCGCCGGCACCCTGCCGGCTCAGGAGGTGGCCGTCGCGGTCGCCGAGGGCTGGCGGGAGGTGGCCGAGGGCGACGAGCTGGTGGTTCGGCCGCTGGCCGACGGCGGTCCCGGCTTCGTCGCGGTGCTCGCCGAGGCGCTCGGCGGGCGGCGGCTGCCGGTGTCGACCGTCGACCCGCTGGGCCGCCCGGCCGCCGGTGAGATCCTGCTCACCGCCGACGGCTCCACCGCGTACCTGGAGAGCGCCCAGGCGTGCGGGCTGCACCTGCTCGACCCCGCCGAACGCGACCCGAAGGCCACCACCTCGTACGGGCTGGGGCTGCTGGTCACCGCCGCCGTGGAGAGCGGCGCCCGGACGGTGGTGATCGGGCTGGGCGGCTCCGCCACCAACGACGCCGGGGCCGGGATGCTCGCCGCGCTGGGCGCGACCCCGCTGGACGGGACCGGCCTCGCCCTGCCGTACGGCGGAGCGGCGCTGGCCGCCGTGGCCGCGCTGGACGGTACCCCCCGGCTGCGCGGCGCGACCCTGGTGGCCGCCACCGACGTCGACAACCCGCTGCTCGGGCTGCACGGGGCCAGCAACGTGTACGGCCCGCAGAAGGGGGCGAGCCGGGAGGACGTCCTGCTGCTCGACGCCGCCCTGGAGCGCTTCGCCGCCGTACTCGAGAAGGACCTGCCGGGGTGCCCGCCGCAGCTCGGCGCGCTGCCCGGTGGGGGAGCGGCCGGCGGGCTGGGCGCGGCGGTGCTCGCCCTCGGCGGTCGCTGCGAGTCCGGTATCGGGCTGGTCACCCGGGCGATCGGCCTGGACGCCGCGCTCGACGCGTGCGACCTGGTGATCACCGGAGAGGGCTCCTTCGACCACCAGTCGCTGCGCGGCAAGGTGGTGGCCGGGGTGGCCGGCGCCGCCCGGGACCGGGGGGTGCCCTGCGTGGTGGTCGCCGGGCGGGTCAGCACCGGCCGCCGGGAGGCCGCCTCGGCCGGGGTGACCGACGCGTACAGTCTGGTGGAGCACTTCGGCGGGGAGGAGCGCGGCGGGGTCGAGGCGGCCATGGGCCGGCCCGCCGAGGGGCTGCGCGAGCTGGGCGCGCGGCTGGCCCGGCAGTGGAGCCGGTGAGCTGGGCCACCCCCGCGGGCGGCTGCCCGCTGCCCGGGTGGCGACGCCCGGGGCGGGCCTACAATCGAACACGGACCGCAGTGGGAATCACTGGACCGGCGGGTGACGTTGGCCAGGACGACGACCACACCTACGCGTGCAGGGAGAATTCCACGTGACCACGCCAGCGCAGACCGAGTCGACCGAGGCCAAGGCCCCCACGTCCGTCGTCCTCACCGACGTCGCGGCGCAGAAGGTCAAGGCCCTGATCGAGCAGGAGGGCCGCGACGACCTGCGGCTGCGGGTCGCCGTGCAGCCGGGCGGCTGCTCCGGCCTGCGGTACCAGCTCTTCTTCGACGAGCGGTCGCTCGACGGTGACGTCGTCAGCGACTTCGGCGGCGTCGAGGTCGTCGTCGACCGGATGAGCGCCCCCTACCTGGCCGGGGCGACCATCGACTTCGCCGACCGGATCGACGCCCAGGGCTTCACCATCGACAACCCGAACGCGGGCAACTCCTGCGCCTGCGGCGACTCGTTCAGCTGAGTCGACGCGCACCAGCCGACACGGCGGAGCCACCCCGGGCGGGGTGGCTCCGCCGTTCGCCGTCGGGGGCCGTCCCATTTCCGCCACCGGTCGTTCCTACGGCGACCTGGGCAAGTCCGGCCCGCTCCGCACGAGGCCGTCCGGTTTCCCGGGCGGACCGGTAGGCTGACCCGCGCCGTGCTGCCGACCGTCGAGGGTTGACATGAAGATCGCCGTTACCGGCTCGATCGCCACCGACCACCTGATGAGCTTCCCCGGTCGGTTCGCCGACCAGTTCATCGCGGATCAACTGGACAAGGTGTCGCTCTCCTTCCTCGTGGACGACCTGGTCGTCCGCCGGGGTGGGGTGGCGGCGAACATCGCCTTCGGGATGGGCCAGCTCGGTCTGCGCCCGGTGCTGCTCGGGGCGGTGGGCGCGGACTTCGCCGACTACCGCTCCTGGCTGGAGCGCCACGGCGTGGACTGTGACTCGGTACACGTCAGCGAGGTGGCGCACACCGCCCGCTTCGTCTGCACCACCGACACCGACATGTGCCAGATCGCCTCGTTCTACGCCGGGGCGATGGCCGAGGCGCGCAACATCGAGATCGCGCCCGTGGCGCAGCGGCTCGACGGGCTGGACCTGGTCCTGGTGGGCGCGAACGACCCGGCGGCGATGCTGCGGCACTCCGCCGAGTGCCGGGAGCGCGGGTACGCCTTCGTCGCGGACCCCTCCCAGCAGCTCGCCCGGATGGAGGGCTCGGACGTGGTCGGGCTGATCGACGGCGCCGAGTACCTGATGACCAACGACTACGAGAAGTCCCTGCTGCAGAGCAAGGCCGGGCTCTCCGACGCCCAGCTGCTCGACCTGGTCAAGGTCCGGGTCACCACGCTCGGCAAGAACGGTGTGGAGATCGTCGGCCGGGACGTCGAGCGGATCCACGTGCCGATCGCCCGGGAGGCCCGCGCGGTCGACCCGACCGGGGTCGGTGACGGGTTCCGGGCCGGCTTCTTCGCCGCCCTCTCCTGGGGGCTGGGCCTGGAGCGGGCCGCCCAGGTCGGCTCCCTGCTGGCCGCCCTGGTCCTGGAGACCGTCGGCACCCAGGAGTACGAGGTCCGCCGGGACCTGTTCGTCAAGCGCCTCGCCGAGTCGTACGGCGACGCCGCCGCCGACGAGGTCCGCCCCCACCTGCTCCCCTGACCCACTCCCGCCCCGCCCCGCGCTGCCCCGCCCCCGGCGTCGTCCTGCCCCGCCGCCCGCCCCCCGCGATCGTGCAGTGGGGGCCCCGACAAGTGCCGCATATGTGACATGTCGTCGGCCCGAACCGCATGATCGCGGGGACGGGGCTCGTACGCGGGCGGGGCGGTCAGCGGGTGGGGGTGCGGTGAGAGGGGGACCCTTCTCTACCGTAGGCGTTAATAAGGTGCCCTTCCTTACACCGAGCGGCGGACGTCGTAGCCGGGGCCGTCCGGGCCGGTGATCCTGCCGACGAACTCCTGCCCGCGCATCCGGCACCAGGCGGGGATGTCCACCGCCGCCGCCGGGTCGTCGGCGAGCACCCGCACCACCGTGCCCACCGGCAGTTCGGGCAGCCGGCGGGCGACCGCGATCACCGGCAGCGGGCAGCGCTGGCCCCGGCAGTCGAGGAGCTCGGCGGGGACGGTCACAGCCCCACCACCCCCGCCTCGGCGCGCAGCTCCGCGATCACCTGGGGCAGTTCGGCGAGGAACCGGTCCACCTCCGCCGCCGTGGTCTCCCGGTGCAGGCTGACCCGGACGTTGCCGTGCGAGAGCACCCCCATCGCCTCCAGCACGTGGGAGGGGCGCAGCGTCGAGGAGGTGCACGAGGAGCCGGAGGAGACCGCGAAGCCCCGCCGGTCCAGCGCGTGCAGCAGCGCCTCCCCGTCGACGTACAGGCAGGAGAAGGTGACCAGGTGGGGCAGCCGCTCCACCGGGTCGCCGACCACCTCGACGTCGGGCACCTCGGCGGCGACCCGGGCCCGGATCAGGTCCACCAGCGGGGCCAGCCGGGCCGCCTCCGCCGCCGCGTCGGCCGCCACCGCGCGCAGGCTCGCCGCCGCGGCCACCACCGCCGGCAGGTTCACCACCCCCGGGGTACGCCCGGCCTCCCGCTCGTCGGCCGGCCAGGGCGACTCCCAGCGGGTGCCCTTGCGGACCACCAGCAGGCCCACCCCGGGTGGCCCGCCCCACTTGTGCGCGCTGGCGGTCAGGATCGACCAGCCCGCGGGCACCGGCAGCCGGCCGACCACCTGGGCGGCGTCGACGGCCAGCGGTACCCCGGCGGCGGCGCAGGCCGCCCCCGCCTCGGCGACCGGCTGGACGGTGCCCACCTCGTGGCTCGCGGCGATCAGCGCGGCCACCGCCACCCCGGGCGCGGCCACCGCCGCCGACCAGGCGTCGCGGTCCAGCCGGCCGAGCCGGTCCACCGGCACCGATACCGCCGTGCCGCCGTCGGCGACGTGCCGCTGCGCGGCGTGCAGCACCGCCGAGTGCTCGATCGCCGAGTGCACCAGGGTGTCCCCGGCCCGGCGTCGCCCGGCCAGGCCGCCGAGGACGGCGGAGTGCGCGGCGGCCGTACCACCAGGGGTGAAGGAGAGTTCGTCGGGGCGGACGCCGAGGGTCTGCGCGGTGGCCTCCCGGGCGGCGTCGAGGAGTTGCCGGGCCCGGCGGGCGCGGGCGTAGAGCTTGGCCGGGTCTGCCCAGCCGTCGTCGAGCGCGGCCAGCAGTGCCTGTCGGGCGACCGGATGCAGCGGCGCGGCGGTGGCCGCGTCCAGGTAGACCGGGGGAGCGCTCACGGAAGGCAACGCTACCGCGCGGAGGCGTCGCAAGATCCCCCGACGGGGCGGACGACGACCCCCAAGGCCGTCGAGTCCCTCTAGGTCGAGTAATCTGCGACCGTCGGTGACGCCTTTGCCGCCGGTGTCCTGGGGGAATCCCACACCGCGGCGCGCTAGGGAGGCAGGACCAGGTGGTCGCAAGGAGTTCGGAGGTACGGCCCTCGGCCGTACGGCACAACGCTTCTCCGGGAGCCGGTCGGCGCCGGCGGCGTGGTGCTGGTCGGGTCGCCGGGCTCGGCCTCGGAGCGGTGGCGCTGCTGGTCACGCTCACCGGCTGCGACGTCGGGGGCGCCTTCGGCGGCTTCGGCTGGCCGCAGGGCGGCATCACGCCGGAGTCCCGCCGGATGTACGACCTCTGGATCGCCTCCTGCATCGCGGCGCTCGCCGTCGGTGTCTTCGTCTGGGGCCTGATCTTCTGGTGCGTGGTGCGCTACCGGAAGCGGGGCAACGAGCTGCCGGTGCAGACCCGGTACAACCTGCCGATGGAGTTCCTCTACACCATCGCGCCGATCCTCGTCGTCTCGGTGCTCTTCTACTACACGGCGGTCGTGCAGACCGACGTGAACAAGGAGTCGGCGAACCCCGACGTCACCGTCGAGGTCGTCGCCTTCAAGTGGAACTGGCAGTTCAACTACCGCGACGGCCAGGGCGAGGACGCCAACACCGTGGCGTCGGTGCTCGGCACCAGCGAGGTCATCCCGGTGCTCGTGCTGCCGACCGAGCGGTCGATCCGCTTCGAGGAGACCAGCCGCGACGTCATCCACTCGTTCTGGGTGCCGGAGCTGCTGTTCAAGCGGGACGTCTTCCCCGGCAAGATCCGTAACTCGTTCGAGGTCTCGGAGCTGCTCCAGGAGGGCGCGTACGTCGGGCGCTGCGCCGAGCTGTGCGGCAGCTACCACGCCTTCATGAACTTCGAGCTGCGCGTCGTCTCGCCCGAGCGGTACGAGCAGTTCCTCGCCGCCAAGCAGGACGGTCGGTCGACGCAGGAGGCCCTCCAGGCCATCGGTGAGGAGCCCCTGGCCACGACCACGAAGCCGTTCGACACGCGCCGGACGGCGAGCAACTTCAACCCGGACAACGCTCCGGCCGGCGCGGGAAGCTGAGGGGTACGCCCATGAAGACCGAGTGGCGGATCTTCCTGATCATCGCTGTCTTCCTGGCCGGCACCGCCGTGCTCTACGGCGCGTGGACGGCCGGGGAGACCGGGCACATCGAGTGGATCGGCACCACCGCCCTGACGCTCTCCTTCCTGCTCTGCGCGATGTGCGGCGGCTTCTTCTGGTTCGTCTCCCGCCGCATCGAGCTGCGCCCGGAGGACCGGCCGGACGCGGAGATCGCCGACGGCGCGGGTGAGGTCGGCTTCTTCAGCCCGGGTAGCTACTGGCCGTTCGGCCTGGCCCTGGCCGCCTCGATCGCCGGTCTCGGGCTGGTGTTCTGGCAGCTCTGGCTGATCGGGATGGGGCTGGTCCTGGTCATCTTCGCCGTCTCCGGCCTCCTCTTCGAGTACTACAGCGGCACCCGGCGGACCGCCGAGCACTGACCGGCCCCGCCGCGTCGTCCACGTCGAAGCCCGCGCCCCGATCCGGGGGCGCGGGCTTCGACGTGTCGGCGGTGACAGCCGTCGGCCGGTCCGGCCGTGTGGCGGGCTGGCCGGCCGGTCCGGCGGCGTGACGGGCTGGCTGGCCGGCCGGTCAGGCGGCGTGGCGGGGGGAACCGGGTCGGGTGGTGGCGCGGGTCCGGCCGCCGACCGGGGAGCCGGCGGGCGGTTGCCGCCGGGTAGCCGGTCGGGGCGCGAGACCGGGCGGGGCGCCGAGGAGCAGCGCCGCGCCGCAGCGGGTGCAGGCCCGTTCGGGGCAGTCGGCGCCGTGGCCGTCGCGGCACGGCGGCGCCTCGAAACGCTGGACGCTCCCGCAGGTGTCGCAGTGGAACTCCTGGTCCGACACGTGCTCCGCCTCCTCGCTCCGCCGGCCCACCGGCCGGACCGCGCCTGCGCGTCAGGGTCGGGCGGGCGGCGGGGCTCAGCGGGTCACCCGGCGAACGGCCTGGTGGACGGCCCGGATCCGACGCGGCGGCGCGGGAACTACTCCCGTGTAGTTTCGCACGCGGGTCGGACAGTCGCCCGGCCCGGCCTGGTGGACCGCCCGGCCTGCAACCGCCCGGCCCGGGAGTGCGCCCGCCGTCGATCGGCGGCCGGCGTCGACCGGGTGGCAGCCGCCCGGCCGTCGACCGGTGGGGCGGTAGCCGGTCCGGGGCGGGGTGGGTCAGGCGGAGCGGGCGGTCTCGATCCAGCGGTCCAGGGTGCGCGCGGCGGACCCGGAGTCGATGGACTCGGCGGCCCGGACCATGCCGGCGCGCAGCGCCTCGGTCAGGTCGCCGTCCAACGGCCCCTGGGTGGCCACCGCCACCGCCGCGTTCACCAGTACGGCGTCGCGGACCGGGCCCGGCTCGCCGGCCAGCAGCCGTCGGGCCACGTCCGCGTTGTACGCGGCGTCACCACCCCGCAGGTCGCCGGGGGTGGACCGGGGCACCCCGAGGTCGACCGCGTCGAGCAGGGCCGCTCTGACGGTGCCGTTCTGGGCCACCCAGACCCGGGTCGGCGCGGCGGTGGTGAACTCGTCCAGGCCGTCCTCGCCGCGCATCACCACCGCCGAGTCGCCCCGGGCGGCGAAGACGCCGGCCATCACCGGCGCCATCCGCAGGTCGAAGCAGCCGATCGCGCCGGAGCGGGGCCGGGCCGGGTTGGCCAGCGGGCCGAGGAAGTTGAACGCGGTCGGCACGCCCAACTCGCGCCGGACCGGGCCGGCGTGCCGGAAACCCGGGTGGAACCGGGGGGCGAAGCAGAAGCCGATGCCGGCCTCGACGACGCAGTGGGCCACCTGCGCGGGGTCGAGGTCGAGCGGGACGCCGAGGAACTCCAGCAGGTCGGCGGTGCCGCAGGAGGACGAGGCGGCCCGGTTGCCGTGCTTGACCACCCGTACTCCGGCGCCGGCCACCACCAGGGCGGTCATCGTGGAGATGTTCACCGTGTGGGCGAGGTCACCGCCGGTGCCGACCACGTCGATCGCGGTGGCCCGGATCTCCTCGGGCAGCTCGACCGGGACCGCGCGGGTCAGCATCGCCTCGACCAGGCCGGCCAGCTCGGCCGAGGTCTCGCCCTTGGCCCGCAGCGCGGTGGCGAAGCCGGCGATCTGGGCCGGGGTGGCCGCACCGGACATGATCTCGCCCATCGCCCATTCGGTGTCGGCGGTGGCGAGTTCCTCCGCCCGCAGCAGCGTGGCGATCAGGTGCGGCCAGGTCCGTTCGCCCATGGTGGGCCTCCCGAGCGGGCGTGGGGTGCGGGGTGTGGTGGGGTACGGGGCCGCGCGGCGACGGACCGCGCCGGCCGGCGCGCTCAGGCCGGGGCGTGGGCGCGGAGCAGCTCGGCGACCGTCGCGCCGGTGGTCACCGGGTCGAGCGGGTGCACCAGCGTGGCCTCGACCTGGGCGTACGCGGCGAGCCAGCGGTCCGCCGAGCGGGCGATCACCAGGCAGACGGGGGGCGTGTCGTCCCGGTCGTCCTTGATCTGGCGGGCGATGCCGATGCCGCCGGCCGGGGTCGCCTCACCGTCGAGCAGCAGCAGGTGGATCTCGTAGTCGTCGAACAGCCGGATGCACTCGTCGTAGCTGGCGGCGTCGACGAACTCGACCCTGAGGCCGGGCGCGGGCCGGGTGCCGACGGCGAGCCGCATCTGGTCGCGGACCCGCGGGTCGTCGCTGTAGAGCAGGACGGTGTAAAGACGATCGCTCATCGCTGGCTGGCTCCCACGTCGTAGCTGCCCGCCGATCGTACCGGTCGGTGTGTCCGGGGCGACGTCCCGCCCGGGGCGGACCGCCGGCGGCCGGTCACCCGACGGACTGCGCGGCCCGTTCCCGGGCCTCCTGGCGATCGAGTTCGCGGTCGATCCGGCGGGCCTCCCGTTCGGACTGGCGCACCCACTGGACGACCAGCACGGCGAGCATCGTCACACTGACGAACTCGCCACCGGCCCAGAGGATGCCGCCGGCCACCACCTGGTCCTCCCAGGGGTCCGCCCAGCCGAGGTTGAGCGAGGGGTACCAGTCGCCGCCGAAGAGCGTGCTGCTCTGCATGATGGTGAGCCCGAGCACGGTGTGGAACGGCACCGACAGCAGCATCAGCAGCGCCCGGCCGGGGTACGGCCAGCGGGTCGGCAGCGGGTCGAGGCCGAGCAGCGGCCAGAAGAACACGCAGCCGGTCATGATGAAGTGCGCGTGCACCACCTCGTGCGCCCAGGCGTGCTCCAGCGTGTAGCGGTACAGGTCGGTGAAGTAGAGCACGAACGGGTTCACCACGAAGATGGCGAACGCCACCAGCGGGTAGCTGTAGATCTTGGCGACCCGGCTGTGCAGCACGGCCAGCAGGCGCTTGCGCGGCCGGACCGGCAGGGTGCGCAGGGCCAGCGTGATCGGCGCGCCGAGGGCCAGGAAGATCGGCGCGACCATGGAGAGCACCATGTGCTGGACCATGTGCACCGACAACAGCGTGGTGTCGTAGGCGTGCAGCCCGCTGACGGTGACCGAGGCGATCCCGCCCAGCCCCGGCCCGAGGAAGAAGATCGTCCGGGCCACCGGCCACCGGTCGCCGCGCATCCGCAGCCGGTACACGCCGTAGAGGTAGAGCCCGGCGGCGAGGACCAGCCCGAGCGCCAGCCAACTGTCCAGCCGGGTCTCGGTGAACACGGCGGTGACGCTGAACGGCGGGGGGCCCGGTTCGGCGGGGGCGGCGAGCCCCGCCACCGGCGGGGCGGGGGCCGCGCCCACCGCCGCGCGGAGGGCGCTGAAGATCGGATCGACGTGCAGCACGCTTTTCAGGCTAGGCCAGGCGAAGCGGACCTGGTCCGGGGGGCCACGATAGGCGTCGGATCTCGACCCCGCTGATCGCCGGTCCATGTCACGGGCAATAATGACCGCGTGACTGCGGCCCCAGCCATTGACAAGAGCCGGATCCACTCCCTGACCCGACCCAACATGGTCAGCGTGGGGACGATCGTCTGGCTCTCCAGCGAACTCATGTTCTTCGCGGCGCTCTTCGCGATGTACTTCTCCATCCGCGCGGCGGCACCGGAGCAGTGGGCGGAGCACACCCAGGTGCTCGACGTGCGCTACGCGACCATCTTCACGGTGATCCTGGTCGCGTCCTCGATCACCTGCCAGCTCGGTGTGTTCGCCGCCGAGAAGGGCGACGTGCACGCCCTGCGGCGCTGGTTCACGATCACCTTCGTGATGGGCCTGATCTTCATCATCGGCCAGGTCAACGAGTACGTGACCCTGGTCGGTCACGGCGTCAAGATCAACGGAGACGGGTACGGGTCGGTCTTCTACCTGACCACCGGCTTCCACGGCCTGCACGTCGCCGGTGGTCTCGTCGCCTTCCTCATCTTCATGGTCCGCACCACCATGGGCCGGTTCACCCCGGCCCAGGCCACCTCCGCGATCGTCGTGTCGTACTACTGGCACTTCGTCGACGTGGTGTGGATCGGGCTCTACGGCATGATCTACTGGCTCCAGTGATCTTGGCGTCGCCGCCGACCGCGCCGCCGCTCCCTTCCTGAGACAAGGTCCCCCCGGTTAAGGACACAGGTCATGACTTCTGACAACGACCGCCGACGCGGTCTGCTCGGGCGGTTTCGCCGCGAGCGGTCCGCACCGCCCAGCAGGGGCCGTCGCCGGCTGGGCGCTGCGGTCCGGATGATCGCCGCGCTGGCGCTGGCCGGCGGCGCGTACACCCTCTTCGCCCCCGGCGTGCAGGCGCAGGAAAACCCGCCGCTCACCGGCGCCGCGGCCGAGGGCAAGGCGCTGTTCGACGTGAGCTGTGTGACCTGTCACGGCCGCAACGCGCAGGGCGTCGAGGGGCGCGGGCCGAGCCTGGTCGGGGTCGGTGCCGCCTCGGTCGAGTTCCAGGTCAGCAGCGGCCGGATGCCGATGGCCCGGCAGGAGGCCCAGGCGGCCCGCAAGCCCCCGGTCTTCACCGACGAGCAGACCCGCCAGCTCGCCCAGTACGTCCAGGAGCTCGGTGGCGGTCCGATCGTCCCCGAGGGTGACCTCCAGCGGGGCGCCGACCTCGCCGTCGGCGGCGAGCTGTTCCGGATCAACTGCTCCCAGTGCCACGCCTTCGCCGGTGGCGGCGGCGCGCTCTCCTCGGGCAAGTACGCGCCGAGCCTGGCGCCGGCCAGCGACCGGCAGATCTACGCCGCGATGCTGAGCGGCCCGCAGAACATGCCGGTCTTCGGAGACAACCAGCTCTCGCCGGAGGAGAAGGCGGACATCATCGCCTACATCCAGCAGACCCTGAAGGCCGACCAGGACCCCGGCGGCTTCAACCTCGGTCGGTACGGGCCGTCCACCGAGGGGTTGGCCGTCTTCTTCGTGGGCATCGTGGCGCTCGTCTTCACCACGCTGTGGATTGCGGGTAAGTCGTGACCGAGTGGATTGTTGGTGGCAGTGCTGTGGTGCCGGGCACCGGCGCCGCCCGTAGGGAGGTGACGGCGTGAGCGCGAAGATCGACAGCCCGGCACCGCGCGAGCCTTTCGACATTGACGACCCCCGGCTGAGCCGGTTCGACATCGTCGAGGAGGGCGCCCGGCGGGACGACATCGAGATCGTCCACTACGAGCCGCAGGTCGTCCACGGCAGCAAGGCCGAGCGCCGGCTGACCCGCCTGGTCGCCGGGCTCTTCCTGCTGACCGGCGCGGCGTCGACGGCCTTCCTGATCATCTACATCTGGTGGCCGTGGGAGTACGCGCCGGGGCGCGGCGGGGACAAGTTCTACACCCCGCTGCTCGGGCTGACCCTCGGCGTCTCCCTGCTCGCCGTCGGGTTCGGCATCCTCATCTGGGGCAAGAAGCTGCTGCCCAAGGAGGTGTCGATCCAGGACCGGCACGAGGGACAGTACGACGCGGAGTCCGGTCGCATCGCCGGCGAGACCATGCTGTACATGGCCGACGAGCTGGGCGTACGGCGTCGTCCGCTGCTCGGCATCTCGCTGCTGGCCGGGCTCGTCCCGGTGACCGCGGTCGCCGCCGCCCCCCTGGTCGGCGGGTTGATCTCGGACCCGCACAAGAACAACCAGCTCGCCACGACCGGGTTCGCCCCGGTCGACGGCCAGCCGGTCCGGCTGATCCGTGAGGACGGCCGGCCGATCCGCCCGGCGGACATCAGCGCCGGTGGTCAGATCACCGTCTTCCCCGGCATCGACCACGGTGTCAGCAACCGGCACGCGGACTCGCCGACCCTGCTGATCCACCTGCGGGAGGACGACGCGCAGCGCTCCCGGGAGGCCAACGAGCGGGTCGGTCACGGCGACTACATGTGGGGCAACTACGTCGCCTTCTCCAAGATCTGCACGCACGCCGGCTGCCCCGCCAGCCTCTACGAGCAGCAGACCAACCGGTTGCTGTGCCCGTGCCACCAGTCGCAGTTCTTGATCACCGACAATGCGAAGCCGGTTTTCGGCCCGGCGAGCCGGCGACTGCCGCAGTTGCCGATCGAGGTCGATTCCGAGGGCTTCTTCGTCGCGAGATCCGATTACACTGAGGTCGTCGGCCCGGACTTCTGGGAGCGTCCATGAAGCGTCGCAAGCTTGATGTCGCCGCCATGCCGGGCAGGACGGCACGGGGGTTGGATGAGCGGTTCAACGGGGCGACCCCGCTCCGGAAACTGCTGAACAAGGTCTTCCCCGACCACTGGTCGTTCCTGCTCGGCGAGATCGCCCTCTTCTCGTTCATCATCCTGCTGCTCACCGGCGTCTTCCTGACGTTCTTCTACGAGCCGGCGTTGACCGAGGTCATCTACAACGGCAGCTACGCGCCGCTGCGGGGCACCCCGATGTCGGCCGCGTACGCCTCCAGCCTGAACATCTCGTTCGATGTTCGGGGTGGTCTGATCATGCGCCAGATGCACCACTGGTCGGCTCTGCTGTTCATGGCCGCCATCGTTGTGCACATGATGCGCATTTTCTTCACCGGCGCATTCCGGAAGCCGCGCGAGACCAACTGGATCATCGGTTCGCTGCTCTTCTGGGTCGGCTTCCTGGCCGGTTTCACCGGTTACTCGCTGCCGGACGACGGCCTCTCCGGCACCGGTCTGCGGATCGCCTCGGCGATCATGCTCTCCATCCCGGTGATCGGCACCTGGGTCACCTCGGCGATCTTCGACGGTGAGTTCCCCGGCACGATCATCATCAGCCGGTTCTTCATCGCCCACGTGCTGCTCATCCCGGCCCTGCTGGTGGCGCTGATCAGCGTGCACGTCGGGCTGGTGTTCACCCAGAAGCACACCCAGTGGCCCGGCCCCGGCCGGACCAACAACAACGTGGTGGGCGAGCGGATGTTCCCCCGCTACATCATCAAGCAGGGTGGCTTCTTCATGGTCATCTTCGGCGTGATCGCGCTGATGGGTGGCCTCTTCCAGATCAACCCGATCTGGTACTTCGGGCCGTACGAGGCGTGGGTGGTCTCGGCGGCCAGCCAGCCCGACTGGTACGTCATGTTCCTCGACGGCTCGACCCGACTCATGCCGGCCTGGGAGATACACATCCCGATCGGCGACGGGTACGTCATCCCACCGTTGTTCTGGCCCACCGTGGTGCTCCCCGGCATCCTGGTCGGACTCGCCGTGATGTACCCGTTCCTCGAGGCGCGGAGGACCAAGGACTACCGCAGCCACAACCTGCTCCAGCGGCCCCGGGACAACCCGTCCCGGACCGGCGTCGGCGCGATGGCCCTGACCTTCTACATCGTGCTGACCCTCTCCGGCGCCAACGACGTCATCGCGGACAAGTTCCACATCAGCCTGAACGCGATGACCTGGGCCGGCCGGATCGGCCTGCTGATCCTGCCGCCGCTGGCCTACTACATCACCCACCGCATCTGCCTGGGCCTGCAACAGCACGACCGCGAGGTGCTGGCCCACGGCGTGGAGACGGGCATCATCCGGCGGCTGCCGGACGGTCGCTTCGTCGAGGTGCACCAGCCGCTCAGCAGCGGCCACGAGGAGCTGGAGTACGCCGGCTGGGTGGTGCCCAAGAAGATGAACCGGCTCGGGGCCCTCGGCCCGGCGATCCGGGGCTTCTTCTACCCGATCGAGAAGCCGGCCGAGGCGCCGGTGTCGCCGGGGCACCCCCCGGTCGAGCCGCTGCCCGAGCGGGAGAAGATCGGCAGCGGCGACCAGCGCTCCTGACCACCGGGACCGACACGACGGCGCCCACCGGGGTTCACCCCCGGTGGGCGCCGTCGTCGCGTTCACCCCTTTCCGGGCCGTCGCGGTGGTGCCGGCCCCGTCCGGGGCCCCGCAGGCGCACTGGCCGCCCGTGACCACCGCGTCGGCGGGCGGCCGGCACGGTGCCGGTGTCGGGTGTGGGGCGGAAGCTCCGGTTGCGGCCCCCCGGCGGTGAGCCCGCGCAATCGCAGGAATATCCCGCCTCAGCCGGGTATCCGTGCGGTCCAACGAAAAAGGGGGGGAAACATGTTGGGTCTCAAACGCCTCGGTCTGCTGACCGCCCTGGTGGTGGTCGGACTGGCGCCCGCCGCGGCGGCGCAGGCCGCGGCGCAGCCGTCGACGCAGGACACCCAGTACCTGCAGGCGCTGCACCAGGTCAACCTGTACGAGGTCGCCGCGGGTGAGCTGGCCCAGAAGAAGGGCCAGAACCAGCAGGTCAAGGATCTGGGCCAGCAGTTCGTGACGGACCACACCACGCTCGACGAGTCGGTGAAGAACCTCGCCAAGCAGTTGAACGTCAACCTGCCGGGCAAGCCGACGGCCGACCAGCAGGACGTGCTGGACCGGCTCAACGGCCTCAGCGGGGCGGAGTTCGACAAGGCGTGGGTGACCACCGAGCTGGCCGGTCACGTCCAGGCGATCCAGGCCACCCAGACGGAGATCTCGCAGGGCTCCGAACAGTCGGTGGTCCAGTTGGCGCAGGACGCGCTGCCGGTCCTCCAGGCGCACTACGACGCGCTGGTGGCCCTGGCCCAGACCCTGGGCATCCCGGTCCCGCAGACCAGCGCCAGCGGTACGCCCAGCCCGGGTGGCACCGGCACGCCGGCTCCGGGTGGCACGGTGACCGAGACCCCGGCTCCGGGCGGCACCACCGAGTCGCCGGCCCCGGGGACCACCGAGGCCCCGGTTCCGACCGAGAGCTGACGCGCAGCGACACCGTGGCCGGTCCGTCCCACGGGGCGGGCCGGCCACCGCGTGTGCGCCGCCTGTCGGTGGGAATGGTGGCGGCCGTGCTGCTACTAGCCTCTCACCCTGCCGAATTCGGCGTACTTCACGTCGCCCTGGTTCAGCGCTTCCGTTGCCGAACGAAGCCGACGGGCCATGGAGGGCCGGAGCAGCGGTACGGCTTCGTCGTATCGAAGGAACTTCCGGCCGGTCAGCTCGGGATCGGTAGGCGCAATGCCGCTCGCGTCGTGCTCGTCAAGCTGACCACCATCGAAGATGAACATGATCCCGTCAGGCCAGACGCCATGAGCTGGTATCCAGTCGACCACCAGCAGTTGCATAGCGGGCAATTCCAGGCCGATTTCCTCCCGGACTTCGCGGCGACAGGCGTCCAGGGGTGACTCGTCGGCCTCGGCGATCCCGCCGGGTATGTCCAGGAAGGGCTTGTAGCCGGGGACCACGAAGAGCAGCCGACCGGCATCATCCCGGATGAGGGCTCCGCTCGCGACGCGCTTGCGTGGCAACCGGCTCGCGATACCCGGGTGGAACTCCTGCTCCGGCTCGCCCTCGGCGAGCATGTCCTCAGCCAGCGCCACGGGGCTACCGTACTGAAACATCGCTGGCTTCTCACCCCTCCAGCAGCAGATCCACCCGCCGCTCGAACTCCTCGACGGCGGCGACGTGGTGGTAGGGGGCAAGCTGCTTGCGGAGTTGCACGAGATGGTTCCGGGACCTCTGCGACGTCAGACCGGCAACCGACTCCACTGCCGTGGTGGCATACGACGCCGCCTGTTCGACATCGCCGTTCAGAAGCTCTGCCCGCGACAACTGGACCGCTCCGTAGACCCTTCTGCGGGCCTGGTCCGTGGTGGCGTTCCAGAGCAGTTGCAGCATGGCGCGGGCCTCGTCAGGCTTCCGTAGCTCGATCCAGCAGGTACCGGCATGGCTGGCGAACATCGCTTCGCTCCAGTGCCTCGCCCAGTCGGGTGATTCCCCGGGCCTCACGCGGTTGAAGCTGCCCTCCGCACGTCGCAGGGCTGCGGTGCAGCCTGCCTCGTCTCCGTGAGCAGCGTGGGCGCGTGCTTCGAGAATCGAAGCCTCGGTGACCGCCACCGGAGTCCCTGCGCGTTGGCTGGCGTCCCGGGCTACTCGGGCCAGTCGCAGTGCTTGATCGGGCCGCCGCAGATAGAGGGCCTGATCCGCCATGCTCGCCAGCACGTACGAGGCGTAGGCGAGATCACCGGCCGCCTCGGCGAACCTCAGGGCCTGGGTGAAGTACCGCTGCGAGAGTGACGTGACGTGTCGTAGGCCATCCACCCGACCAGTTCGCACAGGATGGCCGTCGCACTGAAAAGGTCACGTCCGACCGCTTGGGTCTTGGACGCTTTCAGGGCCGGAACGACGCGTTCCCGTAGGTACCGAAGCGCCATCAGGCGGCATTGCTCGCCACCGAGAAAACGGTCTAGCCTGTCAAGGTTCTCGGTCATCGTGCGGACCTCGGCTACGTCCTGCGAGGTCACCTTCGATCCGCTAAGCCGAAGGTCGGCAAGCGACTCACCGAACAACCAATCGAGGCACGCCGCGTTCAACGCGTCCGGCATGTACTTGCCGAGGATGACCGCACTGTGCTTCATCTCGTCGAAGCGTGCAAGCTCACCGAGCGCACTCGTGGCCGACTCCAACGATCCGAGGTACGCGAGACCGATGTCGGACCTGACATGTTCGGTGCCGCCGCCCAGGCCGAGTTCGTCCGGGCTTTTGCCGTAGGCCTCGCAGAGCAGCAGACGGTATGGGTCCGAGGCGTCGCGCGCACCGCTCTCCCAGGCCGAAATCATGCGAAGCAGGCTCGTCCGGTTGGCAAGGTGGTGCCGCCCCTTGGCCAACCGCTCCACCTCATGGGCGAGTGTCGGCTCCGCCTGAAAACTGACCCCGTGGTTCCGGCTGAATTTTGACCCCTTCCGG
>NZ_LRQV01000071.1 GCF_001567585.1 Micromonospora rosaria
GCCGGTCGCGAGGAGGCCGGTCAGCAGCAGCGCGCCGACGAGGGTACGGATGGGGGGACGGTTCACGGGTGATCACCTCCGGTGATCAGGGAGGGTCGGCGCGCGGGGGACGGGTGGCCGACGCGGGGGGTGTCCATGCAGGTTAGGGCGGGCGGAAGTCGGTCGGCCCGGGTCAGTCCGAGATCGGACCGGAAACGCTGCGTGACGATGCTCGGACGGTCCGGTTCGCCGGGTCCGGCCGGCCGGTCGTCGGGCCCGCGCGGCGAATGGAGGCGGCCCGCCGGCCGGCGTAGGCTGGGCCGGCTTGATCTCGCTGGCCCATGATCGACCTGGGGGATGCCACGCATGGGGGACTCGTTCGCGCATCTGCACGTGCACACCGAGTACTCGATGCTCGACGGTGCGGCCCGGCTCAAGGACCTCTTCTCCGAGGCCAACCGGCTGGGGATGCCGGCGGTGGCGATCACCGACCACGGCAACATGCACGGCGCGAACGACTTCTACAAGCAGGCGATGTCCGCCGGGGTGAAACCGATCCTCGGGGTGGAGGCGTACGTGGCGCCGGAGTCCCGGTTCCACAAGCAGCGCGTCAAGTGGGGCCGGCCGGAGCAGAAGAGCGACGACGTCTCCGGTAACGGCGCGATCACCCACATGACCATGTGGGCGGCGAACAAGGACGGCCTGCACAACCTCTTCACCCTCAACTCGCGCGCCTCGATGGAGGGCCACTACGTGAAGTGGCCCCGGATGGACATGGAGCTGATCGCCGAGTACGCCGAGGGGATCATCGCCACCACCGGCTGCCCGTCCGGCGCGGTGCAGACCCGGCTGCGGCTGGGGCAGTTCGACGAGGCGCTCAAGGTGGCCTCGGCGTACCAGGACATCTTCGGCAAGGAGAACTACTTCCTGGAGATCATGGACCACGGCCTCGACATCGAGCGCCGGGTCCGGGAGGGGCTGACCGAGATCGGGCGCAAGCTCGGCATCCCGCCGGTGGTCACCAACGACTCGCACTACACCCACGAGGCCCAGGCCACCGCCCACGACGTGCTGCTCTGCGTGCAGACCGGCAGCAACATCGACGACCCGAACCGGTTCCGCTTCGAGGGCGGCGGCTACTTCGTCAAGTCCGCCGACCAGATGCGGGCGGTGGACTCCTCGGAGCTGTGGCAGGAGGGCTGCCGCAACACCCTGCTGGTCGCCGAGAAGGTCGACCCGGCGGGCATGTTCGAGTTCCGCAACCTGATGCCCCGGTTCCCGATCCCCGAGGGGGAGACCGAGGAGTCCTGGTTCCGCAAGGAGACCTTCAAGGGGCTGGGCCGCCGCTACCCGAACGGGATCCCCGAGGGGCACGTGGTGCAGGCCGAGTACGAGTTGGGCGTCATCATCCAGATGGGCTTCCCGTCGTACTTCCTCGTGGTCGCCGACTTCATCCAGTGGGCGAAGAGCCAGGGCATCGCGGTGGGTCCGGGCCGGGGGTCGGCCGCCGGCTCGCTGGTCGCGTACGCGCTGGGCATCACCGACCTGGACCCGATCCCGCACGGGCTGATCTTCGAGCGGTTCCTGAACCCCGAGCGGGTCTCCATGCCGGATGTCGACATCGACTTCGACGAGCGTCGGCGCGGTGAGGTGATCAAGTACGTCACCGACAAGTGGGGTGAGGACAAGGTCGCCCAGATCGCCACCTTCGGGACGATCAAGGCGAAGGCGGCGATCAAGGACTCGGCGCGGGTGCTGGGGTACCCGTACGCGGTCGGCGACCGGATCACCAAGGCCATGCCGCCGGCGGTGATGGGCAAGGACATCCCCCTGGAGGGGATCTTCGACCCGAAGCACCCCCGGTACGCCGAGGCCGGCGAGATCCGGGGCATGTACGAGGCCGAGCAGGACGTCAAGAAGGTCATCGACACCGCGCGCGGCATCGAGGGGCTGATCCGGCAGACCGGGGTGCACGCCGCCGGCGTGATCATGTCCGCCGAGCCGATCATCGAGCACATCCCGCTGATGCGCCGGGACTCCGACGGGGTGATCATCACCCAGTTCGACTACCCGACGTGCGAGTCGCTCGGGCTGTTGAAGATGGACTTCCTCGGCCTGCGCAACCTGACGATCATCGACGACGCGGTGAAGAACATCCAGCTCAACCACGGCAAGGAGCTGGACCTGCTGGCGCTGGAGCTGGACGACAAGGCGGCCTACGAGCTGCTGGCCCGGGGCGACACCCTGGGCGTGTTCCAGCTCGACGGCGGGCCGATGCGCTCCCTGCTGCGGATGATGAAGCCGGACAACTTCGAGGACATCTCCGCCGTCCTCGCCCTGTACCGGCCCGGCCCGATGGGCGTGGACTCGCACACCAACTACGCGCTGCGCAAGAACGGCCTCCAGGAGATCACCCCGATCCACCCGGAGCTGGAGGAGCCGCTGCGGGAGATCCTCGCCCCCACCCACGGCCTGATCGTGTACCAGGAGCAGGTGCAGCGCGCCGCGCAGATCCTCGCCGGGTACAGCCTCGGCCAGGCCGACCTGCTGCGCCGGGCGATGGGCAAGAAGAAGAAGGAGATCCTCGACAAGGAGTTCATCCCGTTCCGGGACGGCTGCCGGGAACGGGGCTACTCCGACGAGGCCATCCAGGCGGTGTGGGACGTGCTGGTCCCCTTCGCCGGGTACGCCTTCAACAAGGCGCACTCCGCCGCGTACGGCCTGGTGTCGTACTGGACGGCGTACCTGAAGGCGCACTTCCCGGCCGAGTACATGGCGGCGCTGCTCACCTCCGTCGGCGACGACAAGGACAAGATGGCGCTGTACCTGTCGGAGTGCCGCCGGATGCGCATCCAGGTGCTGCCGCCGGACGTGAACACCTCCGCCGGGCCGTTCACCCCGGTCGGCAAGGAGATCCGGTTCGGCCTCGGCGCGGTACGCAACGTCGGCGCGAACGTGGTCGCCGCGATCATGCGCTGCCGCGAGGAGAAGGGCGAGTACGCCGACTTCTACGACTTCCTGAGCAAGGTCGACGCGGTGGTCTGCAACAAGAAGACCATCGAATCGCTGATCAAGGCCGGGGCGTTCGACTCGATGAAGCACCCCCGCAAGGGCCTGCTCGCCGTGCACGCCGACGCGATCGACGCGTACGCCGACGTCAAGCGCAAGGAGGCCGTCGGCCAGTACGACCTCTTCGGGGCCGGGTTCGGCGAGGCCGAGGCGGCGACCGGCAGCACCACCGTGATGCCCGTGATCGGGGAGAGCGAGTGGGACAAACGCGACAAGCTCGCCTTCGAGCGGGAGATGCTCGGCCTCTACGTCTCCGACCACCCGCTCTTCGGCCTGGAGCACGTCCTCGGCGCGGCGGCGGACACCACCATCTCCGCCCTGTCCGAGGAGGGCTCCGTCCCGGACGGGGCGGTGGTGACCCTCGCCGGGATCCTCTCCGGGGTGCAGCGCCGGGTCACCAAGCAGGGCCGGGCGTGGGCCTCGGCCACCCTGGAGGACCTGGCCGGCGGGGTGGAGACGCTGTTCTTCCCGAACACGTACGAGGTCGTCGGGCAGTACATCGCCGAGGACGCGATCGTGGTGGTCAAGGGGCGGGTGGACCGCCGCGACGACACGCCCCGGATCATGGCGATGGACATGCAGATGCCGGACGTCACCAGCAACCCGGCGAACAAGCCGGTCACCCTGACCATCCCGGTGCACCGGCTCACGCCGCCGCTGGCCGACCGGCTCAAGGAGACCCTGCTGCTGCACCCCGGCGACACCGAGGTACACGTCAAGCTGCACCGCCGCGACCGGGTCGAGACCTGGCGACTCGGCCTGTTCCGGGTCGCCCCCACCACCGCCCTGATGGGCGACCTGAAGAGCGTGCTCGGTCCGGCCAACGTCGGCTGACCGGCCGGTGGTGCCCGGCCGGTGGTGCCTGATCGGCCGGCGGTGGCTGATCGGCCGGCGGTGGCTGCCGGCCACCGCCGCCGGATTGACGCTCGGCGGAGTGCCGACCAGGCGGCCACCCAGTCGTCGGCGGCACGAATGGGTATCCTTGAAAGCTCCTCAATGCATCCACGCGAGCCTATTGAAGTGCTTGCGTATGGTGGCGTCGTGTCCATGAAGAGTGAGCCAATGTACCTGACCGGTACCGCCGGGGAGGCCACCGCGCCCGCGGCCACGCGTGGCGGGTCGTGGCGGTCGACCAGGACCTTGCCCAGTCGGTCGTTCCGGGAGGAATCGGCCGGTGAAGGCGACAGCTGACGCGGGGCTCGACACGACGCCCCTCACCGTTGCCTCCACCCGCGCCGAGATGCGGGAGTTCACCACTCGCGTGCTCGGGCACCGCACGCGGTGGAACGTCTGGGTCGGCCTGCTCGTTCTCTATCCGGTCGCGACAGCCGCCGTCGCGGCCCTCGTCCTCGTCGCCTTGATCCTCGGCGCGCTGGGGACGGAGGCGCTGGCCGAGCCGTTGCGCGACCACGCCCTGCTCCTGTCGGCCGGTACGGCGGCCTGCCTGGTCGCCGCCGTGTTCATCTGGGTCGCCCACGGGATGAAGGGCAACCAGGAGGAGCTCTTTCGGCTGCACCGGTTCGCGGCCGCCAACGGGTTCGACTTCGCCCCCGAGGTCAAGGAACCCGACCTGCCGGGACTTATCTTCCAGCGCGGCACCCTGCGTCGCTGCTCCGCACGTCTGCGCCGGTTCGGCCCTCGTCCGCTGGAGGTCGCCGACTACACCGCCTGGATTGCGAGGGGCCGCGCGGGCGAGTCGCTGCGCTGGTCGTACTTCGCCCTCACGCTCGGTCAGCGGATGCCGCAGATCGTGCTCGACGCCCGCACCGACGAAGGACGGCTGCTCGGATCAACCCTGCCCGTCCAGCCCGCGAAGGACAGACGAACGCCGCTGGGTGGCCCGTTCGAGGAAGCGTTCCGGCTGTTCTGCCCGCCCGAGGCGGAGGGCTGGGCCCGTGCGCTGTTCACGCCGGACATCGTCGCCCGCTTCGTCGGCCCCGGCAAGACCGCTTTCGACGTGGAGGTCGTCGAGGACCGCCTCTTCGTCTACTCCCACCTGCGGTCGCTGTCCTGCTGCGACCCGCAGACGTGGCGGTGGATGAGCGAGACCGCAGACGCGCTCTACGCGCGGCTCGAGGACCTGGACGACAACGTGGCCATGCCCACCCCCGATCCCGTGGGCGCCGAGAGCGCGGCAGCCGAGAGGCCGGTCGGTCTCGCGCCGCCGTACGCGCGGCTGCGCCGCCCGTTCCCGGTCATGGCTCTCGTCCCGCTCCTCGTCATGGTCGGTGTCTGGGCCGTCGCGCTCGCCGCCTAGCCTCGACGCCAGCCCGCCGGCCGGCACCGGACGGTGACGATCGTGGCCACCCTCTTTCCGGTCAGCCCGCACGCGAATCAGCCCGCACGCGAACTGGTTGCCCGGTCCGGTCGTCGCGGACCAGGTCGTGAGATTCCTGTACCAGGCCGCCGTCGACATCGCCCCGATGAAAATCTGGCTACGCGACCTCCCCCGAGATCCACACACGGCCTAGCCTCGTCGCGTGGACCTTCGTACAGCACAGCAGCTCTGGCAGCCCGAACCGGGCTGGCTCAACACCGCCAGCTACGGCCTGCCGCCCGAACCGGCCTGGGCCGCCCTCCAGGCGGCACTGGCCGACTGGCGGGTCGGCCGGACCTCCTGGGAGGAATGGGGGGCGATGACCGAACGGGCCCGCGCGGCCTTCGCCCACCTGGTCTCGGCCCCGGTCGCGGACGTGGTCACCGGGGCCACCGTCTCGCAGATCGTCGCCCCGATCGCCGCCGCGCTGCCCGCCGGCGCCACGGTCGTCGTCCCGGAGGTCGAGTTCACCTCCAACCTCTTCCCGTGGCTGGTGCAGGTCGACCGGGGCGTCCGGGTCCGGGTGGTCGGGCTGGACGGGCTGGTCGAGGCGATCGACGCCGGTACCGACCTGGTCGCGTTCAGCCTGGTGCAGTCCGCCGACGGCAGCGTGGCCCCGTACGAGCGGATCGTGGCCGCGGCCCGCGCGCACGACGCGCTGGTCGTGGTGGACGCGACGCAGGCGTGCGGCTGGCTGCCCTTCGACGCGACCCTGGCCGACGCGGTGGCGGTCGGCGGGTACAAGTGGCTGATGGCCCCGCGCGGGCTCTCCTACGGCTACCTCGCCCCGCACCTGCGGGATCGGATGCGTCCCGACGCGGCCGGCTGGTACGCCGGGCAGGACCCGCACTCCGCCTACTACGGGCCGCCGCTGCGGCTCAGCGACGACGCCCGGCGGTTCGACCTCTCCCCGGCCTGGTTCAGCGGGGTCGGGGCGGCGCCGGCCCTGGAGCTGCTCGTCGAGATCGGGATCCCGGCGGTGCGCGACCACGACGTGGCGCTGGCCAACCGGTTCCTCGCCGGGCTCGGCCGCCCGCCCGGCGACAGCGCGATCGTCACCGTGGACGTGCCCGGCGCGCAGCAGCGACTGGAGCGCGCCGGAATCCGGGCGGCGGTGCGGGCCGGCCGCGTCCGGGCCTCCTTCCACCTGTACTCGACGCAGCACGACGTCGACCTGGCCGTCGCCGCGCTCACCGACTGAGCGGCGGTCGCCACCTGCCCCGGCGGTCCCCGGTCGGCACGGTCCGCGCCGGTGGGCACGGTCCGCGCCGGTGGGCACCGGTGCGGGGCCGGCGCGGCAGGTCCCGGCGGGGCGCATCCACAGCGTCCGGTCCGGACGAAGTCCCGGGTAGTGACCGTCTACCCGGGAGGTGCGTCCGGTGCGGACCGATCCGATGTCGACCGATGCCGTCGAGGAGGCCCGCAAGCGGCTGACGGCGGCGGCCGAGGACCTGGACACCGACGGTATCGCCGGGCTGGTGCTGGAGTACGCGCAGCGGTCCGGGGTGGCGCCGTTCTGGGCGCAGGTGTGCGTACCGCTGCTGGCGGCGCTGCCGGGTCGGGACGGCACCGGGATCGCGGTCGAGCACGCCCTGTCCGAGGGCGTCCGGGTGGGGCTGGACGTGCACGGGCGGGTGCCCCGTCGGCCGTACCCGCCCGACGGGGTGCTGCTCGCCGGTGCCGAGCAGGAGACGCACTGCCTCGGGCTGCACGCGCTCGCCGCGGCCCTGCGCGAGCAGGGACGGGGGTGCCTGCTGCTCGGCCCGGCGCTGCCCTGGGTGGCGCTGGCCGGCGCGGTGTACCGGACCCGCCCGCACACCGTCGTGGTCTGGTCCCAGACCCCGGTCACCGGCCGGGCGTACCGGCTGGTCCGGTTCAGTCGGGACTTCCCGTCGGTGCGGGTCCGGGCGGCCGGGCCGGGCTGGATCGAGCCGCTGCCCGCCCCGCTGGACCGGTTCACCAGCCTGATCGCCGCCGCCCGCGCCTGCTGACCGGACCGACCGGGGGCCGGTGCCGGCGGAGGGGGTCGGATCGGCGCGGTCAGGCCGGGGGCAGGGGCGGGGGTGCCAGCAGGCCGCGCAGCAGGGCGGCGAGCGCGGCCTCCGGGGCGAAGTCGGGCTCGGGGTGGGCGACCTGGGTGAAGAGCAGCCCCTCGACGAGCGCGAGCAGGGTCCGCAGGTCGGGCTGCGGGTCGGCTGAGCCCAGGGCGGCGAGCAGGGGTACCCCCCAGCCCGCCAGCCGGTCCCGCCCGGCGGCGATGGCCGGCCGCAGGTCGGGGCGGACGGCCGCCTCCATGAACAGGGCCTGCCGGGCCAGGACGAGGCCGCGCTGCGGGCCGGCGAGGTCGCGCAGCAGCCGGCCGAGCACGGCGACGAATCCGGCGACGTCGGTCGGCGGGCGGTCGGCGGCGAGCCGGTCCCAGGCCGCCGTCTCCTGCTCCAGCACCCGGTCCAGCGCTGCGGTGAGCAGGGCGTCGCGGGTGCGGTACTGGTTGGAGGCGGAGCCCTCCGGCAGCCCGGCCGCCTCGTCCACGGCGCGGTGGGTGAGCTGGCGCAGGCCCCGGGCGCCGAGCACCCGGATGGCCGCGTCCTGGAGGCGCTGTCGCCGATCGGTCACCCGCTCACACTACAGTCGTAGTCGAGGCGACTACATCTGTAGTAACCTGCCGGTATGGGCAGGCGAGCTGTGGTGGTGGGGGGCGGCATCGGTGGGTTGGCGACGGCGCTCGGGCTGCGCCGGGCGGGCTGGGCGGTCACCGTCCTGGAACGTGCCGGCGGGCTGCCGGAGACCGGCACCGGGCTGGGCATCTGGCCGAGCGCGCTGCGGGCCCTCGACGCCCTCGGGGTGGGCGAGCAGGCCCGGCGGCGGGGCCGCCCGCAGCTCGGCGGCGAGTTCCGCCGCCCCGACGGCAGCCGGATCGCCACCATGGACCTCCAACGGCTGGCCCGCCGGCACGGCGAGACCGTGCACCTGCTCGACCGCCCCACCCTGCTCGGCCTGCTCGCCGAGGCGCTCCCCGCCGACGTGCTCCGGTTCGCCGCGCCGGTGGACCGCCTCGCCGACCTCGGCACCGACCACGACCTGGTGGTGGGCGCCGACGGCCTGCGCAGCGTGGTCCGGGCCGAGCTGTACGGCGAGCGGTACCCGCTGCGGTACGCGGGCGTCGTCGCCTGGCGGGGGGTGGCCCCGCTGGAGGTCGGCGTCGGCGGCGAGACCTGGGGGCGGGGCGTGAAGGTCGGCGTCACCCCGCAGGGCCCCGGCCGCACCAACTGGTACGCCGTGAAGGCCGCCCCGGCGGGCTGGCGGCCGGCCGACGGGCACCTCGCCGAACTGCGCCGGCTCTTCGGCGACTGGCACGATCCGGTGCCCCGCCTGCTGGCCGCGATGGACCCGGCCGACGTGCTCTGCCACGACGTGCACGACCTCACCCCGCTGCCGGGCTACGTCCGGGGTCGGGTCGCGCTGCTCGGCGACGCCGCCCACGCGATGACCCCCGACCTGGGCCAGGGCGCCTGTCAGGCGCTGATCGACGCGGTAACGCTCGCCGGGTGCCTCGACGACGCCGGCGCCGACGTGGCCGCCGGGCTGCGGGCGTACGACCGGCTGCGGCGACCCCCGACGCAGCGGATGGCCGCGATGGCCCGCCGGGCGGGGTGGCTCGGGCAGGTCCGGCGCGGGACCCGGCTGCGCGACGCGGCGCTGCGCCTGGCGATGGTCGCGGGTCCACCCGGCTGACGGGGTGCGGGGACGGTGCCCGGCGTGTCCCCGGGCGCGTCGTCGCCGGTCGCCCAGTAGGGTGTCGAACACACGTACTGCTGGCGGTCGGGGAGGAGGCGGCGTGCGGGTGCTCGGCGTCGACCCGGGGCTGACCCGGTGCGGGGTCGGCGTGGTCGAGGGGGTCCCCGGCCGGCCCTGCACCCTGGTCGCCTACCACGTGGTGCGCACCGACCCGGCCGACGAGCTGCCGACCCGCCTGCTGCACCTGGACCGTGCCCTCACCGACCTGGTCGCCGAGCACCGGCCGGAGGCGGTCGCCGTCGAGCGGGTGTTCAGCCAGCACAACGTCCGGACGGTGATGGGCACCGCCCAGGCCAGCGGGATCGCCGTGCTCGCCGGGGCCCGCGCCGGGCTGCCGGTGCAGACGTACACGCCGAGCGAGGTGAAGGCGGCCGTGACCGGTTCCGGTCAGGCGGACAAGCGCCAGATGACCGTCATGGTGACCCGGCTGCTGCGGCTCGCCGAGCCGCCGAAGCCCGCCGACGCGGCGGACGCCCTGGCGCTGGCGATCTGCCACGTCTGGCGCGGGGGTACCCGGTCCCGGCTGGCCGCCGCGACCGAGCGGGTGCGACGAGGAGGAGCAAGATGATCGCCAGCGTACGCGGCACCGTGGTCGCGACCGGTCCGGACCACGCGGTGGTGGAGGTCGGCGGGGTCGGTCTCGCCGTCCAGTGCGCCCCCGGCACCCTGGCCGGCCTGCGGGTCGGCACGCCGGCCCGGCTCGCCACCAGCCTGGTGGTCCGGGAGGACTCGCTCACCCTCTACGGGTTCGCCGACGACGACGCCAAGGCGCTGTTCGAGCTGCTCCAGACGGCCAGCGGGGTGGGGCCCCGGCTGGCCCAGGCGGTGCTCGCCGTGCTCACCCCCGACGAGGTGCGCAAGGCCGTCGCCAACGCCGACACCGCCACCCTGACCCGGGTCCCCGGCATCGGCAAGAAGGGGGCCGAGCGCCTGGTCCTGGAGCTGCGTGACCGGATCGGCCCGGTGCCGGTGGGCGCCGACGGCGCGGCCGGGGTGACCGGCGGCAACTGGCCCGAGCAGGTCCGGCAGGCCCTGGTCGGGCTGGGCTGGACGGCCGGGCAGGCCGACCAGGCCGTGGCGGCGGTCGCGGAGACCGTCGACGGGGAGACCCCGCCGGTGCCGGTCCTGCTCAAGCAGGCCATCCGACTGCTCGGCCGGACCCGATGACCGCGCGGCGCGGGCCGGGCCCGTACGCCCCGCGCGGGGAGGGACCGCGATGACCGAGCCGAACCTGGTCTCGGCGTACGCCAGCGAGGCGGAGCGGGACGCGGAGGTCAGCGTCCGGCCCCGCCGGCTGGCCGACTTCATCGCCCAGCACCGGGTCCGTGACCAGCTCGACCTGCTCCTACAGGGGGCCATGCGGCGGGGTTCCCCGCCGGACCACATCCTGCTCTCCGGCCCGCCCGGCCTGGGCAAGACCTCGCTGGCCAACATCGTCGCCGCCGAACTGGGCACCGGGATCCGGGTGACCAGCGGCCCGGCCATCGAACGCTCCGGCGACCTGGCCGCCATCCTGACCAGCCTGGCCGAGGGCGACGTGCTCTTCATCGACGAGATCCACCGGATCGCCCGGCCGGCGGAGGAGCTGCTCTACAGCGCGATGGAGGACTTCCGGGTCGACGTGGTGGTCGGCAAGGGCCCCGGAGCCACCGCGATCCCGCTGGACGTCGAGCCGTTCACCCTGGTCGGCGCGACCACCCGGTCCGGCCTGCTCACCGGCCCGATGCGGGACCGGTTCGGGTTCGTCGCGCACCTGGACTTCTACTCCCCGGCGGACCTGGAGGCGCTGCTGCACCGGTCGGCGCGGATCCTCGGCGTGCCGATCACCGACGACGGCGCCGCCGAGATCGCCGGCCGGTCCCGGGGCACGCCCCGGATCGCCAACCGGCTGCTGCGCCGGGTGCGGGACTTCGCCGAGGTCCGGGCCGACGGCGTGGTCACCCTGGAGACCGCGCGGGCGGCCCTGACCGTGTACGACGTCGACGCCCTCGGCCTGGACCGGCTGGACCGCGCGGTGCTGACCGCCCTGGTCGACTCGTTCCGGGGCGGCCCGGTCGGGCTCTCCACCCTGGCGGTGGCGGTGGGGGAGCAGCCGGACACGGTCGAGGAGGTCTGCGAGCCGTTCCTGGTCCGGGCCGGGCTGCTGGCCCGGACGCCGCGTGGTCGGGTGGCCACCGAGGCGGCCTGGCACCATCTCGGCCGTATCCCGCCTAATGGTACATTTGGCCTCGACGCCCCGCCCGTGCCCGATCTGTTCACCCGTGCGCCGGAACAGCCGTGATCCGTTCGTGATCTGTGCCGCATTCGGCGTTCCCAGGTGCAGGGACTAGACTCGCCGCGGTCTACAGGACGTGAGAATTCGCTTCCACTCCGGCGCACACCGCGCCGACGGGGAAGCTGATGGGAAGGTCAGCACCGTGCTTATCGCAGCAGAGGGCGGCGGGGGAGCCGGCAGTTTCACGCCGCTCCTGATGATCGCTCTGCTCTTCGCCGTCATGTACTTCATGATGATCCGCCCCCAGCAGAAGCGCCGCCGTGAGGCGGAGCAGATGCAGTCCGGCCTGGGCCCCGGCGACGAGGTGGTCACCATCGGCGGGCTCTACGGCACGGTCACCGGCGTCGACGACGAAACCGTCCTGCTGGAGGTCGCCCCCGGCGTGCAGACCCGGTACGCGCGTCCGGCCGTCGCCCGGGTCGTCAAGCGGGCCGAGCAGGAGGACGAGGAGGCCACGCCGGCCCCCTCCACCGTCGAGAGCGCCGAGGCCGTCAAGGAGTAATCGCCGCGCCCGACGGGGCAGCGGAGATATCGTCACAAGTGGATAGTTGGATCGGTGTCCCGGTCGGCACGTCGCACCCCCGCTCCGCCGCTCGTCTCGGCGGCGCGGGGGGTGTCGTGCCGGTGGGGGCACCGATCAGGCACAGACGTCGCCGGGACCACCGGCCCGAGTTCCGCCGCCGTTGCACCCGGCGCGCGACCGTACAGGGAGACAGGACAGCCGTGGCACCACCTCAGGGACAGATGCGCCCCGGGCGGCAGCTCGCCGTGCTCGGGATCATCTTCGTCGTCCTCTATCTTTTGGTGTTCTTCGCGGGCGGCGCCAGCGGTGGCTGGAAGGACCGGCTGGAGCCACGGCTCGGCCTGGACCTGGTCGGCGGCACCCGGCTGACGCTGGAGGCGACCAACACCGTCGACGGCCGACCGCCGACGGCGGAGAACCTCGAAGAGGCCCGTCAGATCATCGAGAACCGGGTCAACGCCTTCGGCGTGGCCGAGGCCGAGGTGGTCACCGAGGGCGACCGCAACATCGTCATCTCCCTGCCCGGTGAGAACCGGGACCTGAGCGACGTGGGGAGCGCCGCCGAGCTGCGCTTCCGCAAGGTGCTCAAGGCCACCGACGGCAGCGGCACCCTCGCCGCCCCGGTCCCGTCGCCGACCGCGACCCCGTCCGGCAGCCCGGCGGCCAGCCCCGAGGTGGAGGCCAGCCCCGGGGCGCAGGCCAGCGCCACGCCCTCGGCGGGCGGTCAGGGCGGCATGGCCCCGACCCCGACGCCGAGCGCCTCGGCCAGCCCCGAGCCGTCGCCGAGCGGCAGCGTCGCCCCCGGTCCGCAGACCATCGAGGAGCAGCGCAAGGCGGTGGAGGAGAAGGTCGGCGCCGAGGCGTGGCAGGCCGCCAACGGCCTGCAGGCCCCGGCGGACCTGACCACCGACCCCTCGCTGGCCGAGAAGCTCGCGCCGTTCGGCACGCTCAGCGCCCGCGAGGTGGCGGTGCTGCCGGTGCCGGTCCAGTTCAACGTGCCGACGGTCGGGTGCGCCCAGCTCGACGAGCGCCCGCCGGCGTCGATCAAGGACGAGAACCAGCAGGCGGTGGCCTGTGAGGGCGGCATCAAGTACCTGCTCGACCAGGCCAAGGTGCTCGGTACCGACGTCGGGAACGCCTCCGCGGTGCTCGACCAGACCAGCCAGTGGGTGGTCAGCCTCGACTTCAAGAGCGACGGCCAGCGCAAGTGGACCGAGCTGACCCGCGAGGCGTTCAACAACACCGGCGGGGCCTGCGAGGCCAGCGCGTTGGGCCAGGACGGCAAGTGCCGGGTGGCCGTCGTCCTCGACAACACCATCGTCTCCTCGCCCGAGATCCAGGGCGTGCTGACCGGCGACTCGCAGATCACCGGTAGCTTCACCCAGGCCGCCGCCAGCGAGCTGGCCGGTAACCTGCGCTACGGCGCGCTGCCGGTCACCTTCGAGGAGCAGGAGCAGCAGAACGTCACCGCGACCCTGGGCGAGAGCCACCTGCGGGCCGGTCTGCTCGCCGCCGGTATCGGCATGCTGCTGGTCGTCATCTACTCGTTCTTCTACTACCGCCTGCTCGGCTCGGTGATCTTCCTGAGCCTGGTGCTGTCGGCGCTCATGCTCTACGGCGCGCTGGTGTTCCTGGGCCGCCAGATCGGCTTCACCCTCACCCTCGCTGGCATCGCCGGCATCATCGTCTCGCTCGGTGTGGCGGCGGACTCCTTCGTCATCTACTTCGAGCGACTCAAGGACGAGATCCGCGAGGGCCGCAGCCCCCGCAGCGCCGTGCCCCGGGCCTGGGTCCGGGCCCGCCGGACGATCATCTCGGCCAACGCGATCACCATCATGTCGGCCGTGGTGCTCTACGTCGTCTCCGTCGGCACCGTGAAGGGCTTCGCCTTCGCCCTCGGCATGGCCACCGTGATCGACCTGCTGGTGGTCTTCCTGTTCCGTCATCCGATCATGGCGATGCTCGCCCGGACGAAGGCGTTCCTGTCCCCGCGGGTCAGCGGTCTGGGTCGGGCCCTGCCACCCCGGGCGGAAGAGCAGCCGGCCAAGCCCCGCAACCCGCGCGTCAAGGAGGCCTGAGCAATGGCTAAGAATTCGCTCGCGTCCCGGCTCTACCGGGGTGAGGCCGGGATCGAGGTCATCGGCCGGCGCAAGCTCTGGTTCTCGGTGGCGGCCGTACTCGTCCTGATCGCGGTGCTCAGCATCGCGGTGCGCGGGTTCAGCCTGGGCATCGAGTTCGCCGGTGGCAACTCCTTCCAGATCCCGGCCAGCGTCGGCACCCTGGAGCAGGCCGAGAGCACCGTCGAGGAGGCGCTGGCGACCGAGGGCGACGGGGCCGAGCTGGTCACCGCCCAGGTGGTCGGCGGGCCCAGCGGCAGCTACTACGAGATGCGGACCTCGCAGCTCACCACCGACCAGTCCAACGCGGTCCGGGCGGAGCTGGCCGAGCAGTTCGGGGTGCCGAACGACCAGATCAGCGGCAACCAGGTCAGCCAGGCGTGGGGCCAGCAGGTCACCTCGCGGGCGCTGCTCGGCCTGGTGGTCTTCCTCGCCCTGGTGACGCTCTACCTGGTCGTGCGGTTCGAGTGGCGGATGGCGGCGGCGGCCGTCTTCTCGCTGGTGATGAACCTGGTCCTGACCGCCGGTGTCTACTCGCTGGTCGGCTTCGAGGTCACCCCGTCGACGGTGGTCGGCTTCCTGACGATCCTCGGCTTCGCGTTGTACGACGTCGTGGTCATCTTCGACAAGGTCCAGGAGAACGTCAGAGGCATCACCGCGAGCAACACCATGAACTACGGCGAGGCGACCAACCTGGCGATCAACCAGAGCCTGATGCGGTCGCTGAACACCTCCGTGGTCGCCCTGCTGCCGGTCGGTGGTCTGCTCTTCATCGGTGCCGGCCTGCTCGGCGCGGGCACCCTGAAGGACCTCGGCCTGGTGCTCTTCGTCGGTATGGCGATGGCCTTCCTGACCTCGATCCTGCTGGCCACCTCGCTGCTGGTGGTCCTGAAGAACCAGGAGCCGCGGATCCAGGCGCACAACAAGCGGGTGGCGTCCCGGCAGGTCGCCGTGGCCAAGGGCGAGGTCGCCCCGAAGTCCGGCGCGCGCAGCGAGGAGCCGGCCGGCGAGGAGACCGAGGCCGGCACCCCGGCGCTGGCCGGCGCCGCGCCGAAGGTCGGTGCCCGCCCGGCGGGCAAGCGGCCGTCCGGTGCCCGCAGCGGTCGCCCCGGCGGAAACCGGCCGGGCGGTGCCAAACGGCGCTGACCGGTCACCGACCGCCTACCCGGTGACAACCGGTACGACGGCGTCCTGCATGCTGTGCGCTACAGCGAGCAGGACGCCGTCGTCGTCGAAGGGGAGCGAACGCCGTGACGGAGACCCACAGCGTGGTACGCGGTGACAGTGGCCCGCAGGTCGCTCGGCTGGTGGCCAGCCGGGTGCTCGACGTACCGGACTTTCCCCGCCCCGGGGTGCTGTTCAAGGACCTGATGCCGCTCTTCGCCGACGGGGCGGTGTTCCGTGAGGTGATCGACGGCATCGTGGCGTACCACGGCCGGGAGTCCTTCGACGTCGTGGTCGGCATCGAGGCGCGCGGCTTCGTGGTCGCCGCCGCCATCGCGTACGCGACGGGGGTCGGCGTGGTGCCGGTGCGCAAGGCCGGCAAGCTGCCCCGGCCGGCCTACTCCGCCTCGTACGCGCTGGAGTACGGCGAGGCCACCCTGGAGGTGCACGAGGACGCCTTCACCGCCGGGCACCGGGTGCTGGTGGTCGACGACGTGCTCGCCACGGGCGGGACCGCCGAGGCGACCCTCGGCCTGGTCGAGCGGGCCGGTGGCACCGTCGCCGGGTTCACCGTGCTGCTGGAGTTGGCCTTCCTCGGCGCCCGGGAGCGGCTCGCCCCGCGCCCGGTCCATGCCCTGCTGACCGTTTGACCCACGGCCGCCGGGGCGACCCGGAACCGGTACGACCGGCGGAGCGGCAGGGCACCGTGCGTGCGGGTAGCATTGCCCTTTGCTGACCGGGCGGAGCGCCGCCCGGTGGTGGAAGACCAGCCCGCCGGGCGGCTCGCCCGGCGGTGGAAGACCAGGCCGGCCGGCGTGCGGTCGGCTCATCCCGGCGATCGGTGAGGAGGCCGGTGTCCCACGATGTCGTCCCTCCGGCGGAGGGCACGGTGCACCCCACAGGCGACGCGGACGGCGCGGTGAGCGACCGGAACGGCATCCCACCGGAGCGGGCCACGGGGCCCGGCGCACCCGCGCCGGCCGACCTCGGACGTCCCGGCGTGATGCCCGGGGCGGCCGGTGCGTCCACCGGCGCCGGCTCCGACGGGGCCGTGGTGCCCTTCCCGCTCGACGAGGACCCCTCCCCGAGTGCCGGGTTCGGCCTCTCCAACGCGCCGACCGGCCGGCGGGTCCGGGCCCGGCTCGCCCGGTTCAACGCCCCGTGGCAGACCTCGCAGGTCAGCGAGGTGCTGGAGCCGCTGATCGCGCTGCACCGGGAAAACCACCCCAAGGCGGACGCGCGGCTGCTCCAGCGGGCCTTCGACACGGCGGCCCGCTGGCACTCGGGGCAGTACCGCAAGTCCGGCGACCCGTACATCACCCACCCGCTCGCGGTCGCCACCATCCTGGCCACCCTGGGCATGGACACCACCACGCTGGTCGCGGCGCTGCTGCACGACACGATCGAGGACACCGAGTACGTCCTCGACCAGATGCGGGCGGACTTCGGCGGCGAGGTGGCGCTGCTGGTCGACGGGGTGACCAAGCTCGACAAGGTCAAGCTGGGCGACGCGGCCAAGGCGGAGACCATCCGCAAGATGGTCGTGGCGATGGCCAAGGACCCCCGGGTCCTGGTGATCAAGCTGGCCGACCGGCTGCACAACATGCGGACCCTCTCCTTCCTGCCCGTGCCGAAGCGGGAGCAGAAGGCGAAGGAGACGCTGGAGATCCTCGCCCCGCTCGCCCACCGCCTGGGCATGAACACGATCAAGTGGGAGCTGGAGGACCTGGCCTTCGGCACCCTCTTCCCGAAGCGGTACGAGGAGATCCTCCGGCTGATCGGGGAGCACCAGCCGCAGCGGGAGGCGCTGCTCAAGCAGGTGACCCAGAAGGTCGGCACGGACCTCAAGTCCGCCAAGATCAAGGCTGAGGTGACCGGCCGGCCGAAGCACCTGTACTCGATCTACCAGAAGATGATCGTGCGGGGGCGGGACTTCAACGACATCTACGA
This sequence comes from Micromonospora rosaria, assembly GCF_001567585.1. Lineage (GTDB taxonomy): Bacteria > Actinomycetota > Actinomycetes > Mycobacteriales > Micromonosporaceae > Micromonospora > Micromonospora rosaria. Next base: position 17,193 of record NZ_LRQV01000071.1, read on the forward strand.
CCTGGTCGGGGTGCGGATCCTGGTCGACACGGTGCGGGACTGCTACGCGGCGCTGGGGGTCATCCACGCCAACTGGCAGCCGGTGCCGGGCCGGTTCAAGGACTACATCGCGATGCCCAAGTTCAACATGTACCAGTCGTTGCACACGACGGTCATCGGGCCCACCGGCAAGCCGGTGGAGATGCAGATCCGCACGTACGCGATGCACCGTACCGCCGAGTTCGGCATCGCCGCGCACTGGAAGTACAAGGAGCACAAGGGCACCCAGATCGTCGGCCCGCCGGCGCACATCGACGAGATGACCTGGCTGCGGCAACTGCTGGACTGGCAGCGGGAGGCGGCCGACCCGAGCGAGTTCCTCGACGCGCTGCGCTTCGACCTGTCCAGCCAGGAGGTGTACGTCTTCACCCCCAAGGGGGACGTCATCCCGCTGCCGACCGGGTCGACGCCGGTGGACTTCGCGTACGCGGTGCACACCGAGGTCGGGCACAAGTGCATCGGGGCGCGGGTCAACGGCAAGCTGGTGCCGCTGGAGTCGACGCTGTCCAACGGCGACGTGATCGAGATCTTCACCTCGAAGTCCGACACCGCCGGCCCGACGCAGGACTGGCTCGGCTTCGTCAAGAGCCCCCGGGCCCGCACCAAGATCCGCCAGTACTTCAACAAGGAGCGGCGCGAGGAGGCGATCGAGGCCGGCAAGGACGCGATCGTCAAGGCGATGCGCAAGCAGGGCATGCCGTTGCAGCGGATGCTCACCTCCGACAACCTGATGGCGATCGCCCGGGACCTGCACCTGGCCGACGTGGCCTCGCTGTACGCGGCGGTCGGCGACAGCCAGGTCTCCGCCCAGTCCGTGGTGCAGAAGCTGATGGCCACCTACGGCGGCGAGGAGGGCGCGGTCGAGGACATCGCCGAGACCGCCGTCGCCACCCGCCCGCCGCGCAGCCGGGCCTCCAGCCACGACCCGGGCGTGGTCGTCCGGGGCGTCAGCGACGTCTGGATCAAGCTGGCCCGCTGCTGCACCCCGGTGCCACCGGACACCGTCTTCGGCTTCGTCACCCGCTCCGGCGGGGTGAGCGTGCACCGGGACGACTGCGCCAACGCCGAGGACCTCAGGGCGCAGGAGGAACGGGTCGTCGAGGTGACCTGGAAGCTCACCTCCGCCTCCACGTTCCTGGTCGCCATCCAGGTGGAGGCCCTCGACCGGCACAAGCTGCTGGCCGACGTGACCCGGGTGCTCTCCGAGGAGCGGGTCAACATCCTCTCCGCCACGGTCACCACCACCCGTGACCGGGTGGCGGTGAGCCGGTTCAGCTTCGAGATGGCCGACCCGAAGCACCTCGGGCACCTGCTCGCCGCGGTGCGCAAGGTCGACGGGGTCTTCGACGCGTACCGGGTCACCTCGAACTCCTGACCCGCCCACCGCCCGGCGCCGTCCCGACGGCGTCGGGCGGGTGCGCGTCCCCGACCTTTCGCCCCCGCCGGGAACACCGACAGCGCCCGCCGGCTCGGCCGACGGGCGCTGCTGGGTGGTACGGGACCGGCGGTCAGGCGTCGGTCATCGTGAGGTCGGTGATGACGACCTCCTTCTTCGGGTGGCCACCCCCGGCCTGCTGGGCGAACGCCCCGTCGTCGCCGGCCTCGGCGATCTCCTTGACCAGGTCCATGCCGCCGGTGATGGTGCCCAGCACGGTGTAGTTCGGGTCCAGCGGCGAGTCGCCGTAGACGATGAAGAACTGGCTGCCGGTGCTCGTCGGCTGCCCCGAGTTGGCCATCGCGATGACGCCCTCCGGGTACGGCGGACGCTTGTCGGTGGGCAGGTTCTCCTCGGCCAGCCGGTAGCTCGGGCCGCCGGTGCCGTCGGTGTCCCGCCAGCCCTTGCCGGTGGCGCTCGGGTCACCGCACTGCAACACCTTGATGCCCTCGGTGACCAGCCGGTGGCACTTGCTGTTGTCGAAGAAGTCCTTGCCCGCCAGGTGCGTGAAGCTGCCCGCGGTGCAGGGGACCGCGGAGCGGTCGACCTTGGCGGTGATCGGACCCAGGTTGGTGGTGATGGTCAGGGTCTGGCTGCCGGTGTTGGGCTGCTCCGTCGCCGGGAGCCCGACGTCCTTGGTCTGCGGGGACCGCTGCTCGGCGGGGACCTCGGTGTAGTAGCACTGGGAGTGGCCGGCGGCCGGCCCGGCGGTCTGCTGCTGCTCGTCGTCGCCGAGGCTGCTGGCCAGCCAGACGGTCCCGGCGACCACGAGCAGCAGGGCCGCCGAGGCGCCGACGATGGCCTGAATCTGGCGGCGCTTGCGGGCCTTGGCCGAGCGCTCGGCCATCTCCCGCTCGAGTCGGGCCCGCGCCGCCACGCGCTGCCGATCTCTGGTGGACGTCACGCCTGGATCCTCCTGGACTGCTCGGGCGCGGTCGGTGCCGCTGGTCGGTGGGCGGGGAGCGGGTCAGCCGGCGCTCGGGCTCGGCGCCGGTTCGGTCGGTGCCGGCGCGTTCGCCGACGCACCGACGGTGAGGGTCTGGATCACCACGTCGGTCTCCGGCTTGACCTTGTCCCCGTTGCCATTGTCCACGGTCGGCAGGGCACCGATCTTCTCCACCACGTCCAGCCCCTCGGTGACCCGGCCGACGACCGGGTACGCCGGCTCGGCCGGGTCGAAGTCCTTGAAGAAGATCAGGAACTGGCTGCCGTTCACGCCGGGCGCGCTGCCGACCATCGCTACCGTGCCCTTCGGGTACGCCGGCTCCCGCTCCGGGGCGGGGCTGGCCGACGGGTCGGGCGCCGGGGTCGGGACGTTCTCGTCGGAGAACGAGTAGGTCGGCCCGCCGAGGCCGGTACCGCTGGGGTCGCCGCAGCGCAGCGCGCCCTCGGCGGTGATCTCGTGGCAGGTGGTGTTGTCGTAGAAGGCCCGGCCGGCCAGGTGCTCGATGCTCGCCGCGCCGCACGGCGCGAGGGCCAGGTCGAGCTCGGCGGTGATCGCGCCCTGGTTCGTGGTGACCGTCATCGGCCGGGTGCCCTCGGTCGGCAGGCCGACGGTGGTCGGGGTGCCGACGTCCTTGAGGCTGCTGTTGCCGCCGCCGTCCTGCGGCGTCCAGGCGCAGACCTCGTCGTTGGCGGCGGTCGTCTCCTCCGGGTCGGACTCGAAGGCGCCCAGCGCCCAGGCCGAACCGACGACGATCAGCAGCACCACCACGGCGGCGCCCACCGCGGCCTGGATCTGCCGCCGGCGTTTCGTGGCGGCGGCGCGTCGGGCCTGCTGACGGTCGAGCTTGGCCCGCGCGAGTTTGCGCTGCCGGTCCCTGCTGGAAGCCACTCGCGCTCCCCTTCCTCTACCCTGGTGGTCGCGACGGACGACGGGCGCGCCCCGTCGGGTGTCACCGTGCGCCACGCCACACGCCCGCCAGAGTGTACGGGTAACTGCTGGGAATGTGGTGTACGAGGTCGGTTCCGGTGCCGGTGTGCCCGGTTCCGTCGGCCGGCGCGGCGGTGGGCGGGCCGGGTGATCCGGTGTGCCGACGGTTAGGCTGCTCACCGGAGGACAACCTGACGGAAGGGGAGCGGACGTGCTCGTGGCCAGCGTTCCCGCGGAAGCCTTCGGCACCAACTGCTACGTGGTGGCCGCCGGCCCGGGGGAGCAGTGCGTGGTGGTCGACCCGGGCATCGGCGTCCTCGACCGGCTCGACGCCGTGCTGGCCGAGCACCGGCTGCACCCGGCCGCGGTGCTGCTCACCCACGGCCACCTCGACCACACCTTCTCGGTCGCGCCGGTCTGCGGCGCGCGGGGGATCACCGCGTACGTGCACCCCGGCGACCGGGAGATGCTCGCCGACCCCGCCAAGGGCCTCTCCGCGGACCTCTCCGCGCTGTTCGGCGGGCGGCTGCCGTACACCGAGCCGGAGGACGTCGCCGAGCTGACCGACGGCGGCACGCTCAGCCTGGCCGGGCTGGAGATCACCGTCGACCACGCCCCGGGCCATACCGGCGGGTCGGTGCTGTTCCGGCTGCCGGCCACCGGCTCGACGTGGGAGGCCGAGCAGCTCTGCCTCTCCGGCGACGTGCTCTTCGCCGGCTCGATCGGCCGCACCGACCTGCCCGGCGGCAGCATGCCGGCGATGCTCACCAGCCTCCGGGAGAAGATCCTCCCGCTGGCCGACGACACCGTCGTGCTGCCCGGCCACGGGCCCGCGACCACGATCGGCCGCGAGCGCGCCGGCAACCCGTACCTCGTCGAGGTGGCGCGCTCCGGCGGTGGCCGACCGGCCGCGCCCGCCCGCGGCCTGTGACGACCCGGTCCGGCCGGTGCCGGCCGGGCCCACCCTCTTCCCCCGGCCGGTGACGGCCGCACCGACCCTGCCCCGCGCGCGGCGCGTGGGGCGCGTGAACGGAGCGTCATGAGCAAGCCCACGCCCATCTCCGGCTTCCCGGAGTGGACGCCGTCGCAGCGGATGATCGAGCAGTTCGTGCTCGACCGGATCCGCGCCACCTTCGAGCTGTACGGCTTCGCCCCGCTGGAGACCCGCGCGGTGGAGCCCCTCGACCAGCTCCTGCGCAAGGGGGAGACCTCCAAGGAGGTCTACGTGATCCGGCGGCTGCACGACGAGCCGGGCGCGGCGGCCGGGGAGGACAGCCTCGGGCTGCACTTCGACCTGACCGTGCCGTTCGCCCGGTACGTGCTGGAGAACGCCGGCAAGCTCCAGTTCCCGTTCCGCCGGTACCAGATCCAGAAGGTGTGGCGGGGCGAGCGCCCGCAGGAGGGGCGGTACCGGGAGTTCGTCCAGGCCGACATCGACATCGTCGACCGGGACACCCTCGCCGCGCACCACGAGGCGGAGATGCCGCTGGTGATCGGGGACGCGCTGCGGTCGCTGCCGATCCCGCCGGTGACCATCCAGGTGAACAACCGCAAGATCTGCGAGGGCTTCTACCGGGGCATCGGGCTGACCGACCCGGAGGCGGCGCTGCGCGCGGTCGACAAGCTGGACAAGATCGGCCCGGCGAAGGTGGCCGAGCTGCTGGCCCAGACCGCCGGGGCGAGCGAGGCGCAGGCCAAGGCGTGCCTGTCGCTGGCGGAGATCTCCGCGCCGGACGCCTCCTTCGCCGACGCGGTGCGCGCCCTCGGGGTGACCGACCCGCTGCTGGAGGAGGGGATCGCCGAGCTGGTCGCGGTGGTGGAGACGGCCGCCGCGCACGCGCCCGGCCTCTGCGTCGCCGACCTGCGCATCGCGCGGGGCCTGGACTACTACACCGGCACGGTGTACGAGACCCAGCTCGCCGGGTACGAGCGGTTCGGCTCGATCTGCTCCGGCGGCCGGTACGACAACCTGGCCAGCGCGGGCGCGGTGTCGTACCCGGGGGTGGGCATCTCGATCGGGGTGACCCGGCTGCTCGGGCTGCTCTTCGGCGCCGGTGAGCTGTCGGTGTCCCGGTCGGTGCCGACCTGCGTGCTGGTCGCGGTGACCACCGAGGAGCAGCGGACGGCGAGCAACCGGGTGGCCGACGCGCTGCGCCGCCGGGGGGTGCCGACCGAGGTGTCGCCGAGCGCGGCGAAGTTCGGCAAGCAGATCCGCTACGCCGAGCGGCGGGGCATCCCGTACGTCTGGTTCCCCGGCGCGGAGGGCGCGGCGGACGAGGTGAAGGACATCCGCTCCGGTGAGCAGGTGGTCGCGGCGGCCGGGGAGTGGACGCCATCCCGCGCCGACCTGCGGCCCCTGGTCTCCTGAGCCGGTTACTGGCGCGTACGCCCGGATGGACCTACGGTGGCGTAAGTTACGCCACCGTAGGGAGATCCTCGTGACCGATCTGAGCCAGACCGCACTCCTCCACGAACTCGAGCCCGTGGTGGAGAGCAACCTGAACCGTCACCTGAGCATGGCCAAGGAGTGGTTCCCGCACGAGTACGTGCCGTGGAGCGAGGGGCGGACCTTCGACGGCCCGCTCGGTGGCGAGGCGTGGACCGAGGCCGACTCGACGCTGCCGGACGTGGCCCGGACCGCGCTGATCGTCAACCTGCTCACCGAGGACAACCTGCCCTCGTACCACCACCAGATCGCCACCCTGTTCGGCCGGGACGGCGCCTGGGGCACCTGGGTGCACCGCTGGACGGCGGAGGAGGGGCGGCACGGCACGGCGATCCGGGACTACCTGACCGTCACCCGGGCGGTGGACCCGGTGGAGCTGGAGCGGGCCCGGATGGTGCACATGTCGCACGGGTACACCAACGCCCACGACCACCACATGCTCAACTCGCTGGCGTACGTGTCGTTCCAGGAGCTGGCCACCCGCATCTCCCACCGCAACACCGGCAAGGCCACCGGCGACGCGGTCTGCGACGCCCTGCTGGCCCGCATCGCCGCGGACGAGAACCTGCACATGGTCTTCTACCGCAACCTGCTCGCCGCCGCGTTCGAGGTCGCGCCGAGCCAGACCATGCGGGCGGTGGCCGAGGTGATCACCAACTTCGAGATGCCGGGCGTCGGCATCGATGGCTTCGCCCGCAAGTCGGTGCAGATCGCCCTGGCCGGGATCTACGACCTGCGTCAGCACCGCGACGAGGTGGTGGCGCCGGTGCTGCGCCAGTGGGACGTCTTCAACGTCACCGGGCTGGACGCCGAGGGTCAGGCCGCCCAGGAGCGGATCGGCCAGCACCTGGCGGACCTGGAGACGGCGGCGGCCCGCTTCGAGGAGAAGCGCGACGCTCGCCGCGCCCGCCTGGCCCGCGTCGGCTGACGACGACCACGTCACCGCCCGGCGCCCGCCTGGCCCGAGCCGGCCGACGGCGGCCCGGCCGCCGCCCGGCCGGCGATGGCCCGGCCGCCGCCCGAACCGGCGACGTCCGCGTCGCCTCGCCCGGCGTCGGCGGGTCCGGTCGCGCGGGTGCGGCGTCGGCCGGGCGGTTGGTCACGAGGTGGGCTGGTCGAGCGGGAAGAGCAGGCAGCTCGACGTGGCGTGCGCGATCAGCCGGCCGTCGGCGTCGGTGAGCCGGGCCTCGGCGAGGGCGGTGCGGCGGCCCCGTTGCAGCACCGTCCCCTCGCAGCGCAGGGTGCCCGAGGCGACGGTGACCGGCCGGAGGAACTTCACGTTCAGGTCCAGCGAGGTGTAGCCGACGCCGGCCGGCAGGGTGGTGTGCACCGCACAGGCCGCGGCGGTGTCGAGCAGGGTGGACAGGACCCCGCCGTGGACGGTGCCGAGCGGGTTGTAGTGGAACTCCTGCGGCACCAGCTCGACCGTCACCCGGCCCTCGTCGGCCGTCATCCGGCTCATGTCGATCAGGTGCACCACCGGCGGCGCGGCCAGCTCACCGGCGATCATCGCCCGGAGCAGCTCCAGACCGTCGCGTCGGCCCAGGTGGCGGACGTTGTCGGCCGGGTCGGCCCAGGAGAAGGTACGGCTGCGGGCCGGGCTCTGAGTCTGTGTCATGGACTCAGCCTGGCAGGGCGTTGCTGAGTCTGTCAATCAGACCTAGCCTGGGCTGATGAAGCCGGAGGCGTGGGACTGGTCGGTGGAGAACTGCACCATCGCGCGGGCGATGGAGATCATCGGTGAGCGGTGGACCCTGGTGGTGCTCCGTGAGGTGTTCACCGGGGTCCGTCGCTTCGACGACATGCGGGTCCGTACCGGCGTCCCCCGGCAGGTGCTGACCAACCGGCTCGCGAAGCTGGTCGAGCAGGGGCTGCTGCGCCGCGAGCCGTACCAGGAGCCGGGCAGCCGGGTGCGGCACGAGTACCGGCTGACCGAGATGGGCCTCGAACTCTGGCCGGTCCTGGTCGCGGTGCTCGGCTGGGGCAATCGCCACCTCGCCGACCCGGACGGCTCCCCGCTGCGTGTCGAGCACCGCGACTGCGGCGGCGAGATCCTGGTCGGGCTGCGGTGCGAGCGGGGACACGAGGTGGGTGCCGCCCGGGAGGTGCTGCCCCGCCCCGGCCCCGGCGCCCGCCGCCGGACCGCCTGACGTCGTCGTGCGGCCGGCGGCGGCCCGGACCCCGGCGGCGGGGTCCGGGCCGCGTCGGTCACCAGCCGAAGCCGGCCCCGTACGAGACGGTGGCCAGCACCTGCTGACCGCTGGTGTTGGGGTGGAAGTAGTCCCAGGTGGAGAGCTGTCCGAGGGCGAACGGGTACCGGAACACGGCGTTGCCGTCGAACCGGCAGTTCGCCCCGTACGCCGTGCAGGCCTGGGCGAGCTGCGTGTTGTAGTCGACCACCCGCTGGCGTACCCGGTTGCGGCGGTCGGTGTCGGCCTGGCTGGTGGAGGTCGGGTTGGCCAGCAGGGACTGGCAGATGCCGAAGAGCGACCAGGCGGTCCGGGCGCTGCCGCTGTCCTTGCCGACCGTCCAGAGCCGGTGCACGTCCGGGATGCTGACCACCAGGACCCGGGCGGTGGGCAGGCCGGACTTGAGCCGGTTCAGCGCCGTGTCGATGTTGCTCCGGAAGGTGGCGACCGTGGTCATCGTCGACTCCGACCCGGTGCACGCGTCGTTCGCGCCGATCAGCACCGTGACGTACCCGGCGCCCTGGCTGACCGCCGTGGCGGCCTGGCCGGGCAGGTCGGCGGACTTCGCCCCGGTCCGGGCGGCGTTGTGGTTGCGCCCGGCGATGGCCGGCTCGGCCGCCCGGATGCGCAGGTAGTGGCTGTTCACGCTGGCGTAGTCGCCGGTGCTGAACGAGCGGGCGGTGCAGTCCACGTACCAGCCGCAGGCGTTGAAACCCCGGGTGATCGAGTCTCCGAGGCTGACCATCGAGGTGGGCGGCGGGTCGGCGGCGGCTGCGGCGGCGGGGCTGGCGGGCAGGGTCGCTGCGGTGACGAGGGCGGCGCAGGCGGTGGCGACGGCCAGCGCGCGGCGGGCGAGGGTCATGGTGGCCTCCGGATCGCGGTTGCCGGATGTGCGACGGTGACCAGATCGTATTGACAACCTTCTGTGTCCACAATGTTTCGGATCGAGTGCGTCGTGGGGGGAGGGGAGGAATGATATGGATCTAGCTCTTGCTGACGATCTTCAATATGTGAATACTTCACCGGGACGCGGTTGATTTCCCCAGATCAGCCGGTTCTGTCCCGTCCGGACACGTCGTCCCCGGTGTGTCCGTTACTCCCTTCCGGAGGTTCGTTCATGCGACCCACAAGGTCCTCGCTCCGCCGCGCCGCCACCGTCGTCGTGGCCGGAACCCTGGTCGCCGGCTCGCTGATCGGCGCGCCCGCCCAGGCCGCACCCGCCGTCGCCTCGCCCGACGCCGCCGCGGGTCTCGCCGAGCGGCTCGGCGACCGCTCCGCCGGCACGTACGCCGACGGCACCGGCAAGATGGTCGTCACCGTGACCGACGCCGCCGCAGCCCGCCAGGTCACCGCCAACGGCGCCACCCCCAAGCTGGTCAAGCGCGGCGCGGCCGAGCTCGCCCGGGCCACCGCCGAGCTGGACCGCTCCGCGCGGATCCCCGGCACCGCCTGGTGGACCGACCCGGCCACCAACCAGGTCGTCGTCTCCGTGGACAGCACCGTGACCGGCGCCAAGCTGGAGCGGGTCAAGGCCGCCGCCGCGAAGAGCAACGGCGCGGTCCGCGTCGAGTCCACGCCCGGCGTGCTGAGCACCACGATCTCCGGTGGCCAGGCCATCTACGCCGGTGGCGGTGGGCGCTGCTCGCTGGGCTTCAACGTCCGCAGCGGCAGCACCTACTACTTCCTGACCGCCGGGCACTGCACCAACATCTCGTCGAGCTGGTACTCCAACTCCGGCCAGACCAGCCTGCTCGGCACCCGGACCGGCACCAGCTTCCCGGGCAACGACTACGGCATCGTGCGGCACAACAACTCCGCCAACGCCGCCGGCAACGTGTCCCTCTACAACGGCACCTTCCGGGACATCACCGCCGCCGGCAACGCCTTCGTCGGCCAGTCGGTGCAGCGCTCCGGCAGCACCACCGGGCTGCGCAGCGGCTCGGTGACCGGCCTGAACGCCACCGTGAACTACGCCGAGGGCACGGTCACCGGCATGATCCGTACCAACGTCTGCGCCCAGCCGGGTGACAGCGGCGGCTCGCTGTTCAGCGGCACCACCGCCCTGGGCCTCACCTCCGGCGGCAGCGGCAACTGCACCACCGGCGGCACCACCTTCTTCCAGCCGGTCACCGAGGCGCTCAGCGCCTACGGGGTCAGCGTCTTCTGATCGACCCTCCCCGTCGAGCGGGCCGTCGGAGCGATCCGGCGGCCCGCCCGCCGTTCCGGTGCAAGGAAGGGCCCCCTCTTAACGCTTTCGGTAGAGGAAGGGGCCCCTGTTAACCGCCCCGGCCGCGCAGCCCGGCGACCACCAGCAGAGGCGCGAACGCCTCCGCCCCGGCCGCCACCCGCTCGGCCAGACCGACCCGTGCGCCCCCGGCGGCCATCTCGACCACGAACCAGGCCACCGGCAGCAGCAACCCGACCGCCACCGCCACCCAGGCCGCCCGCCGCCCCAGGTGCCCCGTGCTCGGCCCCGCGCGCTTCGTGGCCGGGCCCGCGTACCCCGTCGTCGGCCCCGCGTACCCCGTGGTTGGTCCTGCCTGCTCTCTCGCCGGCCCCGCGCGCGGTGGCGCGAGGGCCGGCCAGAGCGCCAGCGCGCCGAAGGCCACCGCCGCGGCGAGCGTGTGCGGCAGCGAACCCCCGCCGCCGGCCGGCAGCGGGAACGCCGCCACCGCCAGGGTGGCCACCCCGCCGAGGGCGAGCAGCGCCCGGCCGGCGGGGGCGAGGGGACGCAACCCGGCGGCGGTCACGCAGTGACACAGCCCGAGACCGGCCAGGCCGAGCGTCATGATCCACCGGTCCGCCGCGCCGACGGCGGCGAGCGCGCTGATCGTCCCGCTGATCTGGTCGAACCCGCCGGGCTGGCGGGCCGCGCCGAGGGTCCAGCCGCCGACCAAAAGGATCGGCGCCGCCACGGCGGAGGCCAGCGCCCATCCGGGTACGACTCGCATCCGAGCACCGTACGCGCTGACCCGCCGCCGACGGCGTTGCCGGCGGCGCTGCCGGCGCGGTGTCACCGGCGCAGGTGTTAACAGGGGGCCCTTCCTCTACCGGAAGCGTTAAGAGGGGGCCCTTCCTTACAGCCCGGTTCGGGTGGGGGGCGGGGGGTGCTGACAGAATGCGGGGGCAGCCGTTACACGTGAGGAGACGCAAGCCGTGATCCGTACCCATGACGCCGGCAGCCTGCGCGCGACCGACGCCGGCACGACGGTGACGCTCGCCGGGTGGGTGGCCCGCCGGCGCGACCACGGCGGTGTCATCTTCGTCGATCTGCGCGACGGCACCGGCATCGTCCAGGTGGTGTTCCGCGAGGAGGACGCCCACGCGCTGCGCAACGAGTTCTGCGTACGGGTCGTCGGTGAGGTGACCCGCCGCCCCGAGGGCAACGAGAACCCGGAGCTGCCCACCGGCGAGATCGAGGTGACCGCCAGCGAGCTGGAGGTGCTCTCCGAGGCGGCCCCGTTGCCGCTGCCGGTGGACGACCAGGTCGAGGCCGGCGACGACGTCCGGCTCAAGTACCGCTACCTGGACCTGCGCCGGGGCGGCCCGGCGCGGGCGATGCGGCTGCGCTCGCGGGCCAACCAGCTCGCCCGGGGGGTGCTGCACGAGCGGGACTTCCTGGAGATCGAGACCCCGACGCTGACCCGCTCCACCCCGGAGGGTGCCCGCGACTTCCTGGTCCCGGTCCGGCTCCAGCCCGGGAGCTGGTACGCCCTGCCGCAGTCGCCGCAGCTGTTCAAGCAGCTGCTGATGGTCGGCGGGATGGAGCGGTACTACCAGATCGCCCGCTGCTACCGGGACGAGGACTTCCGCGCCGACCGGCAGCCGGAGTTCACCCAGCTCGACATCGAGATGTCCTTCGTCACCGAGGACGACGTGATCGACCTGGGTGAGGCGATCGTCGCCGCGCTCTGGTCCGACCTGGCCGGATACGAGATCCCCCGCCCGATCCCGCGGATCACCTGGCACGACGCGATGGCCCGGTACGGCTCGGACAAGCCGGACCTGCGCTACGGCGTCGAGCTGGTCGAGCTGACCGAGTACCTGCGCGGCACCGCGTTCCGGGTCTTCGCCGCCGCGATCGACGCGGGCGGCTACGTCGGCGCGGTGGTGATGCCCGGCGGCGCCGCGCAGACCCGCAAGGAGCTGGACGGCTGGCAGGACTGGGCCAAGGCGCGCGGCGCGAAGGGCCTGGCGTACGTGGTGCTCGACGCGGAGACCGGCGCCCCGCGCGGTCCGGTGGCGAAGAACCTCTCCGAGGAGCACCTGGCGGGGCTGGCCGACGCGGTCGGCGCGAAGCCCGGCGACGCGATCTTCTTCGCCGCCAACGCCGACACCCGGGAGGCGCAGGAGCTGCTGGGCGCGGCCCGGATCGAGATCGCCAAGCGGTCGAACCTCATCGACGAGAGCGCCTGGGCGTTCTGCTGGGTGGTCGACGCGCCGATGTTCGAGCCGGCCTCCGAGGAGAACGGCCGAGCGGGGGGCTGGACGGCGGTGCACCACCCGTTCACCTCGCCGAACGCCGAGTGGGTGGACCGGTTCGAGCAGGCCCCGGACCGCGCCCTGGCGTACGCGTACGACATCGTCTGCAACGGCAACGAGATCGGCGGCGGATCGATCCGTATCCACCGGGGCGACGTGCAGCGGCGGGTCTTCGCGCTGCTCGGCATCACCCCCGAGGAGGCGCAGGACAAGTTCGGCTTCCTGCTGGAGGCGTTCAAGTACGGCCCGCCGCCACACGGCGGCATCGCCTTCGGCTGGGACCGGGTCTGCATGCTGCTCGCCGGGGCGGACTCGATCCGTGAGGTGATCGCCTTCCCGAAGACCCGGGGCGGTTTCGACCCGCTGACCGGCGCGCCGACGCCGATCACCGCCCAGCAGCGCCTGGAGGCCGGCATCGACGCCAAGCCCAAGCCCCCGGCCGCCGCGCACACCGGCACCGCCGGCCCGGCCGCCCCGGTGGCCGACCCCACCTGACCGGCTGTCCCGTCGAGGGTCCCGGGTGCGCGCCGCTGCGCCGCGCACCCGGTGACCACCGGACCGAGAGGGGAGCGCCGGGCGGATGCGGCTGCTGGTCGTCGGGGGTAGCGGGCAGCTCGGGCACGCGGTGTGCCGCCGGGCGGTGGCGGCGGGCGTCGCGGTGACGGCCACGTACCACTCGGGCACCGTCGGGGTGCCGGGGGTCGAGGCGTACCGGCTGGACGTGACGGATCGGGCCGCGGTGCGCCGGCTGGTCACCCGGGTGCGCCCGGACGCGGTGGTCAGCACCCCCTACCGGTACGCGGACTGGGCGGTCACCGCCGACGGGGCGGCGCACGTGGCGCTCGCCTGCGCCGAGGTCGGCGCCCGGCTGGTGCACCTGTCCAGCGACGCGCTGCACGCCGGGCGTCCCGAGCCGTACGCCGACGACGACCCGCCCACCCCCGTCTTCCCGTACGGCGCGGCGAAGGCGGCGGCGGAGACCGCCGTGCGGGCCGCCGACCCGGGCGCGGTGCTGGTACGGACCTCGCTCATCCTCGGCGACGCGGACAGCCCGGCGATCCGGCTCTGCCGCGACGCCCTCGCTGGCGCGTTCGCCCTGTTCACCGACGAGATCCGCTGCCCGGTCGAGGTGGGTGACCTGGCCGGGGCGGTCCTGGAACTCACCGGCACCGACCACGCCGGCCCGCTGAACGTGGCCGGTCCGCAGGCGGTCAGCCGGGCCGAGTTGGGGCTGCTGGTGGCCCGCCGGTACGGCCTCGACCCGGCCGGGCTGACGACCACCACCAGCGCCGCCGCCGGCCCGTCCCGCCCCACCGAGGTACGCCTGGACAGCACCCGGGCCGCCACCGACCTGCGGACCCGGCTGCGCGCGGTCGAGGACGTGCTCGCCGGCTGAGCCCCTGACCCGGAGATCACGGGCCACGTCGTCCACGGGATGCAAAACAATTGTGCATAAAATCTGTGCACAGGTATTGTGCATCGCATGACGACTCCCGAGCCGGACCCGGTGCGACTGACCAGCCGGCAGATCCGGATCCTGGCCCACCCGCTGCGGGTCCGGCTGCTCGGCGCGCTGCGCGAGGCGGGCTCGGCGACCGCCACCCGGCTCGCCGAACTGCTCGACACCAACACCGGGGCCACCAGCTACCACCTGCGCCAGCTCGCCGAGGTCGGGCTGGTGGTCGAGGACCCGGACCGGGCCGTCGGGCGGCAGCGCTGGTGGCGGGCGGCGCACGAGTACAGCAGTTGGCAGGCCACCGCGTACGACGACGATCCGGACGCCCGTGCCGCCGCCGAGTGGATGCAGGGCGAGCAGCTCCGGATCCTCGCCGAACGGGCCGACGGCTGGCGGGCCGTGCAGGCCGGGTACGACCAGACGTGGCGGGACGCCGCCGGGATCTCCGACGCGCTGCTGCGCATCTCCCCGCAGCGCCTCGACGCCCTGCACGCCGAGCTGTGGGCGGTCCTGGAGCGGTACCGTGCCGAGACCCCGTCCGACGAACCCGACGCCCTGCCGGTGGCGTACTTCCTCGCCGCCTTCCCGAAGGTCGGGGTGCGCCGGTGAGCCCCGCCGGACTGGGCGTCGGCCAGGTCCGGCACCGGTTCCTCGCCCTGTACGCCCTGCGGTGGCTGCCCACCGGACTGCTCATCCCGGTGACGGTCCTGCTGATGCAGGAGCGGGGCCTCACCCTGACCCAGATCGGCCTGGTGTTCAGCGCCCAGGGGCTGGTGGTGCTGGTCCTGGAGCTGCCCACCGGCGGGCTCGCCGACGCCCTCGGCAGCCGCCCGGTCCTCGTCGCCGCCTGGGCGGTCGGGCTGGCCGCGCTGCTGCTGCTCGTGGTGGCCGACACCCCCCTGCTGTTCGCCCTGGTCTTCTGCCTGCAAGGGCTGTTCCGGGCGCTGGACAGCGGCCCCCTGGAGTCCTGGTACGTCGAGGCCACCCTCGCCGCCGATCCCCGGGCCGGGTACGAACGCGGCCTCGGTCTGGCCGGTACCACCGTGGGGGTGGCGATCGGCGGCGGCGCGCTGCTCGGCGGCGCGCTGGTGGCGCTCGGCCCGGTCGGTCCGGTCAGCGCCCTCACCGTGCCGGTGCTGGCGGCGGCGCTGCTGCAGACGGTGGCGCTGGCCGCGCTGCTCGGGCTGCTGGTCGAGGCCCGGCCGTCCCGGGGGGCCGGCGCGCTGCGCGCCTCGCTCGGGCAGGCGCCCCGGATGGTCGGGCGGGCGTTCGGCCTGCTGCGCCGCTCCCGGGTGCTGGCGGCGCTGGTCGCGGTCGAGCTGTGCTGGGGCTTCGGCATCGTCACCTACGAGTCCCTGCTGCCGGTCCGGCTCGCCGAGGTGGTCGGCGACCCCGACCGGGCGGCGGCGCTGCTCGGGCCGGCCAGTTCGGCGGCCTGGCTCGCCTCGGCCGCCGGGGCGGCGCTGACCCCGCTGCTGCTGCGCTGGCCGGGCGCCGCCGCCGGGGCCGCGCTGCTGCGGATCGCCCAGGGGGTGACCGTGGTCGGGATGGGCCTGCTCGCCGGCCCGGTCGGCCTGCTGGTCGCCTACCTCGCCTGCTACACGGTGCACGGCGCGGCCAACCCGCTGCACGCCGGCCTGCTGCACCGGCAGGTCGACGGGCCGTACCGGACCAGCGTCCTCTCGCTGAACTCGATGGCCGCCCAGCCGGCGGCGGCGCTCGGTGGGATCACCCTCACCGCGCTCGCCGACGCGACGAGCGTCAGCACCGCGCTGATCGTCGGCGCGGTGGTCCTGGCCGTCGCCGCCCCGCTCTACGTGCCGGCGTGGCGGGCCGGTCGTCGCGCCGTCCCGCCCCCGGCGGCAGGGCAGGCGCGGGTCGGGGCGTCCAGCCCGCCCTCCGGGGCCAGTCCGATCCACCGTGGAGATTGACGATCAGACCGAACGGGTACATCCTGCGCGACCCACTGGTAACCCCCACCGGAGGACCGACATGCTCGCCATCATCGCGGCCATCGTTTTCGGGTTCGCGCTCCTGATCGACCTGCTGAACAACAACTTCGGCGCGCCGGACCTGTTCAACTGGAACACGCTCGTACTCATCGGGTTGCTCCTGATCGCGCTCCACCTGGGCGGCGTCGGCAGCGGCGTCCGGGGCGGCGGGTGGCGTCGAGGCCGTCGCTAGGCTCGCTGCTGACTGGAAATGATCGCTGCCGGGTCGGGTCCGCGCCGCGCTTCGGGCGATGCGGATCCGGCCCGGTACTGTTCATCCGATGGAGTCCGACGCCCTGTTCCCACTCGGTGAGCCCGCCGCGACGCACCGCGATCCGGCCGGGTCCGGCGGCGACGGTTTCACCTCCGTGGGCGCGGACGCGCCGCTGCCGGTCCGGATGCGACCGGCGACCATCGACGAACTGGTCGGGCAGGAGCACCTGCTCGCCCCCGGCGCGCCGCTGCGGCAACTGGTCGAGGGGGCCGCTCCGCTGTCGGTGATCCTCTGGGGGCCGCCGGGCAGCGGCAAGACCACCATCGCGCACCTGGTGGCGCGGGCCACCGACCGCCGGTTCGTGGCGATGTCGGCGCTGTCCGCCGGGGTGAAGGACGTCCGCGCGGTGATCGACACCGCCCGGCGGCAGCGCCGCTCCGGTGGCCCGCCGACCGTGCTCTTCATCGACGAGGTGCACCGGTTCAGCAAGACCCAGCAGGACTCGCTGCTCGCCGCCGTCGAGGACCGGACGGTGACCCTGCTCGCCGCGACCACGGAGAACCCGTACTTCTCGGTCATCTCGCCGCTGCTGTCGCGCTGCGTCCTGCTCACCCTCCAGGCGCTGGACGACGCCGCCGTGCGCGGCCTGCTGCGCCGCGCGGTCGCCGACGAGCGCGGCCTGGCCGGGGCCCTCACCCTGGAGACCGAGGCCGAGGAGCACCTGGTCCGGCTGGCCGGTGGGGACGTCCGCAAGGCGCTGACCGCGCTGGAGGCGGCGGCGGCCTCCGCCACGGCCCTCGGCACCGGCCGGATCGACCTGGCCACCGCCGAGCAGGCGGTGGACACCGCGGCGGTGCGCTACGACCGGGCCGGGGACGCCCACTACGACGTCACCAGCGCCTTCATCAAGAGCATGCGCGGGTCGGACGTGGACGCCGCCCTGCACTGGCTGGCCCGGATGCTGGTCGCCGGGGAGGACGCCCGGTTCATCGCCCGCCGGCTGGTGATCTTCGCCAGTGAGGACGTCGGGATGGCGGACCCCGCCGCGCTGAGCGTGGCCACCGCCGCCGCGCACGCCGTGGAGTACGTCGGCCTGCCGGAGGTCCAGTTGACCCTCGCCCAGGCGGTGATCCATCTGGCCACCGCGCCGAAGTCGAACTCGGCCACCACCGCCATCGGCGCGGCGCTCGCCGACGTCCGGGCGGGCCGGGGCGGTCCGGTGCCGCGTGGCCTGCGGGACGCGCACTACGCGGGCGCCCGGGGGCTCGGCCACGGCATCGGGTACCGCTATCCGCACGACGACCAGCGGGGCGTGGTCACCCAGCAGTACGCACCCGACGATCTTGTCGGTACCGACTACTACCGTCCGAGCGGACACGGGGCGGAACGATCGGTCGCGGCCCGACTGCCGGTGCTGCGGCGGATCGTCCGGGGCCTGCCGGCCCCGGTGTCCCGCACGGACGGCGTCGCCACGGGGGGGAACGGCCGTCCGTCGAGGGCGGTGGTCGCCGAGGCGACGCATGAGGGCGGCA
>NZ_LRQV01000072.1 GCF_001567585.1 Micromonospora rosaria
GGGCCGACTGAGCACCCGGCCGGGCCCGCCGATGGTGCCGGCGGTCGATCGGCCGGTGTCGTCGTGCCGCATACTGGCGCGGTGTTCACTCTCGCCCAGGCCCGCTCCCTGGTCTCCACCCTGCGCCCCCGGGTCGACGAGCTGATCCGGATCCGGGCCGACCTGACCGAGCTGCGGGCCGACCTGGCCGCGCACGGCGTCTCCGTGCTCGGCGGCCGGCCCGAGGTGAAGGCCCTGGAGGCGCGGCTGCACGCCGTGCTGGAGGAGCTGAACGGGCACGACATCCAGGTCAAGGGCATCGCGCCGGTGCTGCTCGACTTCCCCGGGGAGCGCGACGGCCGCCCGGTGCTCTGGTGCTGGCTGGAGGGGGACACCGACCTGCGCTGGTACCACCGGGTGGAGTGCGGCTTCGCCGGCCGCCGACCGGTCTAGCCCACCGCCGGAACGGCCCGCCAGCCCACCGACGGACCGGCGGGCCCGGTGGTGGCCAGGCCGGCCCCGGTGCCCGGTGCCCGGTGCCCGGTGAGATGGTGGCCCTCGGCGACCCGGAGGCCGGGGACGACCTCGCGCTCGCCGGTCAGGCGGAAATTGAGACGCGCGTAGAGCCTGCGGGCCGGGAGGTCCGCCGCGCCCGTGGCGACCACGGTCCGCTGTTCCCCGCCCGGGTCGAGGTCCGTGATCCGCGCCGCGCCAGTCCCGTGTACCGCGAGGCGCGGCGCGGCCGTTGTCGGGCCGGACCGGAGTCCAGGTACATCTGTCGTTTGACGTATGACGTCTGCATCGTTAGATTTCGATGAGAGAGCGGGTCGGTCGTCCGGCGTCGACACCGCGCCCCGGCCTGGTGGACCTGCTCCGTTCGTGGGCTTGTGTCGCCGGATCGGGCGCCGCCGACCGGATCTCCCCACGACACACCGACGTGCTGACGCCACCACCGGACTTCGGCACCCCAGCCGGGCGCGCGCGGGCGGTCCCGCCCGCAGGCGACCCCGACCGAAGGAGTGAACCATGACAGTCATCGGCGAGGCCCGTCCCGCCTCCCCGCCGAGACGCGGTCGACGATCCGGACTGGCCGCCGCGCTCGCCGTGGTCATGGCGGCCGGCACGGTCGTGGCGGTGAGCGCCACGCCCGCGTCCGCCGCGACGGTCGACACCAACGCCTGGTACGTGCTGGTGAACCGGACCAGCGGCAAGGCGTTGGACCTGTACGCCTCGGCCACCACCGACGGCGCGCGGATCACCCAGTGGACGCGCAACAACGGCGCGAACCAGCAGTGGCAGTTCGTCGACTCCGGCGGCGGCTACTACCGGCTCAAGTCCCGGCACTCCGGCAAGGTCCTCGACGTGCACAACTGGTCCACCGCCGACGGTGGCGCGATCGTCACCTGGTCGGACACCAACGGGACCAACCAGCAGTTCCGGTTGGCCGACTCGGACGGCGGCCACGTCCGGCTGGTGAGCCGACACAGCGGCAAGGTGGTCGAGGTCCAGGGCGCGTCGACCGCCGACGGCGCGAACATCGTCCAGTACGCCGACTGGAACGGTGGCAACCAGCAGTGGCAGCTCGTCCGCGTCGACGGGTCCAACCCGCCGCCGGGCGGCACCGGATGTGGCCGTACCCCCACCCTGTCCAGCGGTACGCACACGATCCAGAGCGGCGGCAAGAGCCGGTCGTTCATCCTGCGCGTACCCGCCAACTACCAGCCGAACAACCCGTACCGGCTGATCTTCGCCTTCCACTGGCGCGGCGGCACCATGCAGGACGTCTCCTCCGGCGGCACCAGCGGGGCCGCGTGGTCGTACTACGGCCAGCAGGAGCAGTCCAACAACAGCGCGATCCTGGTCGCGCCGCAGGGGCTTGGCAACGGCTGGGGCAACGCCGGTGGCGAGGACGTCACCTTCGTCGACGACATGATCCGGCGGATCGAGGGCGACCTCTGCGTCAACCCGAGACAGCGCTTCGCCACCGGCTTCAGTTGGGGCGGCGGCATGAGCTACGCCCTGGCCTGCGCGCGGGCCGACGTGTTCCGCGCCGTCGCGGTGATCGCCGCTGCGCAGATCAGCGGCTGCTCCGGCGGCACGCAGCCGATCGCGTACTTCGGCCTGCACGGCATCTCGGACAACGTCCTCAGCATCGGTCAGGGGCGGGCGCTGCGCGACACGTTCGTCCGCAACAACGGGTGCGCGGCGCAGAACCCGCCGGAGCCCGGTGCTGGCAGCCGCACCCACATCACCACCGCGTACTCCGGCTGCCGGTCGGGCTACCCGGTGCAGTGGGCGGCCTTCGACAACGGGCACATGCCCGGCCCGGTGGACGGCACGTACGCCGAGAGCGGCGTCACCACCTGGACCAAGGGTGAGATCTGGCGGTTCTTCGCGCAGTTCTCCTGACCCCGGAGGAAGGCGGGATCCAGACGGCAGCCGTCACCGGTCGACGACCGGTGACGGCTGCCCGGCGGCGAGTGGAAAGGTGGGTTCACCGTTGCAGTCGGGTCGGCTTGCCGGAGCCCTTGCGCCGCACCAGCCACGCCTCGGTGATGTGGGTGAACATCGCGTCGGCGGCACCGGCCGGGTCCCGGGCGGCGATCCGCTCGTAGATGCGGCGGTGCCCCCGGTTGGACGCCACGCAGAGCGAGCGCTGGGTGCGGCCCATGTACCGGGCGGTGTTGGCGACCTGGCTCTCCAGCGAGCGGACCACCCCACGGGCGATCCGGTTGCCGGACGCCTGCATCACCGTGTCGTGGAAGGCCCGGTCGTGCTCGTGGTAGGCGACCTGGTCGTCGACGAGTTCGTCCATCCGGTCGACCAGCGCGCGCAGGCGCTCGACGGTCTCGGCGTCGGCCTGCCGGGCGGCCACGTGCGCCATGTCCGATTCCAGCAGCCGCCGGGTGACCACCAGGTCGTCCAGGATGGCGAGGCTGTCGTCCTCGGCGATGGTGGCGGCGAGGACGAGTTCGTCGAGCATGTCCCACATCGAGGGCGGGGTGACCGTGGTGCCGGCGCCCTGGCGTACCTGCACCAGGCCCTTCTCCTGGAGGACCTTGACCGCTTCGCGGACCACGGTCCGGCTCACCGAGAAGGTCTCGCACAGCACGGGCTCGGGGGGCAGGGGCGACCCGGACGGGTGCATCCCGCGCACGATCCGCTGCACCAGCTCGGCGGTGACGGCGCGCGCCAGGTTCTGCGGCCGGCGGGTCCAGGCCGGGGTGGCCGAGGTGTCCACGGTCGTCTCCTGCGATGGCGTCATGTCCCCTCCGATGTGCTTGCCGTGGCACGACGTCCGGTGGTCAGTGTACGTCCGATCGTTGACGTCAGACGTCATACGAGTTACGTTTCCGCACACTGTTGGTCTGCGGTGGAGCCGTCGGCCATTCCCGTTCAGAGGTGAACAACGATGAAACAGCGCGCATTGTGGTCCGCCGTCCTCGTTGTGGGCCTGGTCGCGATGGCCGGCTGTGGAAGCGCCACCGGATCGGGCGGGTCCGCCGGTGGCGCCGAGGGCAAGCTGGTCGTGTGGGACTGGAAGTCCGGCGAGGCGTCCGCCGCCGCGTACCTCGACAAGGCCAAGGCGGATTTCGCCACGAAACACCCGGACGTGACGGTCGAGTTCGTCGCGCAGCCGTTCGACCAGTACTACACCCTGCTGGGCGCGGCGATCCAGGCCGGCAAGGGCCCGGACGTCATGCTGTTCAACGGCGGCGGTCAGATCCGTGACCGGGTCGACGCGCTGGTGCCGCTGGACGAGTACCTCGCCGAGGACCGGCAGCGGCTGGCCGGCTGGGACGCCTTCACCGAGGACGGCCGCACCTACGCCGGCCCGGTGACGTTGCAGGGCCACCCCGTCTACTACAACAAGGCGCTGTACGAGAAGGCCGGGCTCGACCCCGCCGCACCGGCCACGACCTGGACCGGGTTCCTCAGCGACTGCGCCGCCCTCGCCAAGGCCGGCGCCAAGTGCTTCGCGCTGGGCAACAAGGAGGGCGCCGGCATCCAGTTCTGGCTCTCCGCACTGGGCTCCGCCGTGCTCACCGCGCAGGAGTACGACGACTGGATCGCCGGCAAACGCGACTGGAACTCGCCGCACGTCAAGCGGATCTTCCAGCTCTGGCAGCAGGCCGGCGACGCCGGACTGAACACCGACGGCGCCAACTCGACCGCGATGTTCAACGACGGGTTCGCCCTCTTCCAGTCCGGCAGGGCCGCCCACGTCATCGGGCTGATGTCGGACGTCGGGCACTGGAAGGACTTCAACGAGTTCCTGACGCCGGAGAAGCTCGGCGTGATGACCGCCCCGGTGGTCACCGAGGGCACCACCCCGAGCCTGCCCTACGACGGTGGGATCGGCTACGCGGTGGCGAAGTGGACCAAGGACCCGAAGGTCGCCGCCGACCTGGTCCGCTCGCTCACCTCGACCGAGGCGCTCAAGGCCTTCTACGCGGACGCGGGTGCCGTCGCCGCCGACACCACGATCGACGTGTCGCAGGGCGGCCCGGCGGTGGCCGGCATCGTGGCCGCGACCGGGGGCGGCAAGCCGGCCCTGCACGTGGCGCTCTCCTCGAAGACCCTGGACCTGATGGGCCGACTGTCCCAGCAACTGCTCAGCGGCTCGGCCACCGTCGACGAGGTGGTGCGGCAACTGGCCGCCTCCGACCAGGCGGGCTGAGTTCGTGCCGATCGGAAACGCGCAACCCTCGGTCCGTCCGGCTCCGGCCGGACGGACCGACGCGGCGACCGGCGGCGACCGTCGCCGGACCGGTGCGGCGCGGGCCGCCGGCCGCTTCCGCTCCGAGCGCCTCGCACCGTACGTCCTGGTCGCCCCGGCCGTGCTGATCATCGTGGTGCTGCGGCTGTACCCGCTGCTGCTCGGCGTCAACTTCTCGTTCACCGGCGACGGGGCGCGCGACGGCACGGCGGTGGGCGTCGACAACTACCGGGAGCTGCTCGCCGACCCGCTGTTCCGGACCGCGTTGGGCAACGTCGGCCGGCTGGTGCTGCTGCTGCCGGTGGCGGTGGCGATCCCCGGCCTGCTGGCGACCTTCATCTATCTCCGGGTCCCCGGGCACCGGCTCTACCGCGGCGTCTACTTCTTTCCGGCCGTGCTCTCCCCGGTCATCGTCGGCGCGATCTTCAATCTCCTGCTGGCGGTGGACGGCCCGATCAACACGCTCCTCGGCCCGGCCGGCGTCGGGCCGGTCGACTGGCTCGGCGACCCGGACATCGCGATGTTCGTGGTGGTCGGCGTGCACGTCTGGGCCACCTTCGGGATGTCCCTGGTGGTCTTCCTCGCCGGCTTCGCGACCCTCGACGCCGCCCTGCTGGACGCGGCCCGGGTGGACGGGGCCTCGCTGCCCCAGGTGATCCGGCACGTGATCGTCCCGGGGCTGTCCCGGACCATCCAGTTCGTCTTCGTGACCACGATGATCGGGATGCTGACCTCGATGTTCGGCCTGCTGTTCGTGATGACCAGCGGCGGCCCGGAGGGGTCCACGTACCTGCCGGAGTACTACATCTGGATCCAGCAGGGCCAGATGAACCGTCCCGCCCTCGCCTCGGCCGCCTCGACGGTCCTCTTCGTGATCATGCTCGTGGTGGGGCTGGTGCAGATCAAGCTGCTCAGCCGGGCCGGAAGGGAGAACTGATGTCACGCCTGCGGCCGGGGCGGTGGCTGATCGCCGTCCCGATGCTGGTGCTCGCCCTGGCGACGATCTACCCCCTGCTGTTCACCGCGAACGTCGCGATGAAGACCCGGCGCGACTACATCCTCGACCGCTTCGCCCTGACCGACAGGCTGCGCTGGGACAACATCGAGACGGCGTGGAGCAGCGTCGGCATGAGCCGGTACGTCGTCAACTCGCTGATCGTGGTGTCGTCGTCGGTGCTCCTGCTGTTGCTGCTCGGCTCGATGGCGGGCTTCGCCCTGAGCCAGGTGCGGTTCCGGGGGTCGCGGGCGCTGTTCCTCGGCTGCCTCGCGGGCCTCTTCGTGCCGTTCCAAGTGATCATGGTGCCGCTCGCCCGGATCATGGCCGACACCGCGCTGATCGACACCTACCCCGGGCTGGTCCTCGTCTACGTCGCCCAGTTCCTGCCGTTCACCGTCTTCCTGATGACCAGCTACTACCGGTCGATCCCGCCGGAGATCATCGACGCGGCCCGGATCGACGGCAACAGCCTCTACGGCGTGTACCGCCGGATCATGCTGCCGCTGGGCACCCCGGCGCTGCTCTCCGTCGGCATCCTCGACGCCCTGTTCTGCTGGAACGACGTGCTCATGTCGCTGGTGATGATGCCCTCGGCCGACCAGCGCACCCTGATGGTGGGCGTGACCTCGCTGCGCGGGCAGTACTCCGCCGACGTCCCGACCTTCGCCTCCGGGGTGCTGATCGCCGCCCTCCCCGTCCTGCTGGTCTACCTCTTCCTCCAGCGCCAGATCGCCGACGGCGTCGCCGCCGGCTCCACGAAGGGCTGACATGCGGATCACCGGATATCGGACGCTCACCACGGTGCAGGAATGGGGACGCCCCGTCGGTGACGCCAACGGCGTCCTCGCCGACGGGGTGGTCCCGGTGTCGATCGTCGTCGTCGACACCGACGAGGGGATCTCCGGAGTCGGACTCGGCCCGCACGTGGAGATCGAACGGATCTTCGCGGCCGTCGACGGCGAGGACCCGCGCGCCGTGACGACGCTCTACGACCGGATGCTGCGCCACAGCTTCAAGGCCGGACACGCGGGCTCCGTCTTCGGCACCATCGGCGCGCTCGACACCGCCCTCTGGGACATCAAGGCGCAGGCCGCCGGCCAGCCGCTGTGGCGACTGCTGGGCGGACGCGACCGACGGGTCCCCGCGTACGCCTCCGGTCTGGACATCGGCCTGACCGACGAGGAACTGGTCGCCACCTACCGCGCGTACGCCGCGCACGGGCTGCGCGCCGCGAAGCTCAAGGGCGGTCTGGACATCGCCCGCGACCGGCGTCGCCTGGGGCTGGTCGAGGAGGTGCTGACCGAGGCCGGGCACGGACGGCGGCCCGGTCTCATGCTCGACGTCAACGAGGCGTGGACCCGCAAGCAGGCGGTCCGCCACGTCGGTGAACTCGAACGCACCCTCGATCTGATCTGGATCGAGGAGCCCGTCCGCCGGTGGGACGCCGAGGGCCTGGCCACGGTCGGGCGGGGCGTGCGCGCCTCGGTCGCCACCGGGGAGAACCTCACCGGGCTGGAGCAGTACCGCCCGCTGATCGCCGCCGGGGCGGTCGACATCGTCCAGACGGCCGCCGTCTGGGGAGTCACCCACTTCCTGCGTACGTCGGCCCTCGCGCACGCCCACGACCTGCCGGTCAGCCCGATCGGCAACAGCCCGGTCGGGCTGCTGCACGCCGCGACGTCGGTGCCGAACCACCTGACCAGCGAGTTGCAGGACCTGCGTCCACCGGTCGGTGTCACCGTCGACCTGCACGTCGAGGAGGGTGCCTTCGTCCTCGGCGACGCGCCGGGGCTCGGCGTACGCGTCGACGAGCGCGCCATCCGCGCGTCGGTCCGGCATCCGGCGGCCCGCAGCACCGACGGGCCCGACGTCCGGCCCACGTCGGCGGGGCGGCGGCTGCTGCCGGAGGACGCCGCCTCGGCACCGGCCCGGCCGGCGTACCTGCCGACCGGCGCCACGGTCGGCGGCACCGCCCTGAACGGTCACGGCGGGCGTGCCGGCGCACCGCTGGCCGAGTCCGACGGCCACTGAGCCGCACCGTCTCGTGCCCGACGGGCACGGCGATCGGGACCGGCTCCCGTGGTGCGGGGGCCGGTCCCGACCGGTGTCATCGGCGGATCACCGTCGCGGTCGTCAGGCCGCGCCGAACCGCCACTGCTGGTTGGTGCCGCCGTGGCAGGTCCACTGCACCAGCCGGGCGCCGTCGGTGGTGGCGGCGCCGTTGACGTCCAGGCAGAGGCCGCTCAGCACGCTCCGGACCGTGTAGACGCCGCTGGTGCCGGTCGCCGTGACGGTGAACCTCTGCTGGTTGCCGGTGCCGCAGGTGGCCTGCTGGAGGAAGGCGCCCGCGCTGGTGGAGGAGCCGACGATCTCCGCGCACTTGCCGCTGTGCACCGCCTTGAGAGTGACCGCACCGTTGCCGGCGTCGACGGCCTGCCACTTCTGGTTGTTCCCGCCGCTGGCGGCCCACTGGTGGATCTGGGCGCCGTCGGCGGTGGAGACCCCGTTGACGTCCATCACCTTGCCGCTGTGCTGCGCGGTGAGGGTCCAGGTCCGCCCGGCCACCCCGCCACCGACACCGACCCCCGCACCGCCGAACGTGTGCGAGTCGAGATCGAACCAGTTGTTGCCGCTGCCCTTGAAGACCAGGTACAGGGTGTGCGTACCGGCCAGGGCGGTGACGTTCACCGGTGGCGTCGACTGGTAGTTGTCCCAGCCGCCGGTGGCCGGCACCGGCGTGGTGGCCAGCAGCGTACCGGTGGGCGAGCCGGCCCGGAGTTCGATCGTGCCGCCACCGGACGGCGACGACAGCCGGTAGCTGACCGTGTTGATGCCGGAGAGGCTCATCGGGGTGAAGGCCACCCAGTCGTTGTGGGAGATGTCCCCGACCCGCCTGCCGCTCTCCGCGCCGGCCTGGTCGACCACCCGGGTGCCGGACTGGCTGCTGTGGTACTCGGCCTGCTTGTGCTTGGGCTGGAGGATCACCTGTGCGTGCCCGGTCAGCGGTGCGGCCCCGCCCGCCCCGCCGTTGTCGGTGTACCGCGCGTTGAGCACGTAGAACAGGTTGGCGCCGTCCGGATGCCCGCCGAGCAGGTCGGTGGGGATGGTGCCGGAGCAGCCGGGCAGGTCGGTGGTCTCGTGCGCGTGGTCGTCGTGCCCGAGCGCCGGGTTGAGGATCACCGTGGCGCAGTCGATCGCCGCCCCGCCCGGGTCGGAGACGGTGATCTGGTACGGGACCCGGTCACCGAAGGTGAGCATGCCGCCGTGGGCCGGGGTGGTGATGGTGACCACCGGAGCGGTGTTGCCGACGGTGATCGCGACGTTGGCGAAGCCGGTCTTGCCGGTGCTGTCGGTGACCTTGAGCTGGGCGGTGTAGTTGCCGTTGGCGGTGTAGACGTGCGACGGGTTGGCCGCCGTGGAGGTGGTGCCGTCACCGAAGGTCCACTGGTAGCTGATCGTGTCACCGGGGTCGGGGTCCGCCGACCCGGCGCTGGAGAACTGCACGGTCAGCGGGGCGTTGCCGCTGGTGGGCGTACCGGTGGCCGTGGCGATCGGGGATCGTCCACCCTGCACGTAGTCGATCCGGTAGAGGCCCGAGTCGCTGTTGCCGCCGCCGAAGTTGGTGCCCCACTCCAGCAGGTAGAGCGATCCGTCCGGGCCGAACTCCAGGTCCATCGGCTTGTTGAACCGGGTGGTGGGCAGGAACGGGTTGGTGCGGGTGACCGCGCTGGCCGAGTCGAAGTGCACCTCCTTGAGGTAGTTGCGGGACCACTCGTAGAAGAAGTGCACGCCGTCGTAGTAGGGCGGGAACTTGGTCGCCGACGGGTTCGCCGCGTTGTAGCGGTAGACCGGCCCGCCCATCGGCGCGGAGCCGCCGGAGCCCAGCTCGGGGAAGGTCGGCGAGGTGCCGTAGCCGTACCAGATGTTCGGCGCGACCACCGGCCGGAGGCTGGTCAGGCCGGTGTTGTTGGGGGAGTTGTTGACCGGGGCGGAGCAGTTGAACTTCGCGCCGACCGCGCCGGTGTCCGGGTTGTACGGCGCGTAGGGCTGGTTGTCACCGTGGCAGAACGGCCAGCCGTAGTTGCCGGGAGACTTGATCACGTTCAGCTCGACGAGCCCCTCCGGGCCCCGGTTGGTGGTCGGCGGGTTCCGGTCCGGCCCGTAGTCGGCCAGGTAGACCCAGCCGTTGGCCGGGTCGATGGAGAAGCGGAACGGGTTGCGGAAGCCCATCGCGTAGATCTCCGGCCGGGTCTGCGCGGTGCCCTGCGGATAGAGGTTGCCCGCCGGGACGGTGTAGCCGCCGCCGGCCGACGGTCGGATGCGCAGCAGCTTGCCCCGCAGGTCGTTGGTGTTGCCGGCGGTACGGGCGGCGTCGAGCATGTGCTTGCCCGACCGCCAGTCCAGCGGGGCGTAGCCCTGCCAGTTGGGGTCGAGGTTCGGCGGCACGTCGTCCCCGGTGCCGATGTAGAGGTTGCCGTCCGGCCCGAACTCCATGTACCCGCCGGTGTGCCCCGGTTCCGGGTAGGTGCGGTCGCGGTAGGCCGGGATGTCGATGATCGTGACCTGGCTGGACATGGTCAGCGTGTCGCCGCTGAGGGTGATGCGGGAGACCCGGTTGACGTCCGTGCTGCTGCCGGCCGGCGAGTGGTACAGGTAGACGTACCCGTTGGTGGCGAAGTTCGGGTCCAGGGCCAGCCCGGTGAGGCCGTCCTCGCCGCCGGTGTAGACGCTGAGCGTGCCGGCGGTGACGGTGCTGTTCGTACTCGGCTTGAAGATCTTGACCTGGCCGCCGCGCTGGACGTAGATCACCCGCCCGTCGGGGGCCACCGCCAGCGCCATCGGGTCGACGGTGTCGGTGTCCAGCGAGCGTTTCTCGAAGTTGCCCCAGACCGTGCCGCCGCAGTCCCCGGGCTCGTTACCGGCGGCCCACTTCACCCCGCCGAGCACGTGGTTGCGGAAGTGGGTCTCGCTGTAGGACTCGACGGCGTGGCCCATGGCGGTGGCCCAGACCCGACCGCCGCCGACGGCACGGCACCAGGAGATCGGGTGGTCCGGGCCCATCGCCCGGGAGCCCGGGTTGTAGGTCCGTTCGTCCGCGGTGACCAGCACGTGCACGTCACCGCGCGGGTTCTTGTCGAAGTTGTACCACTCCTCGCTGCGGTTCCAGCGATCCGGCAGGGTGGCCGTGGACGGGTGCTTCCTGTCGGCCACGATGGCGGTGCCGGGCAGGACGCCGGGGGAGTGCTCCGGCATGTGCGCGCCGCCGTTGACGGTCTGGTCCCACCACGGGTACTCGCCCTCGATGCCCATGTCGGTGGCGTTGTGGATCGCGACGATCCCCTTGCCGGAGGCGAGGAATCCCTCCACCGCCTGGCGTTGGGCGGCCGAGGTCCAGACCATGCCGGAGGTCTGGAACATCACGAGGACGTCGAAGGTGGCGAGGGTGGCCGGGGTGAACACGGCCGGGTCCTCGCTGTGCACCAGCTCGAAGTTGTTGGCCGCCGCCTGCTGCTGGAACATCGCGACGCCGGCCGGGATGGAGTCGTGCCGGTAACCGGCGGTCTTGGTGAACAGCAGGGCCCGGAAGGCGGGAGCCGCCGCCGCCGGGTTCACGACCGCGAAGGTCAGTAACAGACCCGCGATCACGCCGATGATGGATGGTGTGCGACGCATGGCGTCTCCTCGTTGGGCGGGCAGGGGCTACGGGTGGCGCGCCGACGCCTCCGGATGTGACTCACCGTTATGTCGGACGGAGGTGCCGCCCCGTGGGGTGGGGAGCCGGGGTGTGTTATGCATAGATGACGTCGGATGTTAACGATGCCATGGACGATGGCTCCGATCCGGCGTTGACTCCCGCGCAGGTGTGACTGTCCCTGTCCTCGCCGATGAGACGGTGCCCCAAAGTCCCTGGCAGGACAGGGATTGCGAACTCATACCCGAACATCTATCTTCATACGTGTGATGTTTCGGTCGTGTCAAGCGGAAGTTTGAGAACGAGAACACGAAGTGCCGCGCTCTACTGGCGAAACGGGTATCGACCGTCCGTGCTGGAGGTTCTTCGGCGTCGGGCGGAATCCGATTATGGCTACTATCCGTAAGGATCATCGACGATGTCAGACCGGCGTCCGACGCCCCTGCTCGCGCTGCGGGGCATCAGCAAGTCCTTCCTCGGCGTCCGCGTCCTCGACGGGGTGGGTCTCGACGTCGGCGCGGGCGAGGTGCACGCCGTGGTCGGCGAGAACGGCGCCGGCAAGTCCACCCTGATGAAGATCATCTCCGGGGGGTACGCCCCCGACGCGGGCACCGTCGAGTTCGACGGCGAACCGCGCGTCTTCGGCGGCCCGCGCGACGCCCGACGGGCCGGCATCGGCATCATCCACCAGGAGTTCAACCTGCTGCCGGAACGCACCGTCGCGGAGAACGTGTACCTGGGCAACGAGCCCACCCGGCGCGGCCTGGTCGACCGCCGCCGGATGCGCGAGCGCACCCGGCGGCTCCTGGCCTCGGTCGGGGAGACGGCCCTGCCGGCCGACGCTGCGGTGGGGCGGCTCAGCGTGGCGCAACAGCAGGTCGTGGAGATCGCCAAGGCGCTCGCCCTGGACGCCCGGCTGATCATCATGGACGAGCCGACCGCCGCGCTGGCCGACCACGAGGTGACGCTGCTCTACGCCCTGGTGCGCCGGCTCCAGGAGCAGGGCATCGGCATCCTCTACGTCTCGCACCGGCTCACCGAGGTCTTCGACCTGTCCGACCGGATCACCGTCCTCAAGGACGGTCGCCGGGTGACCACCACGGACACCGCCGACACCAGCGCCGACGACCTGGTCCGACACATGGTCGGCCGGGAGCTGTCGCACTACTACCCGCCGCGTGCCGCCCCGAGCGACGTCGGCGCGGTCCGGCTCACCGTACGGCGCGGTGGGAACCGCAGGGTGCGCGACATCGACCTGGACCTGCGGGCGGGGGAGTTGCTCGGCGTCGGCGGGCTCCAGGGCGCCGGCCGCTCCGCGTTGGCCCGGGCCCTGTTCGGTGCGGCCCCGTTCACCACCGGCGAGGTCAGCCTGGACGGCAGACCGGTCCGGCTGCGCTCCCCGCGCGCGGCGATGCGGGCCGGGATCGCCTACGTCACCGAGGACCGCAAGGGCGAGGGTACGATCGCCCGCCAGTCGGTGCTGGACAACGCGCTGCTGGCCGGTCGCGCCGCCTTCCCGCTCCGGTCCGGCCGAGCCGCCCGCACCGCCCGGGTCCGGGAGCTGCTCGCCGCCGTCGAGGTCCGTTCCGCCGGTGATCACCAGGAGATCCGTTTCCTCTCCGGCGGCAACCAGCAGAAGGTGGTGCTGGCGCGATGGCTCGCCCTGCACCCACGGGTCCTGCTCTTCGACGAACCGACCCGAGGTATCGACGTCGGGGCGAAGTCGGCGATCCACGACCTGGTCCGCCGCCTCGCCTCAGCCGGCGCCGCCGTGCTGATGATCTCGTCCGACCTGCCCGAGCTGCTCGGCATGAGCGACCGGATCGTGGTCATGCGCGACGGCCGGATCGCGGGCGAACTGCCCGCCGGTGCGCGCGAGGAGGACGTCGTCGGGCTCGCCCTCGGCACGGCACGGGAGACCGCCGCGTGACCACCCGGTCGCTGCTGCCCGCCCGACGCCCGGTACCGGGCGTGTTCGTGGCCCTGGCTATCACGTGGGCGATCGGCTGGCTCGTCGTCCTGGTCGACGGCGGTCACCTCGTCAACCAGTCGACGACGGTGAGCCTGCTGCACGTCGCCGCCGGACTGGGCTTCGTCGCGGTCGGGCAGACCCTGGTCATCCTCGGCGGCTCACTGGACCTCTCGGTCGCGTACGTGGTCAGCCTGAGCACGCTGGTCGCCGCCGAGACGATGGCCGGGCGGGACAGCGCGCTGCTGCCCGCGATCGGTCTGACGCTGCTGGTCAGCGCCGGAATCGGGCTGCTCAACGGACTGCTCGTCACCGCCGGACGGATCAACGCGTTCATCGCGACGCTCGGCGTCGGGCTGCTGCTCAAGGGATACCTCGACAACGGGTACGCCGGCCCGGCCGGCACCACCTCACCGGCCCTCGTGCAGACCCTCGGTTACCAGCGCGTCGGTCCGGTCCCGCTGGCCTTCCTGCTGCTGCTCCTGGTGGCCGGGGCGTGCTGGTTCGCGCTGGCCCGGACCAGGTTCGGCCACCACCTGCTCGCCGTCGGCGGTGACGAGGAGGTCGCCCGGCTCTCCGGCGTCCGCACCCACCGGGTGCGGGTGACCGCGCACGTGCTCTGCTCGCTCTGCGCCGGGATCGCCGGCGTCTACCTCGCCAGCCGGCTCGGCTCGGGTGCGCCGCGCGTCGGCTCGGAGGGCCTCTACGACCTGGAGTCGATCGCCGCCGTGGTGATCGGCGGCACCGCGCTGGCCGGCGGCCGGGGCGGTGTGGTCGGCACGATCGGCGGGGTGTTGCTGCTGGCCGCCATCGACGCCGTCTTCAACCAGCTCGCGGTCGACGCGTTCGCCAAGCAGGTGGTCCGGGGCGTGATCATCATCGCGGCCGTGGCCGTCTACGCCCGGGGGACCCTGCGGAAGGTGGCCGGGTGAGTACGCAGACCCTCCGGCGTCAGCTCCGGCCGGCGCAGTGGGCCCGGCCCGGCGGCCTGGCACCGATCCTGGCGATCCTGGTGGTGCTGCTGGTCCTGATCACCGCCCGCCAGCCCGACTTCCTCAGCCCGCCGTCGCTGATGTCGTTCCTCGGCCGCTCGGCGCCGATCATCCTGCTCGCGGCCGGTCAGTACTTCGTGATCGTCTGCGGCGAGTTCGACCTCTCCGTCGGCGCACTGGTCACCGCGCAGGTGGTGGTGGCGGCCCGGCTGATCGACAGCGACCCGACACGGACCTGGCCGGTGGTGCTGGTGCTGCTCGTCGGCGGGGCGCTCGTCGGCCTGGTCAACGGCCTGGTCACCACGCGGCTGGGGGTGCCCTCGTTCGTCACCACTCTCGGCATGTTTCTGGTCCTCGTCGGGGCGGTCTACCTCTGGTCCGACGGGGCGCCGAAGGGCGGGCTCACCGAGGAGTTCCGGCAGTACGGCCGGCGCGCCGTCGAGGACGTGCCGCTGCTCGGCCGCATCCCGTACGCGGTGGTGATCCTGGTGCTCGTCGCCACGGTGGCGGTGCTGCTGACCCGCGCCGACTTCGGGCGCATCCTGATCGCCGTCGGCGACAACCCGCGCACCGCCCGACTCAGCGGGGTACGCGTGTGGCGTACCCGCACCGCCGCCTTCGTCCTCAGCGGCCTCGCCGCGGCGATCGCGGCGATCCTGATCGGCGGCTACAGCGGGGTCTCCTTCCAGGCCGGCGCCGGCCTGGAGTTCGGTGCCATCACCGCGGTCGTCCTCGGCGGTGTCGCGTTGGGCGGCGGCCGGGGCTCGGTCGTCGGCGCGATGCTCGGTGCCACCACCCTCGAACTGCTCTTCGCGCTCATGAACTTCTACGGCATCTCGGGTGCGCTCCGACCGGCGGTCCAGGGCGTCATCATCCTGGTCGCCGTGGCGGTCGCGGCCCGGCGTTCCACGTCGAGATAAGGGGATCCGATGAAACGCTGCCTGGCCGCGCTCGGCGCGGTGACACTGCTGACGCTCGCCGGCTGCGCCACCGACCAACCGGTGGCGAATCCGTCCGGTGCCTCGTCCGCCCCCGCCGGGGCCGGCACCGGTGAGCAGTCCGCCTTCTTCGAACAGTCCGCGTACGACGCCGAGTTGGCCCTGTTGCAGGCCACGCCGACCGGCCCGGCGGACCGACCGTGGGAGCAGGCGCTCGACCCGGCGATGGTGGACACCGCCTCGTTCAGGAAGGCCGGCCCACACCGGATCTGCTTCTCCAACGCCGCGCTGAACAACCCATGGCGACAGGTCGGCTTCAAGACCATGCAGGCCGAGGTGGCCGCGCAGGGAGACCGGATCGCCGAATTCGTGCACGTGGAGGCCGAGGGCAAGGACCAGAAGCAGATCGCCGACATCAACGACCTGCTCGGCCGCGACTGCGACGCCCTGATCGTCTCGCCGAACACGACCGCCACCCTCACCCCGGCGGTGGAGGCCGCCTGCCGCACCGGCCTGCCGGTGATCGTCTTCGACCGCGGCGTCGACACGGACTGCCCGGTGACCTTCATCAACCCCATCGGCGGGTACGGCTTCGGCCACGTGGGCGCCGAGTTCGTCAGCCAGCGGATGAAGCCCGGTGGCAAACTGCTCGCGCTGCGCATCCTGCCCGGCGTCGACGTGCTGGAGACGCGCTGGTCGGCGGCGAAGGTTGCGTTCGACAAGGCGGGCGTGGACGTCGTCGGCGTCGAGTTCACCGACGGCGACCCGGCCAAGACCAAGAAGATTGTCGACGACTACCTCCAGCGGTACGGCACGATCGACGGCGTCTGGATGGACGCCGGGGCGGTCGCGGTCGCGGCGGTGGAGGCGTTCCAGGACGCCGGCAAGCCGGTCCCGCCGATCAACGGCGAGGACCAGCTCGACTTCCTCAAGGTGTGGAAGGAGGCCGGCCTCACCGCCATCGCGCCGACCTACCCGACCTACCAGTGGCGTACGCCGATCATCGCGGCCCTGCGGATCCTCGACGGTGCGCAGGTGGCCGACCCGTGGAAGCTGCCGCAGCCGACCGTCACCCAGGAGAACCTGGACCGCTACCTCGACCCGGAGATGCCGCCGCTGCACTACGCGATGTGCGGCTGCACCGACCTGCCCGGGTACCCCCAGCGCTGGAAGTAGGCCACCGGTGTACGAGATCGGCGTCAACCCCTGGGTGTGGACCTCACCGGTCGACGACGCGGCCCTGGCCGAGCTGGTACCCCGCATCGCCGGCTTCGGCTTCGACGCGGTCGAGCTGCCGATCGAGCAGCCCGGGGACTGGGACCCGGTCCGGACCCGGGACCTGCTCGCGGCACACGGGCTCAGCGTGGCCGGTGTCTGCGCGGTCACCCCGCCCGGCCGGGACCTGGTCGACGCCGCACCGGCGGTCGTGCGGGCCACCGTGGCGTACCTGAAGGGCTGCGTGGACAGTGCGGCGGCCGTCGGCGCGCCGAGCGTCGGCGGTCCGGTCTACGCCTCGGTCGGCCGGACCTGGCGGATGACGGCGGCCGAGCGTGCCACCTGCTACGCGGACTTCCGTCGGGCGCTGGCACCGGTCGCCGAGTACGCCGGCGCGCGGGGCGTGTCCATCGGGGTGGAGGCGCTCAACCGGTACGAGACCAGCGTGGTCAACACGATCGACCAGGCGGTGGACCTGATCGACGGTCTGCCGTCGAACGTCGGTCTGATGATCGACACGTACCACATGAACATCGAGGAGGCCGACCCGTACGGCGCGCTCGCCGTCGCCGGCCCGTACATCAAGCACGTCCAGGTCAGCGGCACCAACCGGGGCGCTCCGGGCAGCGACCACCTGGACTGGCCCCGCCTGTTCGCCGTGCTGGCCGGCACCGGCTACCGGGGCGCGGTCTGCATCGAGTCGTTCACCGCGGAGAACGAGACGATCGCCACCGCCGCGTCGATCTGGCGTCCCCTCGCCCCGTCACCGGACCGGCTCGCCCTCGACGGGCTGGCCTACCTGCGCGGGCTCCTGGGCTGACCGGCCGCCACCCGTACGACCACCACCACCCGTCCCACCCGAAGGAGACCTTCCGTGTCCGTACCGCCTCGTCCCACCGCACCCGGACGGGTGCTGGCCGCGGTGACCACGGTGGCGCTCACCAGCGTGCTCACCGCCGCCGTCGTGGCCACCTCCGCCGCCCCGGCGCTGGCCGCCACCACCACCCTGTACGCCGCGCCGACGGGCAGCGGCAGCACGTGCAGCGCCGCCCAACCGTGCTCGCTGACCGGCGCGCAGACCGCCGTCCGTGCCCTGAACAGCGCGATGTCCGGCGACATCGTGGTGCACCTGGCCGACGGGGTCTACCGGCTCACCGCGCCGCTGCGCTTCACCGCCGCCGACTCCGGCACCAACGGGTACCGCGTGCTCTGGCAGGCGGCCCCGTCGGCCCGACCGGTGATCAGCGGTGCCCGCGCGGTCACCGGCTGGTCGCTCGTCGACGCCGGACGCAACATCTGGCGGGCCACCGTCGGCGCCGGGCTGGACAGCCGGCAGCTCTACGTCGACGGTGCCGTGGCCACCCGGGCGCGTACCCAGGTCAACCGGGCCGACTTCACCGCCGACAGCACCGGCATGCGGTTCACCAGCAGCGCGTTGGGCTACCTGAACAACCTGGCCAACCAGAGCCGCATCCAGATGGAGAGCGTCAACTCGTTCACCGACCGGTACGTGTCGGTGCAGAGCATCAGCGGCAACCAGATCCGGATGCAGCAACCCGGGTGGAGCAACAACAACTTCGGCTACGACACCTTCACCAGCCCGCACCGGGCCGGACCGCTGTACCTGAGCAACGCCTACGAGTTCCTCGACGCGCCGGGGGAGTGGTACCTCGACCCGGGCAGCGGGGCCCTGTCCTACATCCCGCTGGCCGGGCAGAGCATGAGCACCGCCCGGGTGGAGCTGCCGACGGTGCAGTCCCTGATCCAGATCGGCGGCACGTACGCGGCCCCGGCGCACCACATCACGTTCAGCGGCGTCACCGTGACCGGCACGAGCTGGCTCGGCGCCAGCAGCAACCAGGGGTACGTGGACCAGCAGACCGGCGCGTACATCGCCGGCACCTGGAGTTGGCCCGCCTTCACCTCCTGCCACAACGGTTGCCCGCAGTTCGAGGCCACCCGCCCGAACTGGCAGCAGATGCCGGCCGCCGTGCAGATCTCGGCCGCCGACAACATCACCTTCAGCGACTCCTCGTTCGTCAACCTGGGCCAGACCGCCGTCGGGATCGGCAACGACGCCAACGCCCACGCCAGCGGCGTCGGTCTCGGAGCCAGCAACATCACCATCACCAGGTCCGAGATCGCCCGCAACGTGGCCGGTGGCATCGTCGTCGGTGGGGTACGCGCCGACGCCCACCACCCGAGCGACCAGCGCATGGTCAACCGGGACATCACGATCAGCAACAACCGCCTGCACGACCTGGGCATCGAGTACCGGGGCGTCGTCTCGGTGCTCACCACCTACGTCACCAACGCCACCGTCTCGTACAACGAGGTCTACAACATGCCGTACACCGGCATGTCCATCGGCTACGGCTGGGGGTCCAACGACGCCGGGGGCAGCAACCACTACGCCGACCGGGGCCTGTACAACTACCAGCCGCGCTACAGCACCGCCACCACCGCGTCCAACAACCGGCTGGTCGGCAACTACGTGCACGACGTCATGCAGCAGATGAACGACGGCGGCTGCATCTACACCCTGTCGGCGAATCCGGGCGGACTGATCAGCGACAACTACTGCCTGCGGACCAACGGCCACTTCGGGCTCTACTTCGACGAGGGCTCCCGCTACTTCACCGCCCGCACCAACGTCTTCTCGTCGACCGGCACCTGGGCCACCGCCAACTACTGGTACGCCGAGAACATGGGCAACTTCACCGTCACGAACAACTGGTCCACCAACGGCAGCACCAACGTCACCAACGGCGATCGCGGCAACGTGGTCTCCGGCAACGTGACGGTGACCAACACCAACTGGCCGGCCGGGGCCCAGGCGGTGATGGCAGCGGCCGGCCCGCAGGGCGGCGGTCAGCAGAACGTCCAGATCGTCGGCGGGCAGTCCGGCCGCTGCCTTGAGATCGGCGGATCGAGCACCGCCAACGGCACCCAGGCCCAGCTCTGGGACTGTCACGGCGGCACCAACCAGCGCTTCACGTACACCGCCGCCCGGCAACTCGTGGTGTACGGCACCAAGTGCCTCGACGCGTCCGGCCAGGGCACCGCGAACGGCACCCCGGCGATCATCTGGGACTGCAACGGCCAGGCCAACCAGCAGTGGACGGTCAACCCGAACGGCACCATCATCGGCGCCCAGTCCGGGCTCTGTCTCGACGCCAGCGGGAACGGCACCACGAACGGCACGAAGGTTCACCTCTGGGCCTGCCACGGCGGCACCAACCAGCAGTGGAACCTGCGGAGCTGAACACGTCGGGGTGGGACGGGTCCGGCCCCGTCCCACCCGACCCGGCTCACGCTCGGTCCACCGGGAGCCCGGGGCACGCCCGTGCTGACCCTGGTCATCTCCTCGCCGGGCGGACCGGGCGGGCCCGGCGACGTGGACGGCCCTCGGCTCAGCCGTCGTCGGTGCCGCCCCCGGTCTCCTCGACGGCCTCCGCCAGCGCGTCGGCCAGGTCGGGCGGGACGGCGTCGCGCAGCACCCGGCGCAGGCCGTCCGGGCCGAGTCGTTCCCGCAGGTCGCGCAGCGCGGTCACCGGCTCCACCGGCCAGTCGCCGTGCGCCCCGCGCCACGAGCGGGCCGCCTCGGCGAGCCACGCCGCCGCCTGGTCGTACCGCTGCTGCTCCCGCGCGAGCCGGGCGAGGTGGTGGCACGTGGCCACGACGCCCGGCAGGTGGTCGGCCTCCCGGTACAGACCGAGGGCCGTACGGTAGCGGTGTTCGGCCTCGGGCCGGCGGCCACGGTCCTGGGCGACGGTGCCGAGCCGGTAGTGCGTGTCGGCGACGCTGACCGGCTCGCCGACCTCCTGGTAGCTGGTGAGCGCCTGCTCGTAGTGGCTCTCCGCCTGGTCGTACCGCCGCTGGCGCTGGGCGACCGTGCCGAGCTGGTGGTACGTGTCGGCGACGCCCTGGTGGTCGCCGTAGGCGCGGAACGTCACCAGGGCCTCCCGGTAGTGCGCCGCGGCCTCGTCGAAGCGCTCCTGGGCCTGGGCGAGGGCGCCGAGCTGGTGCCGGGTGTGCGCGGCGCCGTGCCGGTCCCGGTACTCCTGGAGGATGGCGTACGCCTGCTGGTAGTGGTCGGCCGCCTCGGCGTGGCGGCCCTGGTCCTGCGCGACGATCCCCAACTGGTGGTACGCGTACCCGGCCTTGTGCCGGTTGCCGACCGTCAGGAAGCTCGCCAGCGCGGCCCGGAAGTGCTCGTCGGCCTGGTCGAGGTGGCCCTGTTCGTGGGCGATCATGCCGAGGTGGTGGTAGCTGAAGCCGGCCAGCTCCCGGTTGAACCGGAGGAAGCCGGCGAGGGCCGCGCGGAAGTGCTGCTCGGCCTGGTCGAAGCGGCGTTGGGACTGGGCGAGCATGCCCAGGTGGTGGACGATCCGGGCGCTGTTCTGCTCGTCGTCGAACTCGTCCAGGATG
Organism: Micromonospora rosaria; assembly: GCF_001567585.1. GTDB lineage: Bacteria > Actinomycetota > Actinomycetes > Mycobacteriales > Micromonosporaceae > Micromonospora > Micromonospora rosaria. Next base: position 20,934 of record NZ_LRQV01000072.1, read on the forward strand.
GTCAGCGCCTGCCGGTAGTGCTCCTCCGCGTCGGGGTGCCGCCGCTGCTCGTGGGCGAAGGCCCCGGCGAGGTAGTGGAAGGTGGCCAACTCCCGGCGCAGCGGCCCGGCGGCGTCCCGGCGACGGGCCAGGACCAGGCCCAGCAGGTGCCGTCGGGACTCCTGCTGCTTCTCCTGGTCGAGGTACTCCTCCAGGCACAGCACGAGCGGCGCGACCGGTTGCCCGGTCCGCAGCCCGTGGGCCAGGGCGCCGCGCAGGTTGGCGTACTCGACGCCGGCCCGTAGCCGGCCGCTCGCCCGGTCCCGGGGCCGGGTGGAGACGAGGCGTCGGTGGATCCGTTCGGCCAGCACGGTGTAGAGCCCGTAGTGCGCCTGCCGGGTGGCCGCCTCCAGGGCGGGGAACTCCCGCAGCCGGGCCCGGAGGAAGTACGGCAGCACCGGCAGGGTCTGCACCCAGCCCGCGCGCCGGGGATGCGGTGTGGCCAGGCCGACCCGGACCGCCTCGGCGACGGCGGCGGCGAGGTCGACCGACCCGAGGGCGCGGACCGCCGCGTGGGTGGCGAGCCGCTTGCGGTACGCGTCGAGCACCGTGAGCGGGATGCTGCCGGTGAACGGGGCCAGCAACAGCAGCGCGTGCTGCGTGGCCGGGTCGAGCTTGCCGTGGCTGTACGCGATCGCGGTGCTGATCAGGCCGAGCGGGTCCGCCTCCGTGCCGCCCTGCCGCAGGTCGGCGAGGACCTGGGCCGGGGTGTGGGTGGCCACCGTGGGCAGCACCACGGCCAGCGGCAGCGGGTACCCCCCGAGCAGGCCCCGCAGCTCCTCCAACGCCTGCCGTTGGGTCTGGTCCCGCAGGTGGTGGGCGCCGCCGTGGCGGCTCAGGACGGCCTCGACGAGCACCGACGCGGCCTGCTCGTCCAGGCCGGGCAGGGTGTACGTGTTGTCGCCGAAGGTCCGCCCGGCGAGCCACCGCTCGTCCTCGCGGGAGCCGACCAGCACCAGGGTCCGGCCGCCCTGCAACGCGCCCAGGAAGTCGGCCAGCCGGTGCCGGGCGGACTCGGACAGCGCGTGCGGGATCGCGGCCGGCGCGGCGGTCACCGACTCGGCGTTGTCCAGCACCAGCAGGTACCGGCGGGCCCGCAGCAGCCGGACGATCCGCTCGGTACGGGCGGTCTCGGTCAGCTCCTCCGCCCACCGGACCCGCTCCACCCGGCCGAGCAGGTCACCGGCGATCGTCTCGACGATCTCGTCGACGGTCCACGCCCGCTGCTCGTAGCTGAACCAGAAGACCATCTCCACCAGCCCGGTGCGCTGCCACCACCAGCCCAGGTGCCGCAGCAGCGTGGACTTGCCGGCCCCGACCATGCCCCGTACCAGCAGCATGTTGCGGTCGTCGCGGATCAGCAGCCGTCGCTCGATGGCCAGGATGTCCAGGTCACGGCCGACGAACCCGTACTCCGGGCGGGGCTCGTCCCGGACCCGGGCCTCGTACTCCAGGAACCGGTTCTCCTGCTCGACGGACATGTCGGCCAGCGCCAGCCGGACGTCCTGCTGGCTGAAGAACACCGGCAGGACCCAGTCCTCCAGGTCGAGCTGCTGGTCGAAGTACGCCCGCCGGCCCTTGGCGTCGAACAGCGACCGGCGGGCGGCCTGGACGGCGCCGATCAGGTCGTCGCCCTGCGTCAGGGCGGCGTAGAGCAGGGGCATCGCCAGTTGGGCGGCCGACACCGTCACCGAGTACGCCATCCCGATCGCCACCGGGACCCCGGCGGCGACCAGCCGCTGCGCCAGGCTGGACTCGCTGGCCGGCTCCTTGGCCGACTGGCAGGCGTTGAGCACCGCGACCGGCACCCGGTGCTCGGCCAGCAGGTCGGCCACCTCGTGCGCGGAGACCGCCTCGGCCCGGCCCTCCTCCTCGGTCTCGAAGAAGAGGAAGGCCCGCTCGCCCTCGAACGCGGCGGGCCGGCTGGTGAAGGTGTACCCGGAGAAGGTGTACCGCTCGGCGGCGCGGCTGCGGGTCAGCTCGGCGAAGCCGGCCACCGCGCCGTGCACGTCGAAGTGGATCACCTGGTAGTGGCCGGAGCCGTGCAGTTTCGTCTTCCAGCGCAGGTGCTGCCGCAGCGCCTGCCAGGTGCCGGGGCGGACGAGGTCGACCACGACCGGCCGCTCCGCCCGGCGCAGCCCCTCCAGCAGCGGCCGGGAGATGGTCCGGTACCCGACGTCGGAGCGCCCGTTCGGCCGGGCGGTGACCACCAGGATGTTCAGCGTCGACGGCGGCGGGGGCAGCTCGAAACCGGGGGAGGGCAGGTCCACCCGGCGGGTCACCGGCAGCCGGAGCACGGACGGGACCCGCAGCGCCGGGTCGTACAGCGCCTCCCAGTGCAGCCGGTGGAAGGCGGCCGACCCCTGCACCTGCAACTGGCACCCGTCGAAGCCCCGCCGGGCCAGCGCGCGGTAGTGCGTGATCGCCTCCCCGGCGAAGACCTGCCCGAAGAGCCGTTCGCCGTACGCCCGCAGCCGCTGCTCGGCGTCCTCGGCCAGGTCGCGGTCGAGGAAGGGGAACCGCAGGTGCTCCTCGAAGTACCAGGCGAAGCGCTCCTCGTCGCCGGGCTCGGCGGGGTCGGTGAGCACGCCCTCGAACTCGGTGGTGTCGGCGAAGGAGACCCGGGTGACGAACGCGCCGTCGGGCCGGCGGGACCGCTCGGTGACCCGGATGACCGTGGTGGGCGCCGGGGCGGTCGACGCGCTCACCGATGGCTCCGGCGCACCCGTATCACCACCACCCGGTCGTCGCCGGCGACGGTCTCGACCAGCTCCAGCTCGGTGACGTCCACCGCCGGCCGGTGCTGGGTGACCAGGCGGCGGATCAGGTCGTAGAGGAGGGTGCTGGCCAGGTTCACCGCCAACGGCACCCAGATCAGCTCGGCCGGCCCCGGCCAGAAGGAGCCGGGGGTCTGGTGGCGCAGCGACGCCGTCCCCAGGGCGGCCGCCTCGTCGTCGTCGTCCCAGCTCCGGGCCAGCGTCGCGGGCGAGACGCCCGTGGCCGGATCCACCGCGATCACCAGTCGAGCCATCAGTCGGCCTCCAGACGAACACGTGTCGTGTCGACCACGGTGGCACAGCGTGGCAAGGGGAGCCTGGTCGCGCTCCCATCGGCCCGATCGGCAGGGATCGAAGCGCGTACATCTTGACGGATTGATGAACTCGTGAGTAGCGTCTCAGCATCGTTTTAGGAAACTTTCCTAACTGTTAGGGGAGACGCGCCATGAAGAGATCGCTCCGCCGGGCCCTCTGGGTCGGCGCCGTGGTCGCGGTGACCGTCGCGACGGTACCGATGGCCGCCGCGTCCGGTGCCGGAAGTGTCACCGCCACCTTCGTCAGGGCGCAGGACTGGGGAACCGGCCACGAGACGAAGGTGACCATCACCAACGGGTCGTCCAGCACGGTCGCCACCTGGCGGATCGAGTTCGACCTGCCGGCCGGCACCTCGATCAGCAGTTCCTGGGACGCCGACGTCACCAGCAGCGGCAACCGCCACGTGGCGGTCAAGAAGAGCTGGGCCGGCAGCCTCGCCCCGGGCGCCTCGTTCAGCTGGGGCTACAACGGCACCGGGGCGTACCGGGCCCCGACGAGCTGCACCATCAACGGGGTCTCCTGCGCCGGCGGCACCACGCCGACCACCCCGCCCACCACCACCCCGCCGACCACCCGGCCGCCGACCACCCCGCCCACGACGCCGCCGGTCACCACGCCGCCGCCGGACCCGGGCGGCAAGAAGGTGGTCGGCTACTTCGCCCAGTGGGGCGTCTACGGCCGCAACTACCACGTGAAGAACATCCACACCAGCGGCTCGGCCGGCAAGCTCACCCACATCCTGTACGCCTTCGGTAACACCACCGGCGGCCGGTGCACCATCGGGGACAGCTACGCCGACTACGAGAAGGCGTACACCGCGGCGGACAGCGTGGACGGCGTCGCCGACACCTGGGACCAGCCGCTGCGCGGCAGCTTCAACCAGCTCCGCAAGCTCAAGAAGATGTACCCGCACCTGAAGGTGATCTGGTCGTTCGGCGGCTGGACCTGGTCCGGCGGCTTCACCCAGGCCGCGCAGAACCCGACCGCCTTCGCCGACAGCTGCTACAACCTGGTCGAGGACCCGCGCTGGGCGGACGTCTTCGACGGCATCGACCTCGACTGGGAGTACCCGAACGCCTGCGGTCTGACCTGTGACAGCAGCGGCCCGGCCGCCTTCCGGAACCTGGTCTCCGCGGTCCGGACCAAGTTCGGCTCCTCGGCGCTGGTCACCGCCGCGATCACCGCGGACGGCAGCAACGGTGGCAAGATCGACGCTGCCGACTACGCCGGCGCGGCCACCCACCTCAACTGGATCATGCCGATGACGTACGACTACTTCGGCGCGTTCAACGCCCAGGGGCCGACCGCCCCGCACTCCCCACTCACCTCGTACCCGGGCATCCCCCAGCAGGGCTTCTGGTCCGACGCGGCGATCCAGAAGCTCAAGAGCAAGGGCATCCCGGCCAACAAGCTCCTGCTCGGCATCGGCTTCTACGGCCGGGGCTGGACCGGGGTCACCCAGGCCGCCCCGGGTGGTACCGCCACCGGACCCGCCCCAGGCACCTACGAGCAGGGCATCGAGGACTACAAGGTGCTCAAGAACACCTGCCCGGCCACCGGCACGGTCGGCGGCACCGCGTACGCCAAGTGCGGCAGCAACTGGTGGAGCTACGACACCCCGTCCACCATCGGCGGCAAGATGACGTACGCGAAGAACCAGGGCCTCGGTGGTGCCTTCTTCTGGGAACTCTCCGGTGACACCAGCAACGGTGAGTTGATCGGCGCCATCAAGGGCGGTCTCGGCTGAGCCGAGTCCGACGCGGTACCCACCAGGCGGGGAGGGGTCGGTCGACCCCTCCCCGCCCGTCGCGTGGCCGGGCCGCCGGCGGGGCGCGGGCGGCCCGGAATGCAGCCGGATCGATGTGTCAGACTCGCGGTGACGAGGCAGGTCGATGCGGTGACCAGCGGGAGGACCCATGGCGGTGCGGACCGGAAAGGCGGCACTGGCCGTCGCTGTGCTCGCGTTCCTGCCGGTCGCGGTGACCGGCTGCGGCTTCGGCGACGACTCGACCGCCGAGCCGGCGCGCACGCCCGCCGAGGACGTCGCCGCAAAGTCGCGGGAGCGGGTGCAGGCGTACCTCGACGCCATGGTCGCCAAGGACGTCGCCGGCGGGCGCAACCAGCTCTGTGCCCCGCTCCAGGACGCCTTCGACGCCCACGCCACCGGCCCGAACGGCGACTTCGCCGACCACTTCCGGGTCACCGAGGCGGCGGTCACCGACGTCCAGCCGGGGCCGCGCGGGCAGGAGGTCACCACCACCCTGACCGTCGCCGCCGGCACGCGCACCGCCGTGCGGGCGCTGGACTTCACGGTCACCCGCAGCGGCACCGACTGGTGCATCGCCGGGGAGGCCCCGGGCACGCCGGCCCCGACGGCGAGCCCCGCCGAGCCGAGTGCCAGCGGCACGCCCGAGCCGCCCGTTCCGGGCGGTGTGACGCCCCGGTCCGACGATCCGGACCTGCCGGGGGCGGACCCGCCGGCACCGGGTGGGGACGCCGGCTAGCGGCACCGCGCCGCGCCCGTCCGTGATCTTCCATCTGCCGGAACCGTCCCCCTCCACGTGGGGTCCGGCCGACCGCCGCCGTACGCTTTCTGTCATGCGCCATGAGTGGCACCAGTTGAGCCATCCCGGGGTGGACAGCCCCGGCCTGCAGACCAGTCGACCCACCGTCGAGTCCGAGGACGCCGCCCTCGGCCTGGACCGCTGGCGGGAACTGCCCCGCGCCCAGACCCCGCCCTGGCCGGACCCGGCCCAGGTCGCCGAGGTCTGCCGGGTGCTGGACACCGTGCCCTCGGTCGTCGCGCCGTACGAGGTCGACGAACTGCGCCGGCGTCTGGCGCTGGTCTGCGAGGGCAAGGCGTTCCTGCTCCAGGGCGGCGACTGCGCGGAGACCTTCGCCGACAACACCGAGAGCCACCTGCTGGCCAACGCCCGCACCCTGCTCCAGATGGCGATCGTGCTCACCTACGGCGCGTCGCTGCCGGTGATCAAGGTCGCCCGGGTCGCCGGCCAGTACACCAAGCCCCGGTCGCTGCCGACCGACGCGCGGGGGCTGCCGGCCTACCGCGGCGACATGATCAACTCGCTGGAGGCGACGCCGGAGGCACGGGTCGCCGACCCGCAGCGCATGATCCGGGCGTACGCCAACTCGGCCGCCGCGATGAACATGCTCCGGGCGTACCTCGCCGGTGGGCTGGCCGACCTGCACGCGGTGCACGACTGGAACAAGGGCTTCGTGCGCAACTCCCCGGCCGGCGAGCGGTACGAGGCCATCGCCCGGGAGATCGACCGGGCCATGGCCTTCATCCGGGCCTGCGGGATGACCGACGACGAGGCGCTGCGCACGGTCACCCTCTACTGCTCCCACGAGGCCCTGGCCCTGGAGTACGACCGGGCGCTCACCCGGGTCTCCGGCAACCGGGCGTACGGCCTGTCCGGGCACTTCCTCTGGGTCGGCGAGCGGACCCGGCAGCTCGACGGCGCGCACATCGACTTCATCTCCCGCGTCGCCAACCCGATCGGGGTCAAGCTCGGCCCCGGCACCAGCCCGGACGAGGCGATCGAGCTCTGCGAGAAGCTCAACCCGGACAACGTGCCCGGCCGGCTCACCCTGATCAGCCGGATGGGCAACCACAAGGTCCGCGACGTGCTGCCGCCGATCGTCGCCAAGGTCACCGCCGCCGGGGCGAAGGTGGTGTGGCAGTGCGACCCGATGCACGGCAACACCCACGAGTCGTCCAACGGGTACAAGACCCGGCACTTCGACCGGATCGTCGACGAGGTGCTCGGCTACTTCGAGGTGCACCGGGGGCTGGAGACCCACCCCGGCGGCCTGCACGTCGAGCTGACCGGTGAGGACGTCACCGAGTGCCTCGGCGGCGCGCAGAACATCGCCGACCTGGACCTGCCGGGCCGGTACGAGACCGCCTGCGACCCGCGACTGAACACCCAGCAGTCGCTGGAACTGGCCTTCCTCGTAGCGGAGATGCTCCGTGGCTGACGCGAGGAGTGAGCTTGCGAGCCCCGCAGTCGGCGGCCGAAAGGATCACAGTGGCTGACGCGAGGAGTGAGCTTGCGAGCCCCGCAGTCGGCGGCCGAAAGGATGACAGTGGCTGAAGTGGCTTCCATTCGGGGCGTGGTCGACCTGCGGTCGGACACGGTCACCCGGCCGACCGCCGGGATGCGCGCGGCGATGGCCGACGCCGAGGTCGGCGACGACGTGTACGCCGAGGACCCGAGCGTGAACGCCCTGGAGGCGGAGGTCGCCGCGCTCTTCGGGCACGAGGCGGCGCTGTTCGCCCCGACCGGGTCGATGGCCAACCAGATCGCCCTGCAACTGCTCGTGCCCCCGGGCGAGGAACTGCTCTGCGACGCCGACGCGCACGTCGTCACGTACGAGATCGGCGCCGCCGCGGCGTACGGCGGGATCTCCTCGCGGACCTGGACCAGCGTCGGCGCGGACATCGACCCGGAGGTCGTCGCCGGGATGGTCCGCCCGGACGGGTACCACGCGGTGCCGACCCGGGCGATCGCCGTCGAGCAGACCCACAACCGGGGCGGCGGCGGGGTGATCCCGCTGGGCACCCTGCGCGACCTGCGCCGCGTCGCCGACGACGCGGGCCTCGGCCTGCACTGCGACGGCGCCCGGATCTGGCACGCGCACGTCGCCGACGGCGTTCCCCTGATCGAGTACGGCCGGCTCTTCGACACCCTGTCGGTGTGCCTGTCCAAGGGGCTCGGCGCACCGGTCGGCTCGGTGATCGTGGGCAGCGCCGAGAAGATGACCCGGGCCCGGCTGCTCCGCAAGCGGATGGGTGGCGGGATGCGTCAGGCCGGCGTCCTCGCCGCCGCCGGCCGGTACGCCCTGGCCCACCACGTCGAGCGGCTCGCCGAGGACCACGCCCGCGCGGCCCGGCTCGCCGAGGCGGTCGCCCCGTTCGGGGTGCTCGCCGCCCCGGTGCGGACCAACCTCGTCCCCCTGGACCTGGGCAAGGCGGCGCTGGACGCACCCGCCCTGGCCGCCGCGGCCCGCGCCGAGGGGGTGCTGGTCTCGGTGCTCGGGCCCCGGATCGCCCGCCTGGTCACCCACCTGGACCTCGACGACGCCGGGGTGGACCGGGCCGCCGACGTGCTGACCCGCATCCTGCGCGGCTGACCCCCCGGGCGTCCCGGCGCGGCCGACCCGGCCCGCCGGGATGCCCGCTGTGCCGACCCGTGCCCGCTGCGTCGATCCGTGCCCGCTGTGCCGATCCGTGCCCGCCGCGTCCCTGATCCCCGTCCCAGGGGTCAGGGACGCAGCCGCTTGAGCACGGCGATGTCCGCCGCGTGGCCCTCGTGCTTCTCGCCGCTCGGCGTCTCCACCAGCACGGGTACGCCCTCCGTGGCCGGATGCGTCATCAGCTCGGCGAAGGCCGGCTCCCCGATGCTGCCCTTGCCGATCGACTCGTGCCGGTCCCGGGTGGAGCCGCAGAGGTCCTTCGAGTCGTTGGCGTGCACCAGGTGCAGCCGGTCCGCCCCGACCGTCGCCACCAGGGTGTCCAGCGTCGCGGTCATGCCGCCCTCGACGGCCAGGTCGTGCCCGGCGGCCCAGGCGTGGCAGGTGTCGAAGCAGACCCCAAGCCAGGGGTGACGGTCCACCGCGTCGAGGTACGGGCCGAGGTGCTCCACCCGGGAGGCCAGTGACCGGCCGCCACCCGCGCTCGGCTCGACCAGCAGGCGGGGCCCGTCAGCCGCCATGACGCTGTCGAGCAGGGGCAGCAGCGTCTCGCGGACCTGCCGCATCGCCGTCTCGGCGTGGGTGGCGTCCACCGCGCTGCCGGCGTGGAAGACCACCCCCCGGGCACCGATCGCGGCGCCCCGGCGCAGCGCGTGCTCCAGGGTCGCCGCCGACTTGCTGACCGTCTCCGGCGTCGGGGAGCCGAGGTTCACCAGCAGCGAGGCGTGGATGAAGACGGGCACGTCGCGCTCGGCGCAGCCGTCGCGGAACAGGACGTCCTGGGCCGGGTCACCGGCCGGCAGCGCCCAGCCCCGCGAGTTGCCGACGTAGACCTGCACCACCTCGGAGCCGGCCGCGTCGACGTACGGCAGGGCCGCGCGGGCCAGGCCACCGGAGGTGGGGGTGTGCGAGCCGACCGGTCGGGTCACCGTCATGTCAGAAGCATCCGATGGTGATCTGGGTGCCCGGGGGCACCTGGGAGTTCTCGCCCGGGTTCTGGAAGCGGACGGTGCCCTCCGGGTTGAACTGCACCGACACCGGGAAGCCCTGACCCTCCAGCTGCTGCTTGGCCTGCTGGCAGGGCAGGTCGACCACCCGGGGCACGGCCACCTGCGGCGGGCCGTTGCTGACCTGGAGCCGCACCTTGGTGCCGCGCTCGACGCCCGCCCCGTTCTTGGGGTCCTGGTCGAGGACCTCGTCCCGGGGCTTGTCGGAGTCCTGGCGCTCCTCGACGACCTCCAGGCCGAGCCCGGCCAGCGTCGACCGGGCCTCGTTGAGGTTCTTGCCGACGAGGTTGGGCACGGTGATCGGGGCCCGTCCCCTGCTGAGGATCACGGTGATCTTCGTGTCCGGCCGGACCTCGGTGCCCGCCGCCGGCTTGGTCTCCACGACCACGCCCTCGGGCAGGCTGTCGTCGTACCGGGGGCTGCCCTTCTCCACCACCAGACGGGAGCTGACCAGATCCGCCTCGGCCAGCTCGAAGTCCTTGCCCACCACGTCCGGCACCGGGAAACGCTCCGGGCCCAGGGAGAGGGTGAGGGTGATCGAGCCGCCCTTGAGGATCCGCTCGGCCGAGGCCGGTTCCTGCCGGATCACCCCGTCGCGGGGCACCTCGGCGTGGTGCTGCGGCTCGGCGTACACCAGGGTGAAACCGCCCCGGGTGGCCTGCGCCTCCGCCTGGGCCTTGGTCAGGCTGACCAGCTCGGGCGCAACCGTGTACCGGCGCACCCCGAACCACCAGCCGCCCGCCGTGGCGACCAGCACCAGAGCCAGGACGGCCGCGACGATGCCCAGTCGGCCCCGGGAGGCCGCCGCCACCCGCTCCCGGACGACGCCCAGGCGGTCGACCAGACCCGGCTGGGCCGGCGCGGCCCGGCGGCGGTGCGGGCGGGCCTCGGTCTCCGGCAACCGGGCCCAGGACGGCCGCTGCGCCGGCTGCACCGCCGCGACCACCATGGTCGGCTGGGACACCGGCATGTCGTCGGTGACCCGGCGGATGACGGCGGTACGGGTGTTCTGGTTGCCCAGGTCCTCCCGGGCCGCCTGCGCCTCGGTCAGCAGCGCGCCGGCGTCGGTCGGCCGGGCGCCGGGATCGCGCCGGGTGGCCCGGGTGACCAGCTCGTCCAGCGCCCGGGGCAGGCCGGGGACCAGCGTCGACGGGGCGGGCACGTCCCGGTCGACGTGCTGCCAGGCGACGTCCACCGGGCGGTCGCCCTCGTAGGGCACCCGGCCGGTGAGCATCTCGAACAGCACGATGCCGGCCGCGTAGACGTCGGTGCGGGCGTCGGAGCGCCCCTCGGTGACCAGCTCCGGCGACACGTACGCGACGGTGGCCATGAGCTGGTTGCCGTTCGCGTCGTCCGCGCTGGCCGCGACCGCGCGGGCCAGGCCGAAGTCGGCCACCTTGACCACGCTGTCGACCAGGTTGGCCGCGCCGCCGGTGGGGGCCTCGGCGACCAGCACGTTCTCCGGCTTGACGTCGCGGTGCACCAGGCCGGCCCGGTGGGCGGCGGCGAGCGCGGCGAGCATCTGCTCGGTGATGGCCAGCGCCTCGTCGGGGTGCAGCCGGTGCCGCTCGGCCAGCACGTCGCGCAGCGTCCGGCCCCGGACGTACTCCATGACCAGGTACGGCAGGCCCTGGTGGATGCCCTGGTCGTAGACGGCGACCACGTTGGGGTGGGTCAGCCGGGCGATCGTCTTCGCCTCGTCGGTGAACCGGTGCCCGAACCCCGGCCCCCGGCTGCGGCCGTCGGACGCCTGGGACGGATGAATGATCTTCACCGCGACCGTGCGTTCGAGTCGCTCGTCGGTGGCGGTGTAGACGGTCGCCATGCCACCACGGGCCACGCGACCGCGGATGCGGTAGCGCCCGTCGAGCAGCGAGCCCAGCAGCGTGTCGGCGACCTGTGTGTCCATCGGCGAGAAGTGTAAGTCTCCAGAGGGTGGCAGCAGAACAGGATGTTACCGCCGGGGTGCGACAGTCGGGGAGCCGGCGCGTTCGGGCAGCTCACGGCCGGTCTGGTCGGACCCGTGCCGGCCGGCGCGCCGGGGTGGCCGTGGTCGGCCGGGCCGGCACGTGGCAGGGTGACCGGGTGACCGAACCCGTTTCCGCCAACCCGGGGCCGACCGACGCCGACCTCGCCGGGCCGACCGATCCCGCCGGTTGGCTCATCCTGCCCGACGTCGCCGAGCGGCTCGACCTGTCGATCAGCAAGGTCCACCAGATGATCCGGGACCGGGAGCTGCTCGCCGTCCGCCGCGACGGGGTCCGGCGGATCCCCGCCGACCTGGTCGCCAACCGTACGGTGCTCAAGCACCTGCCCGGCGTGCTCCACCTGCTCACCGACGCCGGTTACGGCGACGAGGAGATCGTGCGCTGGCTCTACGAGCCGGACGGGACGCTGCCCGGCGGCACCCCGGCGACCGCGCTCGGCGGCGACCAGGCCCGCGAGGTCAAGCGCCGCGCCCAGGCCCTCGGCTTCTGAGGCCGCCCGCACCGAACCGCCGGCCCTGGGCCGCCGCCGTCGTTCCGCCGGCCCTGGGCCGCCGCCGTCGTTCCGGCCTGGGGCCGCCGCCGTCGTCTTGCCGGCCCGGGCCCGCCGGCCCGTCGCTCCGTGACCCTCCGCCGGTCCGCTCAGTCGGACCGGCGGGTCGCGGCGATGGCCAGGTCCACCAGGGCCTGCCGGGCCTCGGTGCCGAGGTCGACGGCGGTCAGCGCGGCCAGCGCGGCGTCGGTCAGCGTCACGATCCGCTGCTCGGTCCGGGTCAACGCCCCGCTGGCGACGATCAGCTCCCGCAGCCGGATCACCCCCGCCTCGTCCAGCTCCGGGTCACCGAGCGCGCCGAGCAGCACCTCCCGCCCGGGGTCGTCCAGCGTCTCCACCGCCGCCGCCACCAGGTAGGTCCGCTTCCCCTCGCGCAGGTCGTCGCCGGCCGGCTTGCCGGTCTGCGCCGGGTCGCCGAAGACCCCCAGCACGTCGTCGCGTAGCTGGAACGCCTCGCCCAGCGGCAGCCCGTACGCCGAGTAGGACGTCCGCACGTCCGGCGGCGCGTCGGCCAGCGCGGCGCCGAGCAGCAGCGGCCGTTCCACCGTGTACTTCGCCGACTTGTACCGGGCCACCTTCCCGGCCCGTTCCAGCGAGGTGTCGCCGGTGGCCTGGGTGAGCACGTCGAGGTACTGGCCGACGGTGACCTCGGTACGCATCTCGTCGAAGACCGGCCGGGCCCGCGCCACGGTCTGCGGGGGGAGCCCGGCCGAGTGCAGGATCTCGTCCGACCAGACCAGGCACAGGTCCCCGAGCAGGACCGCCGCCGCGTCGCCGAAGCCGTCCGGGTCACCGCCCCAGCCGGAGCTGCGGTGCCGGGCGGCGAACCGCCGGTGCACCGACGGCTCGCCGCGCCGGGTGTCCGACCGGTCTATCAGGTCGTCGTGGATCAGCGCGCTGGCCTGCACGAACTCCAGCGCGGCGAGGGCGGTCACCAGCTGGTCGGAGTCGGTGCCGCCGGCGCCCCGGTACCCCCAGTAGGCGAAGGCCGGCCGGAGTCGTTTGCCGCCGCCCAGCACGAACGACTCGATCGCCTCGGCCACCGGGGCCAGGGCGGCGTCCACCCCGGCCATCCAGGCCCGTTGGTCGGTGAGGAACTCCGTGAGGGCCTTGTCGATACGGTGCCGCAGGTCCGCGCGGTCGACGGGGGATACAGGAGCAGCGTGGGTCACGTCCCCGACGCTATCGGGTCGCGGCTCGGCGGTGGCGCAGGACCGTCCGTCCGACGCGCGGGGCGTCCGCCGTCCGACGCGCGGGACGTCCGCCGTTCGGCCGAGGGGCCGGCGGGTCCGCCGCCCCGGCCGGTGGGTCACGGGCGGGCCGGGGGCACCGGCCGGGGCAGGTACGGGGTGGCCGCCGTGACCAGCGCGAGGTGCCGGCGGACGGCCGGGGCGTCCCGCTGCGGGCCGAGGCGTCGCCGGAACCCGGTGAGCTGGCGTACCGCCCGGGGCGAGCCGGCCCGGATCGCGTCGAGCAGCGCCGTGTCGGCCGCCGCGCAGGCCCACTGCACCTCGCCGAGTTGCAGGTGGGCGCGGGCGAGCCAGCTCCCGTAGACGGCCCCGCTGCGCGGTCG